>CAMZLP010000149.1 GCA_947311535.1 uncultured Deinococcota bacterium | reverse complement strand
TCTAGTTTTTCTAACTATAGTTCTAATAAACTAGATGTTGTTGTGCCAGCCGAAGGCTTGTTAACTGCTTTTCCAAATGGCACGAGGGCTTCTGTTCAGGGTACATCTTTTGCGGCACCAATAGCTTCTGGTGCCGTTGCTTTGGCTTTGGGTCAAAACCCAAGCGCATTAAGAAGAGATACATTAAAATGGAGAATTAAGGCTTATGGAACAAGTATCAATGATTATAATCCCTACTATGCGGGTAAACTTGGTAGCTTATTAAATATTGAGAACTTTTTATCCTCATTAGGTAACTCTGCACCTAGTCCGGCCAGAACGGCTTTGTTTGTAGCAGGTAGTTTATCTTTAAATGCAAGTGATAAGTTTTTTAGAGAAAGACTTGAGCTATTAGGCTTTAAGGTAACTGTTGTAAAAGATTCTAGCTCTTATGCTGCTCAGGCAAGAAATAAGGATTTAGTCCTTATATCTAGTTCAGTTGACGGTAATTCTGTTAATACTAAGTTTCGAGATGTAGCAGTCCCGGTAATTACTTGGGAAGATGAAATTTTTGATGATATGAGCATTGGCTATTCTGTTGGTGATATTTCAAATCAAAAGCGCTTAAGAATTAGAAATACACATCCGCTTTCGATGGGGTATTCAAAATATGACTATGTGACTGTTTATAACGACTCTAATATCCCATCCGAAAATAAACTTGCTTATGCCAAGGTTTATTCTTCAGCTATTATAGTAGCTGCCGTACCTAGTGATTTTTATAATAAAGTTGTATTCTTTGCCTATGAAAAGGGTGTAGCATTAGGTGGTACTCATGCGGCTGCTAAGCGAGTTGGCATGTTCTTTCAGAATTACGATGATTTAAGTATCAATAACTATGGAGCAGCTTTCTTTGATACTGCGGTAGTTTGGGCAACAAATGATAGATACAGTGTTAGCAATACTGATAAAACATGGCTAGAGGCAGAAGCACCATCTAGTGTTAGCGGTGGCTTTACTTGGGGGAGTGGCTCATCTTGGAATATATCTGGTGGCTCTTATATGGTGACTCCTCAATCACTTGGTAATGATAAAGATGGTAATGGTAACCCAAATGCAAAATTAAGCTATAAGCTTAAAATTAATAATGCTGGAACATATAAAATTTGGCTTCGTTCTTATGGCGTTGATGGAGATTCAAACAGCTTCTTTGTGCAAGTGGATAATCGTGCAAAGAAATCATTTAATTTCCGACAGGGCTCTTGGTATTGGAAATCAGTATCTATCTATCTTCCTGCTGGAGAACATAGTTTAAATATTTCTTTGCGTGAAGCTGGAACAAAATTAGATAAAATCTTAATTACTAGTAATAGTAATTACATTCCAAGTGGTTTAGGATCATATTAAATGCAAGATATAAAAGCAACAATTGCTGGTACTAATAGTATTTATAATACCGAGTCAAAGTCGAAAACTCAAAAAAACTCTAGTAAGATTGATTTTGTAGAAGCGGCTAAGATTGATGTAGATCAGCCTAAAAAACTATTAGGGGCATTTCCCTTTATAGGTTAATTGCTTAAATAGAAAAATAATAAGCTATGGTTTTTAAACCATAGCTTATTATTTTTAGCTGAGGGGATATAGGTGGTTTTTAGTTTCTATATATTTGGATAGGCTCGAGCCAATAGCAGCAATAGCAATAAAAATCAATTTCAATATAAGGAAATAGTTTTAAGTTTAAAAAGTACATTTCCTAAGGTATTTATCTAAGTCCTTTTTATTAACGCTCTTCGTTATTGGTTCTTTTTTCTAACCATTTGAGTATGCTCGAGGCGCTAAGAGTAAGTAAAACATATATAAATGACACCGTATAATATGGTGGAAGATTATTTAATTTTGCCGCCCCAAATTCTCTGGATTTTCTGGCAAGCTCACCAGCACCAATCAAGGAAATTATAGCTGTATCTTTTAGCATAGCTATAAACTCATTGCCTAAAGGGGGCATTACTATCTTTAATGCCTGAGGTAAAATAATAAAGCGAACAACTTGAGTACCTGTTAAACCTATACTTCTACCAGCTTCTAATTGCCCTTTTGGTATTGCTTGAATCCCAGCTCTAAAAATTTCTGCCATATAAGCAGCATAAGCCAGACCAATAGCCGCTGTACCTCTTTGTAAATTCCTTAAAAACTCGTTTTCGGGTTCAAATAGAATATTCATTTTTTGCAATACTCCGGGTAGTATTAAACCAATGAAAATAATTAAAACTAGCATCGGTATACCCCTGATTAAATCAATATATAGTTCGGCAAATATTGTTAAAGGGTGCTCACCACTATGCCAACTCCCAAAGCATAAAAGTAAAGTAAAAATACCAAGCCCCAGTAAAAGCATAAATGCATTTTTGACATTTTGTGACATTACCGATTTTTCCCAAACAATATTGCTATCAGCTGGTACTTTATCTTTTGGAATTAGTACAGCTGTATAATTGTAGTTTGGGTCGTTAAGTCGCCCAAGAGCAATTTCTGCTGTAGGAACAGCTCTAAACTTTCTTTTGCCTGCAGTTTCACTGTATGCACCACTTCTAATAGGGTCACTTACTTCTTTTGGTGTATTCTTGATTATTGCTATTGTGCCAGTTGCCTCACCAACAAGAACATATGTGTTTTGTGGAACGCGTAGTAGGCTTAGAGATATTGCTACTAATACTAGTCCAGCGATTGTATAGCTTATTAGTGTTCTTGGTTTGGCAACTAAGAACTGCATGCCCGCAACAAGTAAACCTAGAATTGATGCTAGTAAGTAACCGCTAATACTTAAAGCCAAGGTCATTTTTAAGCCAGGAAGAATAAAAATGAATGCCTCTCTATATAATTTATTTTGAGTAAAAAGATAAATAAAAAGCGGTACAAGGGCAAGTAAAACTAAGTAACTTGGTTTTATTTTACGTAAAAAAGGTATTCCACCAGGCTTAAGGGGTTGATGTGACATTAGTTAGTAGTTCCAATCATTGAGTAATAATAAAGCTTAACATATAAAAAAAGCGACCTTCTCAATAAAAAGGTCGCTAAATATCAAAACTTAAAACTTATTCGCCAAACCATTTAATAATAAGAGCGTCTAATGTGCCATCAGCTTTAATCATTGCAAGACCAGCATTAAAAGCATCTAATAATTCTGAATCAGGTGGAAAAACAAGCCCTAATGGGTCATTGCTTAAGCCACGAATATTTACAACAAGCTCACCAGCATATTGGTCAACAAAAGCATCAGCAGTAACGCCATCAATAATTACACCATCAACATCACCCTGTAAAAGAGCAAGGATAGCGCTATTAAAATCATCATAAGTTCTTAGGCGATCTTGACCTACTAAGTCTAAGGCTAGCTCAGCATTAGTAGTGCCTAATTGAGCTGCTAAAGTCAAAGTACTAGCTTCAGCAGAGAAATCATCAACTGTTAAAGCTTCATTATCAACTGAAACAGTAATTGCTTGATTTACTACTAAATAAGGGTTACTAAAATCAGCAGTTTCATCTCTTTCTGCTGTTATAGAAACACCAGATGCAATCATATCAAAATCAACAAATTCACCAGCACCAACTGCTGCCATCATGCCGTCCCATGCATATGTCTTTATTGTTACTACACAGTCAATTTTTGCACAAATTGCGTTGACAAGGTCAACATCAAAACCCTCAGCTTCGCCGTTTGCATTAATTGTTTCAAAAGGTGGATAGGTAGTATCTGAACCAACAACTACTTCTCTTCCACCTAAACCTTGGGCAAAAGTTGTTGCTAGTAGCAAAAATGCTAACAATATAACTAACTTTTTCATATTCTAACTCCTTTGTTTTGAAGTAAATAACTTCATGCTAAAGAATACCTGAATTACTAATAAATATGCAAGCATTGCAGCTTCATAAATCATTCAGCCTTTTGAAGAATGATAATAGATTTAATAATGTCTGGCCTATTATAAAAACTAACTGCTAATTTATCTGTTTGAGGATTTGCAGAGATTATAAAGCTGTAACTATCCAGCTTGGCTCGAGCATTCTCCTCGGGTAAGCTACCCAGCTTGCTTTCAATATATTCTTTTAGAGTTAAATCTTCATCAGCACCTAAGTTAATTCCCTGAATTGCTAATAACCCCAAAGAATTATCTAAACTAGCAATTGCAATTGGGTCGCTTAAATCAGTTTTTTCTAATAATTCTAAAACTTCAACCCCTGCAACAACTGCTCCAAATATTGAATTATTTCTATCTAACCTTGGGGCTGGGCCCAAGGTAAATAAAAATTGTGAGCTATTGGTATTTGGTCCAGAATTTGCCATAGACATAACCCCAGCTGCTCCGTGGCTGTAGGCGGTATATATTTCATCATCAAATAAATAGCCAGCACTACCGCTGCCGCTACCGCTTGGGTCACCAGTTTGGGCTATAAAGCCGTCTATTACATTAAAAAAGTCTAAGTTTTCATAAAAATGGTTTAGGCTCAAAAATACAAAGTTATTTACGGTTTTTGGGGTTTTGTCTTCAAATATATCTACTAACATTGTACCTTTGCTAGTTTCTATAAAAGCGTAATAGTCTTGATTGGGCTCGAGCATATCCAAAGCTTTATCAAACTTCCTAAGGGGTTTATCTGTGATGAATGGGACAATATAGTATTTTTCTCCCTCAATAGTTGTGCTTTCTTTATTTTGGGTTTTTGTTTCTAGGCTATTGGCTGTTTCTTCGCTACTGTTTTGCCCAATTATATTGGTATCAGGGTTTTTATTAAAATTAACTAGTTCTGGCAATTTAATGTCAAAAATCTCATCACTGTATACAAGTTCACCGCCTCGAGCAAATAGTGTATTTAGCCATGATTTCATAGTTTCTTGGCTAACAGCAAAACAATAACTAGCATTAGTAGAATTAAAAGCATTCATAAAAACTCTAAATCGCTCATTGGTTGCCGTCAAAGCCTCTAGGCTAGAACTAGCTTTTAAAACTAGCTCTTCAGAACCGTCCTCAGCAGTTTTTAAAACTCGTACTTCTAATAATTCCACCTCATCACGAAAGCTTGCTTCATAGGGTAAAAATAGAAATATATTATTTAATACACTGTGTAAAAGACCATCTTTAAAAGCCTCTGGGCTACATCTTTGAACCTTGGCATTTACAACTAAGCGATCATAGTCAATTATATAGCTAAGAGTTTTAGTTGTAGAATCATAAACCAAGCTATCTCCTGCGGCAAAGCTAATTGAAAAATAAAATAATAATATTAAAACTAATATTTTTTTCACATTTGTTCTCCATTTTCTTAAAGTTTGACATTATCTTTCAAGCAATTAATCTATTTTCACACAAATTATTATTTCTTTCAGTTTAGATAGCCAATTTTATGAAATTTACTAACAAATTACTAACAAAACTTAAGAAAATCCACGTTTACACAATTAAAACCATGCTAAACTTATTGTTAATGAATTATGTTATTGTGAAAGGGGGGTATGATTATGATTAAGTATTTAGGGCACTCTGCTTTAGAACTTAAAATAGCTGCTAGTAATATTTTGATAGATCCATTTATTAGCGGTAACCCTTTTGCAGTTGCTAAGGCAGATGATTATTCGCCTAGTCATATCATTTTAAGCCATGCTCATGGAGACCATATCGGCGATACCTATGAAATCGCCAAACGCACTGGAGCATTAGTAATCTCTAATTTTGAAATTGCCAACCATTTTGCTGCCCAAGGTTTAAATATTCATCCAATGGGTATTGGTGGTAGCTATACTTTCCCATTTGGAAAACTAAGCTTTACGCCAGCATGGCACTCTAGTAGCTTTGATGATGGTAGCTATGGCGGTATGCCAATGGGCATAGTTTTAGAAATTGAAGGTAAGCGTATTTACCATGCAGGTGATACAGCTCTTTTTTCAGACATGATTCTTATAGGTGCAAAATCTATTGATTTGGCATTTTTGCCAATCGGTGATAATTTTACTATGGGCTCTGATGATGCCCTCGAGGCACTAAGGTTTTTAAAACCAAAAAGGGTTGTTCCAATTCATTACAACACCTTTGATTTAATTAAACAAGATCCATATGAGTTTAAAGAAAAAGTTGAAGCAAATACAAGTACTAGCTGTATAGTTATGCAAGCTGGGGATAGTATAGATTTATAATAGGTGCGATGTGAATACAAGAGATCCTAAGCCAAAATATGTACCAAAAGAATACAAGGTTATAAAATTCCTTGGTTCTGGGCAAACGTCTTATGTGTATTTAGCAGAGCATGCAAGGTTTGGACAATTAGCATTAAAACTGCCAAGGCCTGAGCTCCATGTTAGACCAGTTTTACGAAGAATGTTTGAAAATGAAGTTCAGATTACAGTTAGTTTAAATGCAAATAGACAGCATAAACATGTAATACGTGCTTTTGAGGGCTTCCCAACAGGGGAGAAGGCGTTTTTATCTACCGAGTATTGCTCCGGTGGTAGTTTAGATGAGTTATTGTACAAAAATAATCTGGACTTTAAATCAGCCTCTCGATATATTATCGAAGTTGCTCGAGGCTTAGCTTATGCTCATTCTAGACAAGTGTTTCACCGAGATGTTAAACCTGCTAATATTCTTTTAGACCAAGATGGTGTGGTTAAATTGGCTGATTTTGGTACTGGCATATTTATGACAGATAGAACAACAGATAGAGTGGGTACAGCCTATTATATGGCTCCTGAAATATTTGAAGGCAAAGTACCAACGGTGCAAGCTGATATCTATAGTTTAGGTATTTTGGCTTATGAAGTTTTAACTAACAAGCGACCATTTACTGGTAGCAGTTATGACGAACTAATGCTACAGCATTTAGGCAGCATACCCAGAAATATCCGCCATTACCGCAAAGATATTCCTGACAGTATTAGTAAGATTGTATCTAAATCTATGTCACGTGATCCAGAGAAGCGCTTCAAAACAACTCGAGAATTTATAGATGAATACAATCAGGCTTTAGAGCATTTGAGTGATGATATAAAAACAGGTAGATCATCAAGGCAAAGCAAAGCTAAGAAAAAAGAAACCCCAAATAAAAACACTTCGCCTAAGAAAAAGGGTATTTTTGGATGGTTTAGGGCAGGCAAAGATTAATTCCTAGCAAATTACTCAGTTATTCGTTTTAATGGTATATAATTCTTTTTAGGAGTAGTTCCTAAAAAGTAGCTTTTATTTTATAGAATAGATGAGGTACCTTAATGCAAAAAAATCAGTTAGAAATTGTAAACTTACATGCTCGAGTCGAAGGCGGAGAAGAGATACTAAAAGGGGTGAATTTAATTTTACCCAAATCGGAAGTTCATGCTCTTATGGGGCCAAATGGCTCGGGTAAATCGACATTGGCTAAAGTTATAGCTGGCGACCCTAGCTATGAAATAACTAGCGGTAATATTTTAGTTGATGGAGAGAGTATTTTAGAACTAGAAGCTGATGAACGGGCTCGAGCCGGTTTGTATCTAGCTTTTCAATACCCAGTAGAAGTGCCAGGAGTGTCTATGGCTAATTTTTTAAGGCTAGCCCTAAATGCACGCCGTGATGAAGGCGACGAAATAGAAGTTATGGAATTTTATAACAAATTACAAGATGCTATTAAGAATTTAAACTGGGATGAGTCAATTTTAGAACGCAATTTACATGAAGGCTTTTCTGGCGGTGAGAAAAAACGCAGTGAAATTTTGCAGATGTTAGTTTTAGAACCAAAATATTCTATTTTAGATGAAACTGATTCTGGGCTTGATGTTGATGCCTTAAAAATAGTTTCTCATGGGGTTAATGCAGCCCGTGGGCCAGAATTTGGAGCACTTGTGATCACTCATTATCAGCGTTTACTAAACCATATCGTGCCCGATAAGGTGCATGTTATGTATGACGGTCAAATTGTTAAAACCGGACCAAAAGAGCTAGCCATGGAGCTAGATAAAAAAGGTTACGACTGGCTAACACAAGAAGTAGGAGTTTAATAATGCCTAATACCCAAGCTCATCCAGATGCTGCCAAACTAGAAGGAATGCAGCATGAGAACCAATATGATTTTAAATTAAAAGAAGACTATGCTTTTAAATCTGATAAGGGTCTAACTGAAAAAGTAGTAAGAGAAATTAGTGCTATGAAAGAAGAGCCCGAGTGGATGCTCGAGTTTAGATTAAATGCTTTAAAAATTGCTAATAAAAAGGGCTGGCCAAAGTGGGGCCCAGATATTAGTGATTTAAATTTTGATGATATCTATTTTTATATTCGGCCAGAAGACCGCCAAGGTACTTTTGCAGATTGGGATGAAGTACCCGACGAAGTGCGGGCAACTTATGATCGCTTAGGTATACCAGAAGCTGAGCAAAAAGTACTGGCCGGAGTTGGTGCTCAATACGAGAGTGAAATGGTCTACCATTCATTAAAAGAAGAATGGGAAAAGCAAGGTGTAATCTTTTTGGATACCGAAACAGGCTTGCGGGAGTACCCAGAGATATTTAGAGAGCATTTTGCCACAGTAGTACCACCAGAAGACAACTATTTTGCGGCTGTAAACAGTGCGGTTTGGTCAGGCGGTTCTTTTGTTTATGTGCCGGCTGGGGTAGAAATTGATGTGCCACTGCAAGCTTACTTTTTGTTAAATGCTGAAAATATGGGTCAATTTGAACGCACCTTGATTATTGCTGAAAAGGGTGCAAAGCTGCACTATATCGAGGGCTGCACGGCACCTTCTTATAATTCTAATTCTTTTCATTCTGGTGTTATAGAAATAATTGTGAAAGATGATGCTGAAGTGCGTTATTCTACAATTCAAAATTGGTCGCATAATGTTTATAATTTGGTTACCCAAAGGGCAATTGTAAACAAGAATGCTTCTATGCGCTGGTTAGACGGTAATCTTGGTTCTAAAGTAACCATGAAGTATCCGAGCTGTGTATTAATCGGCGAGGGCGCAAAAGGTGAGGTTTTATCAATAGCATTTGCCAATAAAGGCCAAGTGCAAGATGCAGGTGCCAAAATGATTCATGCGGCGCCAAATACTAGTAGTACGGTAATTAGTAAGTCTATTTCCAAAAATGGTGGACGCTCGAGCTATCGTGGTTTAGTAAAAATATATGATGGTGCTTATAATTCTAAGAGTAATGTAGAATGTGATGCCCTATTATTAGATAAAACAGCGAAAACTGATACCTATCCATATATTGAAATTGATGAAAAGACTGCCCATGTAGGCCATGAAGCATCAGTGAGTAAATTAAATGATGAACAGCTATTTTACTTGCAATCACGTGGTATCCCCGAGGCCGAAGCAGCAGCTTTAATTGTGCGTGGGTTTTTAGAACCAGTTGCCAAAGAATTACCGCTAGAATATGCAGTAGAACTTAACCGCTTGATTGAGCTCGAGATGGAAGGTAGTGTCGGTTAATGCCAACCTTAGTTAAAGACCCAATCTTAAATATCGAAGCTGTTGAGGCAATTATAGAAAAATATAATGAGCCTAGTTGGCTAGCAGATGCTCGTAGAGCTGCTTTTAAAAACTTTGAAAGCATGCCTTGGCCTACAAACAGAGACGAAGTTTGGCGCTATACAGATATTAAAAGATTTGCAATAGATGGCTTAGAAGCCAGCCAAGCTAAAACTACAGATATTTCAGAACGTATTCAAATGCGTATTACCGATTCTGATGCTGAGGGCATAATTGTTCACAAAGCTAATAAGCTAATCTACCAGCAGGCAGAAATATCTGAAGAAGGTGTTGTTTTTAGTGATTTGCGTTCTGCAATTAAAACCCATGAAGATTTAGTAAAAAAATATTTATTTACGGTCATTAATACAGATACTAAATACTCCGCCCTAAATGTAGCCTTTTGGGAAAATGGCAGCTTTGTTTATGTGCCAAAAAATGTAGAGCTAAGTTTGCCTTTGGGCGCTTTTATTACCGCAGATAGCGGCGGCTTTATTGCTCCTAGAACCTTAATTGTGCTGGATAGCAACGCCAAAGCAAGCTTTATTGATGAGTACACTAGTGATGACTTTGAGGAGCGCCTATTCACTAGTGGGGTAGTTGAGTTGATAATGGCAGATGGTGCAAACTTGCGCTATGTAAATTTGCAAAATTGGAGCAGAAACGTTGCTCATATTAACAAAATGAAAGCTCATTTAGGCCGAGCTAGCCGCTTGGAAAACCTTACTGTAAACCTAGGTGCAGATGCAGCTAGGGTAGAAGTAGAGAGTGCCTTAGATGGTTCCGGTGCCGAGAGCGAAATGCTGGGTTTATATTTTGCAGATAAAGCTCAGCACTATAATTCTTATACTTTGCAAATTCATAAGCAGGATCATACTTTCAGTGATTTGCTATTTAAAGGTGCGCTTCGTGATGCTTCGCAAGCTGTTTATTCTGGCAATATCATTGTTGATGAGGCAGCCCAAAAAACTGATGCTTATCAAACAAATCGTAACTTTTTATTAGATGATAGCTCATCAGCTGTATCTATACCGCAGCTAGAAATAAAAGCTGATGATGTTAAATGCTCACATGGTTCAACAATTAGCCCAGTTCCAGAAGATCAACGTTTTTATCTTATGAGCCGAGGCTTAAGGCAAGAAGTAGCAGAGCATGTGCTGGTAACAAGTTTTTTGCATGAGGTGACAAGCCGCGTTACTTTGCCCAAAGTTGCTGACTATGTAGAGAGAATAGTACAAGCTAAGCTGGGTGTGCCTGGAGTTAAAGAAAAACTATAAACTATTTTTAAAATAGTTCTGAAAACCACTATGTGAAAATAGGTTTTTCAAAGTAAAAAGGGTGACTTAGCGCACCCTTTTTTAGACATGAGGTAAATAATGAAAATGGAAAAAATATCAGTTGGCAATATTAATGATTTTGTAGAAGATAGTATGACGGCTTTTGAAATTGCTAATAGATCGGTATTAGTGATTTTGCAAGCTGGTCAATTTTATGCTTTAGAAGATAAATGCACCCATGACAATGGCATATTGCATGATGGTGAATTATTAGATGGTGCAGTAAAATGCGAGCGGCATGGTGCTAAATTTAATTTGACAACTGGAGCTGGAACTATGCCAGCTGTAAAGAAACTGCGTATTTATCAAACCGAAGTTGTTGATGGAGAAGTTTTTGTGATTTATCAGGAGCTTTGAAAATATTTCCAAATAAATAATTGATTTTATTGCCTGAAAAGATATCATGGCCAAATCTAGATAAGAAAGCATAGTATTTTTATGACCAATACTAGCAAAATTATACCAAAAGTAATCAATTAGTTCTCTTACGAAGAGTATGCTCTTAAGTAATTTTTCCTGTCTATTTAGCAGTTGTCGGATTGCCAGTGCTTTAGTTGATCTATTGCTATTTGGATAGACTCGAGCACAATCTCTCTATCAGCACTAGTAGTTTTTTCTATATCCCAAATAGAATTTAAGTAGTTTTTAAAATCATCAGTTTTACCTACTGTTTGTAAAGCGGCAGCAACCCCCAAAGCCAAACGTTTTGGTTCTATATCCTGACTTAAGCAGAGCTGCATAGCACCTATTAATCTATCATTCCAAGCCAATTTGCGAGTCGGATCTCTAGCTACTCGCTCGGCAGTATCATTTAGATAAGGATTTTGCATTCGTTTTAGCAAGTTTTCGCTATAGTCTTTAAAACCATCTGGGGTAAATAGCTCATCAACTCCGCTGTGTTTTTTAATCAGGGCAGCCCCGACCTCTTGCATAAAACTAATTCGTAAAAGATCGAGCAGATTTTCATTTAAATCCTTTATATATCTTAGCCCTAAAATCAAAGCCAAATAAGCAGCCATTGCATGAATTGCATTATGACCATAAAGCTTGGCTTCTTCAAAGGGGAGAAGCTTATCCTTTTCTACAAAGCTTTCTATGCCTCTTTTGAAATTTTTTAGTCTTATTTTTTCAATTAAAATATGGCTGAATTCTTCTACCAAAAAAGCTTGCTCGAGCTCGGGTGTAATCGTAGCTAGTTTTTGCTTCTGAATTATCTTAGTATCTCTTATTGTAATGCTCATTTTGCCAATTACGGTGTTGAGTATTTGGACTTTGCTTTCTAAATCGCTATGATATTTTTTAGGAGTTTCAGATAATATAGCGATAAAAAGTTTTTGAGCCGCTTGCTTGTCATTCTCGGCAGTATAGATAATGCAGCTGGGCTTGTCTGCAATGATTTTTTTGATTAACCCCTTTGCTAATAATTTATGAATACTAGCCTTGCTATTTTGCAGATAATCTTTGGTGCTGCTAAGAGCGGTGCTAATTTCACCTGCATTGGCAATGGCCGCTATTATTTCTTTTTGATCAGGCTCTTTATTAACATTGAAAATCTCAATTGGCCCAAGTTTAGTTGTCTCTATATGCTCATTGTGGGCAATGTTTAGATTAAAATAGCCATTATTTTTTCTAATTGCTGAGATAACTTCTGGCCGTCTATAAGCAACCACTATTCTTTTAAAGTTCTTTGATGCTTGGCTTAAAAAAAGCCCTGTTTGGATTGCTCCAAAACCAAAACCAAGAAATGTGCTAGTAGAGACGTGATGCATTGCATCTTTAGCCATTTGTCAAATACCGCTGCTCATCTTTGGCACTCCAGCCATCAACTGATAATATTTCATTTGTGCTTCTGTGTGGGTAAATCATCGCTTTGCCGTCAAGTTCTTTATTTTTGACCATTTTTATAAAATCTATGGCATGGTCAAGGTCGCCAATTCTGCTGATATGTTTGCCTGCCTCAATCTTTTGCTCACTCATAAGCTCTAAGGTTTTTGCTAAATCCCAAGGTGAACCACCCGAGGAACCAGTTATATTTATTTCTTTATAATGGATAATGCTAGCATCTAGAGCAACGCTATCTTCGCCCTTTTTGAGCCCGCCAAAGAGGTTTAATACGCCTTGCCTAGCGACATAGTGTTGGGCACTTTCTACTGCTTTGGCAAGACCAACGGCAACTATGACATCATCAGCCAGTTGATTCTTGTTTAGTTTGAGAATTGTTTTTATCAAATCTTGCTCTTTTGGGTTTATTAATACTAATGAGATACCGAGCTTTTTGGCTTTATTGGCAAATAATTTTTGACTGCGCTCGAGCCTGTCCGAAATAAAATCTACAACTAGTATCGCTCTTGGTAAATAGCTCATAGCAATATCAATATGCATTCTACCCATAGCGCCAGCACCCACAATTACTGTAAAACCATCTTTTTTTAGTCCTTTAGAAACTTGTCTTTTGCTAGTTGGCTTGCTTTGGGATAAGTGCAAATGATGGTCTTGGCCAGAAACACAGCAAGAAATTGGTTCGGCATTAGCTGCATGAGCATAAGGAATACTTTTATCGTAGATGGGTAACAAACAATCTGCTTGAATAGTTTCTTCGGTTACTAAAATATATTCAGCTAAATGACCAGGGAGCGAATAGCTCACCGCTACTTTTTCAATTAAATCTACGTTTTGGTATCGTTCGCGGTGGTTAATAGGGGCTATATCCACCGAGGGTTGGATACAAAATCGTTCTCCAGGCTTATATTTATCTTCTAATTCACTGCCAACTTCTACTAAAGTAATGGAACCCTCATCACCGAGAATTATGGGGTATTTTTTTGTATTCCAGCCATATAAATAACTATGTTTTGGACCCTGTTCAATGAGTTTAACTAATGAAGTACATATACCTGCGGCATCGACTCGAGCCAATAATTGTTTTGGCCCGGGCTTAGGTACAGGAATCTCTTTGATTTCTAAGTCGCCAAAGCCTTGTCCACTTAAGATTAAAGCTCGCATTGTTTTAGGTATAGACATTACTATCTCCTAACTTGGTTAATGTTTAGACTTTCCATAATTCGGCCCATAGGCTTTACAAGCCCTAAAATCTGCTGATTCTAAATCATTTGTTCCAAAGGCTGCCCAAGCGTGCGGCCTAAAGATTTTTTCGCTTGGCACATTGTGCATATAAACTGGAATTCGCAGCATAGAGGCAAGGGTAATAAGCTCAGCCCCAATATGCCCATAGCTGATTGCCCCATGGTTAGAGCCCCAATTTGCCATTACCGTATAAACATCTTTAAAGACTCCTTCAGCACTGGTATTGGGTACAAACCAAGTTGTTGGCCAAGTTGGGTTAGTGCGTTCGTCTAGTACTTCGTGAACATGTTTTGGTAGTTCTATTGTATAGCCCTCAGCAATTTGCAAAACTGCCCCTAACCCTTTTATTAAATTAATTCGGCTCATTGTGACAGGCATTCCAGCTTTACTAGTATATTTTGTAGACCAACCACCGCCGCGAAAATACTCGGTCATGCCGGCATGCCAGCTAGTTGTAGCTAAGCAAGCTTTTGCCTCTTCGCTAGTTATTTCCCAATAGGCTTTCATAGCTGCTTTATCGTTTATAGTCTGCTCACCGCTTCCATCTAAAGTAGCAGGCCCTGAGTTGATTAGATGCAAAAAGCCTTTGGCAGCAGCTCCCTCTAGCTCATAGCCGCTAACTCGTTTCACTGCTTCAGGGCTCCAAAAGGTGCGTACATCAGCGAAAATTTGGGCTGCTCCAGTTAATAAATGCCCAAATAACATAGACATAGCATTTAGAGCATCATTTTCAGTAGCTACTATATAAGGCTGGCGAACGCCATTCCAATCAAAAGAGCTATTTAAGATTGCCTCCATAAAGTCACCATTAGCTTTGTAATCAGTCCATTGGCGTTGGCCCTGAAAGCCTGCAACTAGGGCATTGTGTCCTAAGGCCTCTTCGCCAAAGCCCAACTTAGCAAGTTCTGGGTTGCCCACCATAAGGTCACGCATAATTAGAGCCATTTTTACTGAGTATTCCCAAGCATCATCTTTTTCTTTACGGCTTTGTTTAAAATCTTTAGGATTATAATCTTTGCCCTCTTTGCAATATTGTTTTGTCCATTTTAGAGCTTTGACATATTCTTTTTTGTCAAAAATACCGCCCTCTACCCGCCTAGCAAGCTCACTCATATCTATGTCTTCTACTCGCATGCCAAAGTAATCTTCAAAGAAATCATGAACTACATATGAGCCCATTATGCCCATTGATATTCCACCAACAGAAAGATAAGATTTGTTTTTCATACGTGCCATTGCAAGACCTGATCTAGCAAACTGTAGTAGCTTTTTCTTGATATCTTCGGGTATGTTACTGTCATTACTGTCTTGCACGTCTTTGCCGTAAATAGAAAATGCAGGCAAGCCTTTTTGGGCGTGAGCGGCCATCACAGCTGCTAAATAAACAGCTCCGGGGCGTTCGGTGCCGTTAAAACCCCAAACTGCTTTTGGTCTGCTTGGATGCATATCCATAGTTTCGGAGCCATAGCACCAAGCTGTGGTTACAGTCAGCGAAACTTCTACGCCCTCACGCTCAAACTTTTCTTCACAGCTACTTGCTTCAGCGACTCCACCAATAGTGCTATCGGCAATAACGCATTCAACTGGCAAACCGTTGGCATGTTTTAATTCGCTTTCTAGCAGCTTTGCCACGTTTTTGGCCAT
Organism: uncultured Deinococcota bacterium; assembly: GCA_947311535.1. GTDB lineage: Bacteria > Deinococcota > Deinococci > Deinococcales > Trueperaceae > CAMZLP01. Next base: position 11,870 of record CAMZLP010000149.1, on the reverse strand, counting down.
ATTCATTATTTGCTCTTCTAAGGATTCTCGTACGCCACCCAAACGACCATCTATAGTTGGGCGAATACCGATTTTGGGCATTGAGCCAATTAAGCGATTTAAGGGTTTTTGTTGCTTTAAACTTTTATCTGTTGCCACTTTTTTAGCCTCCTGTTAGTTTGAGTTTTTTAAGCTTCGTAGTGTTTTCATTAAGTTGCTTTGTTTGCCAAAATAATTTACAAGATTTTTGTATTCAGTATATAAGATGTCATATTTAGTTTTATTTTCTAAATTTGGATAATAGATTTCTTTGGGCTTTGCTGCCATTTTATCAATTGCTTGTTTTAAATTATCATAGCTACCAGCTGCAACTGCTCCAAGCATAGCGGCACCTAATGCTGAAGCTTGCTCGCTAGCAGCAAGTTCAATTTCATGTTGCAAGATATCAGCATATATTTGCATTAAGAATTTATTTTTACTCAAGCCACCAGCACTGACAAGTCGTTCAATTTTTATACCTTGTTCTTCAAAATTTTCAATTATTAAGCGGTTGCCAAAAGCAGTTGCTTCTATTAAGGCTCGGTAAATTTCTTCGGGCTTTGTAGAAAGACTTAGACCCAAAACCAAGCCGCTTAATTCGGCATCAACCAGTGGAGTACGGCAACCATTTAGCCAGTCAAGTACTAATAAGCCGCTTTCAGCCACTTTTAGCTTTGCGGCTTTATTGCTCAAAAGCTCGTGGACTGATATATTTTGTTTTTTAGCTTTTTCTTGATATTCGCTAGGGACTTGGTTTTTTACAAACCAAGCAAAAATATCACCGACACCAGCTTGACCAGCTTCATAAGCAAATAATCCGGGTAATATACCGTCTTCTACTACCCCGCTAATGCCCTCAGCCAAAACTTCTTTTTTACTCATAACAAGCTGGCAACTGCTAGTGCCCATGATCATAAACATCTGGTTTGGGCTGCTAATGCCACCACCTAAGAGGGCGGAGTGGGCATCTATAATACCTGCGCCTATGGCAATTCCTTCTTTTAGGCCAAGTTTTTTTGCCCATTTTTGACTGAGTCCAGCAATTTTTGTAGCAGCTGGAACAACTTCAGCAGCAAGTTTTTGACTGTATAGATTAGCAAGTTTTGGATTTAAGTCGCTTAAAAACTTGCTATCAACGTCACCATCATTTTTGTGCCAATTGTCTTTATAACCAGCTGCACAACTGTTACGTTTTAGTTTTCCACTTAGAACCCAAGGTAGCCAATCAGATGCTTCGATTATATAATCGGCTGCTTGATATATTTCTGCTGCATTTTCTACAATTTCTAGAGCCTTTGGTATTAACCATTCACTAGAGATTATGCCACCATAGCGTGCTAGCCAGTTTTTAGATTGTTTTTTAGCAAGTGCATTGACTTTATCAGCTTGGGGTTGGGCTGCGTGGTGTTTCCAGAGCTTGGCAAAAGCGTGGGGGTTGTTTTGATATTTTTCTAGTTCGCATAGGGGGGTGGAATCTTTTAAGGTAGGTAAAATGGTGCAGGCGGTAAAGTCTAAGCCTATGCCTATGACATTATTGGGCTCAATTTTGCTTTCTGACATTATTTTTTGAATTGTGATTTGAGTGGACTCGAGCCAATCCCCAGGCCACTGCAAAGCCCAATCTGGCGGTAATTTTTCTCCACTAGTAGTTAAGTAATCATCAATCACCCCATGTTTATACAGTTCTACCGCGGTTGCAATTATTGCTCCGTTAGCGGTATCAACTAGTACGGCTCGAGCCGACTCAGTTCCAAAATCTAAACCTATACTGTATTTAGTCATTAGTCCCTTTCAGTTAAAAGCCTAATTTGTGGGGCAAAAAAAGCACAATTTCAGGAATGTAAGTTATTAAAAATAAAACTACAATCAAAACCCCAATTATTGGTAGGGTATCTTTGATAATCTTATTGAGCGATGTCCCCGATATACCCGCTGTTATGAATAGCAACATACCAAAAGGCGGTGTAGTTAAGCCAATCATCATGTTTAAAACAATAACAACACCAAAATGAACCAAATCAATCCCCAGAGTCTTTACCAATGGTAAAACCATGGGAATAAATACCAAAATTATTGCTGAGGTATCTAAAAACATGCCTAGTAATAAGAAAATAAGATTGATAAGTAATAAGAGGATATATTTATTATCGGTAATATTTAATAAAAAGCCACCGACCATTTGCGGTATATGCTCTCTGGCTACAATAAATGAAAAGGTGAAAGCCGCCCCAACAATTAATGATAAAATACCAGTTGTTTTGACTGTATCAATAGTTACTGATAAAAGCTCTCCTAAGCCCATTGAGCGATATATAAAAAATGCAATTATAATGGCATAAAGAGCAGCTAATGCCCCTGCTTCTGTTGGGGTGACAACGCCGCCATATATGCCACCCAGTAATATTGCTGGGGTTAATAAAGCAGGAATTGCTTTAAAAGTAGTACTAAGAAAAGTAGTTAATACAAATTGTTGACCTAAGGGAAACTTACGCTTATTAGCAATATATGCAATATAAATCATTAGGGCCAGTGCCATTAAAAGCCCTGGGAGCATGCCTCCTAAAAATAGGGCGCCAATTGAGGTACCTGAGAGCATGGCATAAAAAATCATAGGGATACTAGGTGGAAATATTGGGCCAATAGTTGCTGAGGTGGCAGTAATAGCACAGCTAAAGCCGTCATCATAGCCATGCTTTTTCATTTGCTCTATTTCTAAAATTCCTACGCCAGATGCATCAGCAATGGCTGAGCCAGTCATACCAGAAAATATTAGTGAAGCTATGACATTTACATGCCCCATACTACCACGAACCCTACCAACCATAGAATTAGCAAAGCTGAAAATCATATCACTTACTTTAGATGAGTTCATTACCTTGGCTGTAAAAACAAACATAGGTACGGCAATAATAATAAAGGTAGAAAATAAATTAGTTAGTACCTTTTCAGCCATTAAACCAATATCCAAATTAGCAACAGCTAAATAGGCAACCGAGGTAGCCATCATGCCAAATGCAAGAGGCATGCGGGTTATAAACATAATAATAAAACCAACTAGAAATACAATGAGGGGTAGATTCATACTGCTTCACCTTGTTCTAGGCCGCCAAAGCCGACTTTTTTTAGAAGCTTAATATCTGTATAAATTGCATAAAGCATTCGTCCAGAAATTAAGACTAAGAATATAACCATTGGAAAGAAAATAATAGAATAGGGAATTTTAAATACTGTGGACTTCTTAAAACTCATGAACATGACAAAGCTATATGTGGGTTGTAATGCCACTAAAAATGCAATTGCTACTAAGCTGTTGGCTATTAGCCTCATAAGCATTTGACCCCGCTTAGAAATACGATCATAAATAATACTAAAAGATACATGCTCATTATCTCGCTGTGCATAAGAAGCAGCTAATATTGTTGTCCATAAAAAGGTGATGCTGATTATTTCGGGTGGCCAAGTAAGAGGTTGGTTGAGGGCATATCTATAAAAAACCTGTAAATTAAAAACCGAGAATAAAATAATAAAACTAATTGTTGGAATGTAGATTTCTATAACATCTAAAACTATTTTGATTAGTTGTTGTAATAATTTCATTAGTATTCCTAAATATTACTTTGATTGGGGCATGGTATCCATGCCCCAATCAGGAGATGTAGAGTTATTGAGCAGCGTCTTGAATTTGTTGGAATAAATCCATATCCCAAGCTGAGGTCATTTCTTTATTTCCAAGAACCATCTCTTGAGAGAAATCAATAAAGGCTTGCTTATCAGGCGTGATTATAGTCATTCCTTTTTCTACAAAGAAATCTAACAATTCGGCTTCTTGTTCTAAATTAAGATTATCAACAAATTCTCTGGCAGTTTCTAGAGCTTGCATAATTATATCCTGTTGCTCAGAGCTTAAAGATTGCCATTTGGCTTCATTGATTGTAGGGAAGATAGGATTGATAAAGTGGTCAGTTAAGACAATATATTTAGTGACTTCGTAAAACTTAGCATTTTTATCGGTTGGTAGTGGGTTATCCTGACCATCAATTGTGCCTGTCTGGAGCGCTAGGTAAACTTCGCTAAATGCCAATGGAGTTGGGTTTGCACCAAGAGTTTCACCCATAAATAGCCAAGTTGGGCTATTAGGCATACGTAGTTTTACACCTTTCATATCTGCTGGAGTCATTACTTCGCGGCCAATATCACGTAAGTTGACCTCGCGAGTTCCTAAGTAAAAAGCACCAAGTGGTCTCATACCCGTTTGAGCAGCAATATCATCAAAGATTTTTTGACCAATATCACCATTAAAAGTGCTGCTCATATGATTGTAATCTTTAAACATATAAGGAGCTGCAAACATAGACATATAAGGTACAAATTCAGCTAGCCAGTTTGGACCAGAGTAAATCATGTCAACATTACCACGCCTGATTGCGGCTTGCTCACCATCTTGAGTGAATAGCTGTCCACTAGGGAACACTTCTACTTTCATAGTTCCATTGCTCAATTTTGCCACTTCCTCAGCAAAAACAAGCATGCCTTTGGTATGAGCATCATCAGGCACACTAACAGAACTAAATTGTAACGTGACTTCTTGGGCTAAGCTTAGGCTTCCTAGAATTATAAATACTAAGCCTGTTAAAACTGATACAAACAATTTGTTTTTCATATTTTACCTTTCCCTTCTTTTAATTAAGAAGGTTGATTTACTCTTATGAGCTTTTAAGTCATATAGAGTTTTTTATTTGCCTATTATCCTTTAGCTAAAAACCCTCCTTTCAGATGATAGAAGTTGAATACAGCTACAGCAAGCCTATTGTTGCTAGTTCTTGCTGACACTGGTCTAACTGAGAGTTGGATGCTGCTAACAGCGGTGAACGTACTTGGCCAACATTTATGCCACGTTTGGCCATTATGCCTTTAAAAAGAGATAAATCTCCACCGTCTTTAAGTATTCGGCGTACTTGATTGACTTTTTTCTGTAATTCTCTGGCTATCTCAATTTCACCTTGGCTGGCTGCATTATATAGTGAGACAAATAATTCTGGAAAAACATTGGCATTGCCAGAGATAAAGGCATCAATGCCCATGGTTGATGCCATTAGTATAAGTCCGTCACCACCAACAGCTGCCGAGAAGTTTTTAAATTCTTCAGAAAGTTGCAGCAATAAATCTAATGAACCACTGCTATCTTTCATGCCTATTATGTTGCTATATTTTTGTAATAATTTATTGCTTAGCTGATATGAAAGTTTGTTGGCATTACCAACTCCAGGGTTATTGTAAAGAAAAATAGGGAAGTCTTCTAATTCTGTTGCTAATTTTGCATAAAACTCATAAAGGGCTTGCTCACCGTAGCTAAAATAAAATGGTGGGATAATTGCCACAGCTTGAGCACCAATGGTTTTGGCATGGTTACTTAATTCTAAGGTTTCTTTGGTACTAACTGCTCCTGAGTGTATTATTACGGGCACTCTATTAGCAACTTTTTCAATTGTTTTTTCTGCTAAGAGATAACGCTCCGCTTGCCTTAAAAGAGGGCCCTCGCCAGTGGTGCCAGCTGGGAAAATCCCATGAACACCTGCCTCAATTAGAAACTCAATTAAATCTTCTAGTGCCTCAACATCTAGCTTTCCATGTTTGTCAAAAGGGCTAACAATTGGGACTATTATGCCTTTTAGTTTTAGATTTGCCGTCATTAGCTTGTCTCCTAAAAATGAAAGAGTTTAAGTTTAGAGTTCAAAATACTGCTTAATTTCCTCCCTTGTTGGTGGATTTGCACCGGCTCGAGCACAATTTAGGGCAGCTGCTCTATTAGCAAAATCCAAATTATCTTGCCATTCTGAGTTAGAAACATCTTTTAAATCTTTATTTAATAAAGAAACCATCAATGCCCCTGTGAAAGTGTCACCAGCAGCAACAGTATCAACAACATCAACCTTGACAGTTTTTGAAGAAATTACTTTTTGACCATGCCTATAGAGTTTTGCACCTTTTTCACCGTTAGTAATTATTATGGCTGTGGGTTTTAGCTGGAGCCAATCTAAGGCAATGTTTTCGTAGAATATTGTAGGATAAAGCCATTCTAAATCTTGTCTGGAAACCTTAACAATATCTGCTAAACTGAGCCAATTATAAAGCTTATTTAAGTACTCATCTTTATCTGTAATTAAGTCGGGACGAATATTGGGGTCAAAAACTATTGTAGAGCTATCTTGATGTAGAGCTACGATATCTTCTATTGAACTTGCCGTAGGCTCTGATAATAGGCTAATACTTCCAAACATTAAAAATTGTAAATCTTTTGGAAATTTAGGTCTGGGTTGAGGATTATAAAGGGTATCAGCTGCGCCATTATTCATAAAAGAAAAATTAGCATCACCATTTATTTCGGCGACAAATGCCAAGCTAGAAGGGGAATTATGCTCGAGCAAAAAGCTAGTATCAATATTATTAGCCGCTAAGTATTGAGAAAGTACCTTACCAAATAAGTCATCAGAAATTTGTCCGGCAAAGCCAACGTTAGATCCCAAGCGTGCTGCAGCAACGGCCACATTTAATGGTGAACCACCTTCAAAACCTTCAAAGCTGAGTTTCTTGCTTTGCTTAAAATCTATGACTGCCTCACCAATAGTTAAAATATCCATAATTATAGAATATCAAGATTTATTATCTAAGAACACGCTTTTGTCTCTTTTTTTACAATTAACACGGTAAAATAAAAACTGTGTTTATAGATAGCTTCTCTTTTAATTCTCCTCCTTTACTAGCCTTTTAGGCTTTTTAGATAATGTTTTTTCATAACTTCCAAGCCTTTATTAACTATCCTTTTACTGCTCCAACCAGCAAGCCACGAGAAATATAACGCTCTAAGAAAATGGCTAAAACAATTACTGGAATAATCATTATTAAAATATAAACACTCATATACCACCATTGCGGACCACGAGTGGCGTTTTGGGCAGCTACTAGTAATGGCATTGTTTGGGCATTGGCTTTTGATAAAAATAGTGAAAGTATGTATTCATTCCAAGCAAAGACCAATACAAATAGAAATGTAGCTACAAGCCCAGGTGTTGCCAATGGCAGCACAATTGACCAAAAAATCCGATAAGGAGATGCCCCGTCAACTTTGGCAGATTCTTCTAATTCGATTGGGATATTGGTAAAATAGTCACGCATTAGCCAAACTACAATTGGCAAGTTTACTGCCATATAAGTTAATATCAGGGCTATTTTGGTATCCAATAAGCCAGCTTGCTGAAACATTACGTAAATGGGTATAACTACAGCAACTGGCGGTAAAATCCGTTGAGATATTAGCCAAAAGGCAATATCGTCATTGCTTACTGATTTTGGAAAACGTTTTGAAAGTGGACGCAGAGCCAAAAAGAATATTACTACTGCAACAGTAAACATAATTTGCCACGCAATGCCAAAATTAACAGCTGCGATAATTAGAGCAACTAGGCCAATAAATAGCCAGATTGCAGCAATTCTGGGGCGGTATTGAAATCTGCTTAACCCGTAAGCAGCCGTAGCACCAACTACCAAAGCTAAAACTGAACTAGCTATAGAAACAATAACAGTATTGCTATAAGGGCGTACCATATCGTTAAAAACATCAACAAAAACATATTTCCAAGCATGCAAGGACGGTTTATAGTCAATAAAAGGAAGATAAAAAGGTCCGTCATTTACCTGAAATGGCAATTTGAAAGAGGTTATTAGCAACCAATAAAGTGGAAACAAGACTATAAATGCCCAGAAAAACAAGATTAGATAAGAAGTAATTTTACTTAAAATAGAAAGTTGTTTTAATTTTTTAGATTTAAACATTAGTTCACAAACCTTTGATAGATTAAATTTGTATAACTAATACCAATAAATAAAGAAATAAACATAAGCATATATGCTACAGATGCAGATTGACCAACATCTAAAGCCCGCCAAGCAAAAAATGAATGCAAGGTCAAAGATTCGGTAGCAGTGCCAGGCCCACCAAAGGTTAAAATATTAGGTAAGTCAACAATTTTAAATGCCTCAATCATTCTGATTAAAATGACTGTTGTACTAACTGGGATAATCTGAGGTAGGGTGATATTCCAGAGTATTTGTAAACGGCTTGCACCATCGACTCGAGCCGCTTCAAATAATTCATTTGGTAAACCCTCTATAGCTGCCAATAAAATAATAAAAATAAATGGAGTCCACTGCCAAGTGTCAGTGATAATAACTGCCCAACGTGCACCCCAAGCACTGGTAACCCAAGAAAAGTCAGATAATCCAAAAGCTTTCCAGAGTGGTTCAAAAGGGCCTTTGCTGGTGTCGGTCATCATACGGAAGGTATAACCAACCCCAACAGGGGTAATCATCATTGGCAATAAAAATATAACTCTAAAAATACGTTTGCCAACGAGATTTTGAGTTGTTAATAATGCCAAGCCTAAGCCAATAAAATATTGAAAAAATAAACCCACGAAAACATAAACAAGAGTCACTACAATTGTGCCAGGGCGGCCATTTACACTCAGGTTTTGCATAATAAAATAAGTTCCCCAGCTAAAAATACTAAATGTTATGATTCGATAAATTAAACCAGCTATTTTAAAATTTTTGCTTTTGAGATAAGACCATAAAATATATATAAAAAAAACTGTTACTAAAGCAACAACTGCCCATTGAGCAATACTTAAATCTCCTAAACTTCCTCTAAAGTGTCGTTTTTCACTGCCAGTGATTAGCTTTTTGAAATTTTTGAGGCCTACAAAAGTTATATCAAAACCACCACGCACAAATTTAAAGCGAGATAACGATAGATAGGCCGAAATAATAAGAGGAAAAACTGATAATATAAGGATAATAATAACTGCGGGTAATAAAAATATATTTGCAGCGTTGTTGTTTAGCCAATCATTAACTGGGTTGCTGATAATATTATCCCCCGTATTAGAACTACGGTCAATATTGTTTGATTTATTCATAATAATCTTAAAACCTTTGATTTAAACCTTCAATAAAAGTTATATTGAATTGAGAGGGTATTCCTTCTGGATTGCTTAAAGTCAATCCAGAAGGAGAAATTTAATAGGGAAAGCTAGCTACTAAGAAATATTCCAGTGTTTTTTAACAGTGAAATATGAATGCAACTACTTAATTCCAAGTGTTCCTCGGTAAGCATCTAACTGTTCAATTTGACCAAGCTCGTCAGTTATTTCATTCCAACCTGATTCAATTTGATCCATAGTTTCTTCTAAACTTAGTTCACCGGCTAGGTATTGAGCCAAGGCAGTATCTAATACATTTTGCTGATAGCGCTGATTAAATGGAATTCTAAGATCCAAAACCATATTAGGGCTATTTAAACTAGCTTGAATAGCTCCTAGATAATTAAGTGCAAATTCTTCGCTCATACCAGCAGAAATCCAAGGAGCTATATTCTCAAACTGAGAAGTTCTGTAAGGATTAAAGCCAGTAATACCAACAGTAACATCAGCATTTGATTGAGATGGCTGATTCATGTAGCTGAAGAAATCATAAAGGGCATCTTTTACCTGATCATCAGCAGAAGCATTAATTGCGCCAGACCAACCACCAAAGGCAGCAAAAGGAGCGTAGTTTATGCCATTAACAGCATGCGGGCAAAGGCTTGCATTACAAGCTTCTAGCTCATTTGTCTCACGATTTAAAACCATGCTTGAGCCAGGGTTAATAACGCTACCTGTGGTATTGGCTACTTTTGAACCTTCTTCAATAGCTAAGGTACCAATATCGCCCCAGTCTAGCGTTAGGGCACAACGGCCTGCACTCCATAAACCACGGGTATCACCAACACCAAGGTTAAGCTCATCAGGTGGGCCAAAGGCAGTAGAGTCTTTATAAATTTGCAAAGCTGCTGCATAGGCTGGGTTGTTTACTAAAGGCTTAAAACTTTCGGTATCAAAAAATGCACCTTGCGAAGTTCCTTTTGATTGCAGCATAGGTGCAGCAATAGAAGTAATGAACCAATAAGCTTGGTTATTACGAGCTTTGCCAATACAGCTACCATAGTCTGCTTCACCATCACCGTTCATATCCATACCATTGGCAGCCTCAGCAATATTTAAATATTCTTGCCAAGTTCTTGGTGGAGCAAGATTTAATTTTGCCAAAACATCAGTGCGGTAGTAAACCATATGGAAGTCGCCATCTAATGGGATAGTATAGATTTTACCTTGATAAGTAGAACTAAAGTTACGGAAAAAACCAGCTACATCTTCCCACTCTAGGGCTTCATCAGCAGCAACTCGATTTGTCAAATCTTCTAAATAACCAGGGACAACATAGTCAACCATCCACTGAGGAGCAAAAACTGCCCCATCAAAGCTATTGGTACCCGTTGCCAAATCTGTTAAAACTTGCTGATAAAGGTCAGAAAATGGCACGGTAATTACATTTACTTTTGCACCAGTCATAGCTTCAAACTCAGGTGCGCGGCGTTGAAGTGGTTCGGCAATTTGGGGGCCTGTAAAAGTGACGATATCAATTTCTACGCCATCATATTGAGCCAAAGAAAAACTCATAGCGGCTAAAGCGAATAATGTTAACAATATTTTTTTCATAAATCCCTTTCATGAATGAACTTAAAATAGACGGCCTTTTAGAATCTCCTTTCTATGGTGTTTTTGCTACCATTTTGATTTTTGTTTCGGTAATAGATTGAATTTTTGAGGGGATAATTATATTTTGAGGCTCTTTATTAGAACCTGAGATTCTTTCAAATAATAGCTGAGCTGCTTGTTTGCCTAGTTCATAGCTAGGCTGCTCTGCAAAACTCATTTTTGGCAAAAAGGGAATCCAATCAAGTTTATCAAAACTGGCTAGTTCTATATCTTCAGGAATATTTAGACCCAGCTCATAAATAGCTTTTAAGGCTCCTAATGTGATTAGTTCGTTTCCTGTAAATAAGGCAGTTATAAGGGGCTTAGGCTCGAGCAAATCCAAGCTAAGCCTATAGCCATCTTCGGCAATTGGTAAACCAGAGAGTACTAAATTCTCAGAAAAATCCAAGCCTGCGTCTAAAATCGCCTGCTTATAGCCTTCAAAACGTTCACGACCTGTAGTAATAGAGAGGTCAGACAAAACAGCTCCAATACGCTTGTGGCCTTTTGCTATTAATTGTGAAATAAGCTGATAGCTAGCCTCAGTATTGTTGGTTAAGACGGTGTCCATTTCAAAGTTTGGAATACGCCTATCAACGGCAACTACTGGAATATTAGCATTAGTAAGCGAGCTAGAGTTACTAGCATTTTCTCTAGCAGGAGATATTATAACGCCTGCTACTTTTTCAGCCTTTAAAAGGTTTAAATAAAATAATTCTTTTTCTGGGTTTTCATCAGTATTGCACAAGAATACGGCATAGCCTTTTTCAAAGGCAACATCTTCTATGGCTCTTACCACTGTATTATAAAAAGAATTTCTAATATCAGAAATGACCAAACCAATTACTGTCGAACGCTGTGAGCGTAAGCTACGAGCAACTCGGTTAGGCTCATAAGAGAGGTCTGCAACTGCTTTATGAACACGTTCTTTTAGTTCATCACGCACATGAGGTTTATTGCTAAGCACTCGTGAAACCGTAGCACTAGAAACTCCTGCATGTTCTGCAACATCTTTTATTAGTACCGTCATTTTGTCAGACCCTTCTGAGCACTTGAGACGAAAAACTGCTTGTATGTGGAAGCATTGTAATCGATTTCAAACTAACTTGTCAAATCTTATTTGGAGACAACTGGAAAATTCGTATGACCAAAGATTGACAAAGGAAATAAAAAGGGATAAGAATTGTTATGAACACAAATACCTATCCCAATATCAGTGTA
>CAMZLP010000148.1 GCA_947311535.1 uncultured Deinococcota bacterium | reverse complement strand
GCAAATCTGGAGATGTTTAGTAAGAGGTGTAAGTTGCTAGATGGGCATAGTGTCTTTAGTGGAGATGGAACATTCATAAAAAGACAAGAAGCAAAAACTATGTCAGAAAGAGTAATGAAACGATTGCCAACAGGAGAATTGGTGTATGGGCATGAAACATATTGGACAGTTCAATTAGCAGATCAAGACAATAGCTGGGTAGGGGTAGCTCTAGAAAATCGTATGAAAGCTACTGATACAGTTACAAGCATGGCGGCTAAGCATATGCTGGAGATAGATTCCAAATCTAAAACAGATAAGTCTTAGGAGTGCTAGCTACAGGGCTAATAGTGTCGTCTAAATGCCCAAAAACTTCTAAAACCATTCTTCTTTCATATCAAAACAAACCGAATTCATAGAGCTTAGTAATTCTGCCTGAGCATATATCTGGGGCAGTTCCCAATCAAAATGATAACGAGCAGCTTGCAACTTACCCAAATAAAAATTCTTTTGCTCGTTTCTGGGCTTTTGGGCTAGTGCCTGCTGGGCAGCATTAGCCATTTTTAGCCACTGCCAAGCAATTACTATTTTGCCAGTAAATTCCAAATATTCGCTTGCATTGGCCAGAGCCAAATCAATATCTTTAGCCATTTGAGCTAAGAGGGTCATGCTGGTTTTCTCGTGTAGAGCTAATGCTCTTTCTAACTCCTTGGCCCATTCTTGATTGTTTTCACTTTTTTTAATAGTTTGACGAAGCGCATCTTTAAATGCCTGATAATATTCAAACTTATTAAATGCCAATTTGCGGCCCAAAAGGTCAATTGCCTGAATGCCCCTAGTGCCTTCATGAATGGCATTTAAACGATTATCCCGATAATATTGCTCAACTGGGTGATCACGCATATAGCCTGCTCCAGCTAATATCTGAATTGCTAAATCATTGGCTTTAGGGCCATATTTTGAAGGCCAAGATTTGACCACTGGGGTCAAAAACTCGAGCAGAGCCAAAGCATTATCCTTTTCTACTTGTGTGCCAGTTTTTTGAATATCCAGTAAGCTAGTTGCATACAAACAAACTGCCAAACTGCCCTCTACATAAGATTTTTGAGCCAAGAGCATTCGTCGAACATCAGCATGTTTGATTATTTTTAGCTGCGGGCTGCTGGGGTCACGGTTAGATGGCAAACGCCCTTGCTTACGCTCATGAGCATAATTAAGTGAATAGCTATAGCCAGCATAGCCGATAGCAGCAGCACCAGTACCCACACCAATACGAGCACCGTTCATCATTAAAAACATATAGCTTAAGCCTTTGTGGGCTTGACCAACCAAATAAGCTTTGCAATTGTCATTGTCACCAAAGCTGAGTAGGGTAGAGCTGGCATTGCGATAGCCCATTTTATGCAACAAACCGGTTACTGCCAGATCATTGCGTTCACCCAGGCTGCCATCATCATTTACTAAGTATTTTGGGCAAATAAATAACGAAATTCCTTTTACACCAGCAGGCGCGCCCTCAATTTTTGCCAATACCAAATGAATAATATTGTCGCTTAGCTCATGCTCTCCAGCAGAGATAAATATCTTTTGCCCTTTTAACAAATAGCTGCCATCAGCTTGCAATTGGGCGCTAGTACTAATATCAGCTAGTGCCGAGCCTTGTTCTGGCTCGGTTAACGCCATAGTGCCACTAAAGCGGCCATCTAATAATGCTGGCAGATATAATTCCTTTTGCTTTTGGCTAGCAAAGCTATGAATTAGCTCAGCAACCCCAATAGTTAAAAATGGATAAACACTTGTAGAAACATTGGCAGCACAGAATATTAGGTAAACGGCTCGAGCAATAAGCTCTGGTAATTGGCTACCATCCCATTCTTCATCCATAGCTGTTGCCAAAAAACCAGCTTCGGCAAATGCATCCCAGGCTTTTTTTGTTTCTGGAATTAGTTTGACACTGTCACCATCAAACTGAGGTTCATTTTCATCAGCCTTAGTATTATGTGGTGCAAACAAATCTTCGGCAATGCGTTTGGCGGTGTCAATAACTGCGTCAAATATTTCTTTACTGTGCTCTTTATAGCGCTCAGTTTCTAAGAGCTTTTCTGAATTTAGAACCTGATACAGGTTAAAGTTTATATCTTTTATTAAGTTTTTCATTTCTTAGTTTACGACTTTTATTGCAAATAAGCATTATAGAAATTATCAATTATAATAAAAGCATGAATAAAACAATCCTAATAACAGGTGCAAGTCGCGGTATAGGTGCAGCAACAGCTCTTGCTGCCGCTAAAGCTGGCTATAAGGTCTGTATAAATTACAAAGAAAATATTCGCTCAGCTGAAATAGTAGCAAAGCAAATAAAAGAACTAGGCCAAAAAGCAATTATAATAAAGGCAGACATCTCTCAAGAAGAAGAGCTAGTAGAAATGTTTGAAAGCTGCCAGCAAAAATTGGGTAGAATTACTGCCTTGGTCAATAATGCCGGCATTACTGCCCCCATGAGCCGCTTAGAAGATATGACTGCCAAACGTATGAAAGAGATTTTTGAAGTAAATATTTTGGGCAGTTTTTTAGCTGCTAAAGAAGCCATAAAACAGATGTCAATAAAGCATGGGGGCAGTGGTGGTGCAATAGTAAATATTTCTTCAGTTGCTTCTAAATATGGCTCGCCCGAGGTCTATATAGATTATGCGGCTTCTAAGGCTGCTATTGATACCATGACAGTAGGCTTAGCCAAAGAGCTTGCCAAAGACAAAATAAGAGTAAATGCCGTTCGTTCTGGTTTTGTAGATACTGATATTCATATAACAAGCGGTGACCCCGATAGAATAGAACATGTCAAGCACTTAATCCCACTGCAGCGAGCAGCCCATGTTGATGAAATTGCCCAAGCCGTGCTATTTTTACTTTCTGACAAAGCGTCTTATATAACTGGGGCAATTTTAGATGTTTCTGGCGGCCTTTAGTTTGTTGCTTGGCTTTTGCTTATGATTACTTGTGCTAGTGATTTATGAATTCTATTTAGAACAATTTTTGCTCAACTCCAAAGTCAATGAATTACTTTATCAAAAGCAATTACCGCGTCTTAGCCGAGGCTAAAGCCTCAGTTCCGAGTGTTTGGAGAAAGTTACGGAATCGGGGCTTTAGCCCCGACAAGTCTATCCGCTAGCATTTCTCCCATTTAAATAATGGCAAGCTTACAACCGATAAATAAATACCTGCTCCCAAAAACCAATCATCTTCCACCATTAATCACCAATAAGCAAAGCAACAGAGGTGTAAATTCATAAAGCCAAACTATTCCCCCAACGTTTAATTTCATTTGTCATGTAAGCTCTGTATCTACACAATGATACTAAAAATTTGAGCAGCTAGTAGTTTTTCCTAATAATCTAAAGCACCCTAGCCGGTAATCAACTTATGGCTAATCTTATTGTGCTTTTCAACCAACAGATTAATATCCGCTCCTAAAAACTGACCGTCTTCCACAATTATCTCAGCATTAATTACCGATAACCAAACCGAAGTTGGGGCGCAGGTAAGTAAAGATGCCAGTAAATCAGCTTGTCCACCGGCATGAGCAATATCGTCAATTCTAAAAGCGATAAAATCGGCAGCTTTGCCGACCTCTAAGCGGCCAATGTCGTCACGACCCAGCATTTTGGCTCCGCCGATGGTGGCAAGCTCCAAAGCTTCGCGAGCCGAGAATCTATCGGCTGATGAAACAAAACCCGGCCAGCCAACCCGTTGCAAAAGCATGGCTTGCCGAGCTTCGGCCAGCATGTGATTGCCGTCGTTACTTGCCGAGCCGTCTACACCTAAGCCCACTTTTACACCCGTATCCAGCATTTGCCGTATCGGCGCAATGCCGGATGCCAAAATCATATTGCTGCTAGGGCAGTGGCACACACCCGAGCGGTGGGCTGCTAAGTGTTCAATTTCTTTATCATCGGGGTGAACCATGTGGGCAAACCAAACGTCATCACCTTGCCAACCTAGTTCGGCTACATACTCCAGCGGTCTTTTACCAAACATGTCTAGGCAAAACTGATTTTCATCTATTGTTTCGGCTAGGTGAGTGTGTAAATGAACGTTTCTAAACGAACGTGCCAAAAATGCAGATTGCTCCATTAAATCAGCTGTAACGCTAAATGGCGAACAGGGAGCTAAGCCAACTCGCAACATGGAAAATTTATCGGGGTTATGAAACTCTTCTATCATTTTAAGCGAATCTTGCAAGATATAGTTTTCATCTTCTACCAAATAATCAGGCGGCAAACCACCTTTGCTTTCGCCTAGGCTCATGCTGCCGCGGGTAGGGTGAAAGCGTACACCTACTTCTTGAGCTGCTCTAATTTCATCAGCTATGCTTGTACCATTTGGAAAAATATACAAGTGGTCGGCTACCGTGGTGGCTCCACTCATTACTAGTTCAATAAGTGCTAGCTTGGCACTCGTGTAAACTGCTTCTGGGGTTAAGCGCCCCCAAATAGGGTAGAGGAACTTTAGCCAATCAAAAAGTGATTTACCCTCACCGGTGCCAATAGCCCTGGTCAGGCTTTGGTATAAGTGATGATGGCCGTTTATGAAGCCGGGCAGTACTACGGTACCGCTGGCATCGATTACTTTATCAAAATCTATTTTATTTTCTTTTTGCCAAACGGCAAAGGTTTTAGCACTGCCAATAAAGACAATTAGATTTCTTTCGGTGACTAAAACGCCATCTTTTATTTCTAGCCAACCACCATCGTACAAAGGGCTAGCTAGTAGGCTGATGTTTTTGATTAGTAGTTGTTTCATTGCTAGTCAGAATAGCACTTTACTAGCTTAAAACAACTCTCTTAATTCTAAAAACGACTCAAAAAATAAGACGAGAGAAAATGGCTTTTAATAATGCTAATGTAGTAGCGTTTTATCTGAATATCATAATATGTATTATAGAGTAGCTAGAGCCTTCATAGTTGATTTTCTATTGTTTTCTTAAGAGCATTTAAGAGCTTGCTTTCAAAATCTTTGATAATGGTTTTTGCCCAAAAATTAGCATAGAAGTTCATTTTGCTTTCGATACTATACTGAGTGCTCAATGTCAAAAGAGTTCTGTTTTTAGCTATTCTTTTTAAGCTATAGGAAATATTATCAAACTTAAAATAATCACTATTTAAAAGCTGTTGATCGGTTGGTAAGTCTCGGAGTTTTGATTTTTCTAGCTGGATTTTAAAGTTTACAAATTTAACTGCTTCTAGCTTAGTAATAGTTTCATATAATTCTATGCCTTCGCTAAAATAGCCTACTCGATATTCTTGTCCGTCAACAATTTGCAATTTGGAATATAGGGGTTTTGGTACACCAATATAGTTTAGTAAGCCAGCTTGGTACTCATCTGATAGCTCTGGTACTTCTAGTAAATTAGCCCAAACTTGTTCTTGGCTAGCATTGATAACAATTTCGGTTTTTACCTGAAAGCTCTCTTGCTGGTTGGGTAGTATTGCTTCTAGTGGGCTGAGTAGTAGGGGAATGAAAATAATAGAATATAGTTTTTTTGAGCTGATATTTTTTATTAAGATTGCTGCCAAAGGACCAATTACCGCAGCTGAAATTAAAAATGGAAATATGATAATCAAAATGCAAAGGAAATCTTCTATGCCTGATGCTAAGGCAAAGGTAAAAAATAGTAATACACTTAATACAGGAAATAAAACTTGTTTAGTCTTGGATTTAAGGACTTCGGCTCGAGCAAATACAATAGGTATAATCCCTATAACCATTGGCAATATCCAAAGAAAGGTTACGCTATAAATATTATAAAAATCATAAAGCCCCCTAAAAGCCTCCATATCACACAAAAACCTAAAGGCTAAACCATATACTGCTCCAACTAAAATTCCTAGATATTGCATAAATTTCATATTTAAAGTGAGCATACCGCAATTAGGAAGCAAGCTTTGTTGTTATAGTTTTATGAGAGTTAGGGAAAAATCGTATGAGTTTCAGTTAAGCTTTTTAGAGGAATATAAAAAGAGCCTTTTATCATAGCTATAAATCAGGACACAGACGGATTTTAAGGTAAATTTTATTAATCATGATATTAGTAAATCCAATAACTCTCTAGCTAGTCATAGGAGTTTTCCAGTTGTCTCAGTTTTATAAAGATAGCAAAGCCAAGATAATACTAAAAACTATAATAAATGCTATTAAAAGCCAAAACCATTTGGACATTCCTAAATTTTTGTTAAGGCCTGTTATCTCCAAATCAGAATTTGCAGTTACATAGACACTAACAAAGGTATCCCACAAGCCTGCTTCTACCTCGTTAGCTTCCTCTAGGGGGTAGCGTTTAATTGCTTGAGCAAAAAAAACCTGCCTAACGGCTATTTCTATTTCTCCATCTAGCTTGTCAGAACCTAACGGTTGTGCCTGAAACTTATATTTCATTGATACACTGCTAAAACTACGATTGATAATCTTAACTCTTTCAGATGCTTTAATTTTGATGGTTTTAGCCATTTTTCACCTCCACAGTTTTTATTAGCTTGCGTATAAACACTATACTTCTTTTTTTGAAAAATAGAAAAGAAAAATCCCAAGGTAGTTCAACTACCTTGGGGATTCCATTATTCTGGGTTGAACTTCTTTCTACCTTCCATCACCACAATTAGAGGTTTTAGGGTATGCAAGATTTCAATAGTATCATCTTGTGCTGCCAATACTTCGGGTAATCTTCTATAAGCTTGTGGGGCTTCATCTAGGCCGCCACCACGTAAGATTACCTTTTGTTCTTGTAGCCACTCATATAGCATTAGGTCACTTATTAAACCGGGTTTAAGTAGGCGGCTTTTTTTACCCCAAGTTCTTTTGCCTGCGGCTTTGGTGCGGCTCATAACTCGCCCAGCACCATGAACTGTAGAAAATAGGGCGTTTTCTTGCTTTGCCAAAACATTTGCTTTGGCGGCAACTTTGCCACGCAATATTACTGCATTGTCACCCATGCTGCCACCCACAAAGCCTTTTTGACCCGGAAATGCCGGAGTAGCACCTTTTCGTACTACTATATATTCTTTGCCATTATGTTCTTCTTTCCAAGCAAAGTTATGGTGGTTATGTACTAATTCTAGCTCTTTTGCTCCTAGTATTTCCACAGTTTTACGGGCTACCCATTCGCGGCCCACATAAGCGTATCTACCTGCAAGTTGCATCATCGCCCAATAGCCTTGGCCTAGAGCAGAATCTAAATCTAGCAGAGTTTCTGCGGAATTAGTTCTTTCTTCCCAGCCTTTGCCTTGGGCTAGAGCCATAAAAGTGCTGGCAATGGTATGACCAAAGCCACGTGAACCAAAGTGCACGCCAACCCAGATTTGCTCGTTTTCATCGGCAAAGACATCAACATAATGATTGCCTGAACCAACTGAGCCAATTTGGCTTTTGGCTTTGTTTAGCAATCTTTCACGTACACCTTTTTTCTTAGGCACTATTTGCCAAGCCTCATCTTTAAAAACTGGGTCATTAACTGGGGCATCTTTATTACTGTTGCCACGACCAACCCCAAAGTCAATAGTTCTGGCAATTTGGTTGGCAATCTCTGTTAGTTTGCCCTCAATGTCTTCTAAATAAAGGTTTGTTTTTATAGCAGCATTGCCACAAGCAATGTCATAACCAACGCC
Source organism: uncultured Deinococcota bacterium (assembly GCA_947311535.1). Taxonomy (GTDB): domain Bacteria; phylum Deinococcota; class Deinococci; order Deinococcales; family Trueperaceae; genus CAMZLP01. Next base: position 9,514 of record CAMZLP010000148.1, on the reverse strand, counting down.
TGCAACTGATATTTTTTTGTCATAAGCTGCTACGCCACCAATTGGCATTATATAACCAAGGTGACCGTCTGCCATTAGGGCTACTTTTTCTGCTCTTGAGGCAACATCTGCCAATTGAGTTAAAGTTTTTTCATCATGAGAGCCAAATATATATTCGGCTTCAGAAGTTTCTAAAATGTCCATTTTTCTCCGTTTTATTTTATTGTCAGAATATTGGCAATAAAAAAGGGCGCAAAAGCGCCCTGATAATTAGTAATAGTAATAGGGCTACAAGGTTTTATGGTCCTCGTTTTGTTGGGTTTGATTTATTTGTTGTAAACTTTGCATATTGTTCTCCTTATAAGTTTGTGCTATAGCGTGTGAAATGCTAGCACTTTGATAATAATCTGTCAAGGCACCCTTAGCTAATAAGAGCAGCTCTTGGCTACTTGGCTGTAGTTTTCAACAACTGCCATTTGGTTTTGATCAGCTCCATCATCTTTTATTTCTAAGCTTAAAGGATATTCTCCCCACCAAGGGCCAGCTGCCCAATATGTGCCATTAAGGCAATTTTTAGCTAAGTGGTTCAAAAAATTATCCAAAGTCACTTTCCACCTATCATCATCGGCAGGTACGCCATATTCACCGATAAAACCTCGGAAATTATTGCTTTTTAACCAATCTATAAATGCTTGCACTCGCTTCACACCTGTCAGAGGGTTGGCTTCTTCATCATCATAGCTGCCAAGATATTGGCCTGAGGCATCTTTGTCAAAATAGACATGGGCTTCAAAAATAAGATTGTTACTTGGATCTTTTAGGTTTTTTAGATTATCACTTTCTTCGGGCCAGCGTTCGGCTGAGCTCCAGCTATCACCGCCAACTACAATTGCTGTTGCGGTGTCTTTTGTTCTGATGCCAGTTATTATTTCTTGAGCAATACCAAACCAATGGGTTTTGTCAGCCATGTCGGCAGGCTCGTTCATTATGCCATAGCCCCAAATGTTTTTTTGATCCTTAAATTCTGCTGCTAACTTTGTCCATAAATCTCTAATGTGGCTTGTTTTGACTAGGCTCGAGCCTATCCGAATTTCTTTACCATTAAGCACATATCTGGCATAGTTGTGCAAATCCAGTAAAATAAAAATATCTCTTGTGGCAGCTTCTTCCACAAAATCTTTTAAACGCTTTAGCTCGCTTTTATCCAATTCAGCACCCAAAACAGGTTGCACTCGCTCCCATCTAAATGGCAACCTTATAAGCATAAGGCCCTTTGACTTAAAATAATCTAATTCTTCAGTTGTGGGGTAAGTATAATCTTGATTAAATACCCCAGGCATTGCCTCTCCAAACTCAGCTCCTGCCAAATTTACACCAAAAATCCCAGCGGATATGCGGGGCTCCTTAGGCTTTTCAGGCTTTGTTGTATCATCAGCAAAGCAAGCATTTAAACTAAATAGCAAAATTATTAGCAATAAGATTATCTTAATTTTCATTTTTATTCTTCCTTTCTATCAAGCAAAAGTTATTTTGCCTGATAATTTTTACTATAGCCTCAGCTGATTTGGGCACTATATAAAAGAGAACAAATGGCAAAATATACGAACCAAGAGGTTCGAATTACCGTATTTTTATTCAAAAGAAGGCAAAAATCTACATAAATATGCTAATTCTTAGTTTCTTTGTTGTGGGTTTTGATGGCAAAAAATATTAGCCAAGCAGCATATATTGTCAAAACAAAAGCTTGAATCCAAAATACCAATTCAGAAACATAGCTTTTTTACCGTTAGGGCTAGTAAAAATAATTTCAAGGCTGTTTTTAGTTAGTATTTTCCAAGGGATTGCAACCTCGGTAGGGTCAAAACCATAGCTCAAAATTGAGATTAAAACTTTTTTTGGGTCTAATTGACTACTGCTTTCATATATTAGGAATAGGCTCGAGCAAGAGGCTCTTGAAAAATAACTTAATATTCCTATGCTATTTGCTAGGCATTGCTCCCTCTGGCAACAAAATTGCTATAACCTCACCAGTGGCACAAAGCTCATCGTTGGCATAAAGCTCTTGGGTTATTATAATTTTGCGTTCTTTTTGCTCGGCAACTTTGCCCTTTAGTGTAAGTGGCATGCCTAGCGGAGTGGGACGCAAGTATTTTACTGATAATTTGCCAGTCACAAAACGCAAATCGGGCTTAGTGCCCATATCACGCCCTGCTGCTCGATAAGCGGCGGCTGCGGCTGTGCCTGTGCCGTGGCAATCTATAATTGAGGCAATTAAACCACCATAAACATAGCCAGGCAAAGCCATGTGTTCGGGGCGTGGCGTATAAACAGCGATTGATTCTTCGCTGTTCTCGTCCCAATAGCTCTTTAGATGCAGACCATCATCATTGTTGCGGCCACAACCATAACAATAACTGGTTTCTTCGGGGTAGTAATCTTGAAAAGCTTTTTTTGTCATGGTTTAGAATAACACGTTTGATTTATTTTTCTTTGAAAACTAAATTTAAAACTATGGGCTTGGTGTTTTTAGTTGTTTCTTTTCTTTTAAAATAGCTGTTTTATATTCCGTTTTGCCAATTTTTATTACAAGGTCAATATTTTTAATAAAAATAGCCGTACTAGTAACATAATTATAACGAGCTTTTTTCCTTAAGTACAGAGAAAGTGGCTAGAACCAATTTTTAAAACGGTCCAACACAAGAACCAAACAAGATAAATATTATTACTAATAAGGCAAGCAGAATTGTCATAGGGGTTTCCTTTCGGTGCAAATTATTATTTTTTAAAATAACATAAAAATATATCTGGAGATTTGCGTGAGTGACTAGATTTTGATTTTTACACTGAAATGAAAACTAGAAGATTTATTATGCAGATGCACATTAACAAGGTAAGAGAGTAAGTCGAGGAAGCTTTTGATTATGTAGATGTTAAGATAATTCTCTGTGCTCGAGCCTAAGCAAATTCTATTCATATTCTTAGACGGGGTGGGGCTAGGTTCTACTGACCCCCTAATAAACCCATTTATCAGAGCTAAAACAAAGTTTTTTGAACAATTACTTGGCAATAAATTATCTTCAGAACTAGTAGAAATAACTAGCTCAAAATTAGTTTTTAAACATATTGACGCAGCTTTAGGAATAAAGGGTTTACCGCAATCAGCGACTGGGCAAACAGCTATTCTTAGCGGCTTAAATGCCTCAAAAATAATAGGTAATCATTATGGGCCATACCCAGGACCAAGCTTAAAGAAGATTTTAGATGCTGGTAATATATTTAGTGATTTGGCGGCCAATGGCAAAACAATAAACTTGCTAAATATTTATCCGCCAGCCTATTTTAGCCAAAAGAGATTGCGTGAAAATGCAGTTGTTTATGCTTATAAAAGCAGCGGCAATAAACTAAATGAGCTAGATGGTTATTTAAATAAATCTATTAGTGTAGATTTGAGCGGCCAATATTTGCAAAAAATAATGCCAGATTTGCCCCTGCTAAGCCCTTATCAAACAGGCAAGAAGGCTGCTGAGATTTCTTCTAACTACAACTTTAGTTTTTTTGACTTTTGGCCCACTGATTTAACAGGACACCGCTCGAGCCTATCCGAAGCAATAGAGCTAATAGAAAAGCTGGATTTATTTTTGCTGGCTATATTTGATAATTTAAAAGATAGCACTCTAATAATCACATCTGATCACGGTAATCTGGAGGATAAATCAAGAAAAAGCCATAGCTTGGCCAAAGTGCCATTAATTGTTTATGGCCAAAATGCTCAAGATTTTGCAAAAGTCAATAATTTGACTGAGATTGCCGGCATCATCAAAAAGATACTGCCTTAATTACATTTTCTTGACATGTTTAAGCTAGTAAACTGCTGGGCTAAAAAAATCACAAAGGAGGATTTTATGTTAAACCAAGAACTTGTAAAAGCTTTAAATGAGCAAATAGGCTCAGAATTTTCAGCCAGCAACCAATTTGGTCAAGAGTGGTATTAATCTTTTTCAAGCGCAGCAGTATTTACCGCAGCCACATGCCGAAGCAGGGGCAGAATAGTAAAACCGTCTTAGAAAAATAAGAATAAATTATAAAAAGGGGTTCAAAATTTTGAACCCCTTTTGAAGTTTTTAAAGCAATGCAGTTTTAGGCTAATGTTGAACCAGGCTGGCTTGAGGGTTGATTTAGAATATGCTCGAGCATACCCACAAAAAGAACTGTGCCAGGGTCTACTTTGCCTTTTGTTTTATCGCCTACCCAGTTAGCCCGACCAATCATAGAGCGGATTTCTATCACAGAATCACGCCCTTTTTGGGCGGCTAATAGGGCTGCTTTAGCAGCAGTTTCTAAACTATCTCCATTTTCTAAGGCAGCAAGCATGGCATCTGCTGCAGGGTCTAAAGCATCAACTATGGTTTTGTCACCAACTTTGGCTTTGCCTCTTTCTTGTATTCCGATACTGGCAGCTTTTAGCATCTTGCCGATCTCAATATCTTCTAATTCAGCTTTACCCATCACTTCTTTACCTGCACGCATTAAGGCAGTGGCCATTAGCGCACCCATGGTGCTGGGGGCAGCTTTGTTATAGGCCATGCCAGCTTTGGCTAGCCATTTGCCAAGATTATTGTCGGCTGGGTTTTGAGCCAAATATGTTTTTATACCATTAGCACCCTTTTCGGCAGTTAAGCCACAATCACCGTCACCCATGGCAGCATCAAGTTCGTTTAATTGGTCACGCATTGCAATTAGGCTATCTGCTGCAGTCATTAAAACTTTGCTAATATCAGTCCCTCTAATCATTATTTAAACCTGAGTGAAAAAAGGAGTATTAGCAGGCTGGTCTATTAATGCTTCTAGCTCGTCATCTAATTTCATAATACTAATGCTTGCTCCGGGCATTTCTAAGCTAGTTGCGTATTCGCCAATATATTGTCTATGTATGCTCACGCCTTTTTGAGCTAATAATTCGTCAACTTTGCGGTACATAATATAAAGCTCTTCTAAGGGGGTTGCGCCTAAACCGTTAACCATTACGGCAACCTTATCAGCTTTAGCAAGAGGCATATCAGCCATGATTGTTTCTACTATTTCGCTTGTTATTTCATCGGCAGTTGCCAAAGGGCCAGTTTTAATACCGGGTTCACCATGAATGCCCATGCCTAATTCCATTTCACCATCTGCCACATGGAAGCCAGGTTTACCAACAGCTGGTAATATACATGCCCCCAAAGCCACACCCATAGTTCTGGTATTATTTAAGGCTTTTGTCACTGCAGCTTCAACTTCATCTAAAGATGCACCGAGCTCAGCCTTGGCACCAGCAATTTTAAAGGCAAAGACCATGCCAGCTACACCGCGTCTGGTATCAGCTCTATCTGCTGTTGCACTAGCAACATCATCTTTTACTAAGACAGTGCGTACTTCAATATCTTCCATCTCGGCCATTTCGGTGGCCATATCAAAGTTCATAACATCACCGCCATAGTTGCCATATATATACAGCACGCCTTTGCCGCCATGAATGCGTTTGGTCACTTCTAACATTTGGTCAGCACTTGGGCTTTGAAAGACATCACCAATGGCGCAGCCATCTAACATGCCTTTGCCAACATAGCCCAAAAAGACCGGCAAATGCCCCGAGCCACCACCAGTGGCCAAAGCAACTTTATTTTGTACAGGTGAATCGGAACGAACCAAACAATGCAAATCATCGGCGGTATAAGTCACTAAATCTGGATGAGCTTTATAGAGACCTTCTAACATTTCTACTACAAATTCTTCGGGCTTGTTAATAATTTTTTTCATTAATTGGCTCCTTTTCAGTTTTATTTTCCTTTATACCATTCTCAATCTATGCTACACTACATTTACTACGTAGTGCGTGTACAAAATCAACATTTTTTACGGTTTTGTGTATAATAGGCGATAATAAATAGGCTTATATCTTGATAATTTATAAGATATATTGATACTAGATGATTGAGAGGTTTCAGTGAGTTTGAAAACGATTTCAGTATTTAACTGGGGCTTGGTTAAGCTATGACTGCTTTATTTAAAGATAATCACATCCGTTTTTTGATTGTTGCTAATGTGGCAATAATTATAATTGCAGCTCTTGCCTCACAAGGGCTATTTTTAGACTCTTACAATATAAAATCTATGGCCAAGCAATTGCCCGAGCTGGGCTTGCTGGCGATGGGAATTATGCTAGCTATGATTTCTGGTGAGGGTGGTATCGACTTATCTGTTATTGGCATTGCTAATTTGGCTGCAATTATAGCTGGTTTGACTGCTAAAACATATTTCGCTGGCAAGGAGCAAGGCCTTAGCTTTATGTTAGTTTTTATTCTGGTAGCGCTTGCAGTTGGTATAATTGCGGGTCTTATCAACGGCCTTTTAATCTCTAGAGTTGGTTTTACCGCTATTTTGGCAACCTTAGGTACTTCGCTGATTTATACAGGCCTTGCTGTTGCTCTGTCTGGCGGGCCGGCTGTGAGTTTGGGGTATCGCAAGCCTTTTGTCAATATTGGCAATGGTAGCTTTTTTAATATTCCTTATTCATTTATAATTTTTGCTTTTGCGGCAATAGCAATAAGCTATTTACTCAATCGAACGGCATTTGGTTTACGGCTTTATTTAATGGGTAGCAACGCCAAAGCGGCCCATTATACAGGTATAAATAACAAAAATATTTTATTAATAACTTATACGCTTTCAGGAGTTTTGGCTTCTATGGCGGGCATCATAATTGCATCTTCGGCATCTAGTGCCAAGTGGGATTATGGCAGCTCTTATTTACTTGTTGCAATTTTGATTGCGGTAATGGGTGGTATTAACCCAGACGGCGGCCATGGCAGAATGGTAGGCCTAGTACTTGCTGGTATTGCCATGCAGATGATGTCTAGCTCTTTAAATTTGTTAGGGGCATCAGTCTTCTTAAAAAATCTTATGTGGGGTTTACTATTGCTTTTATCCATTGTTTTTACTAGTTCTAATCTTTGGCAAGGTTTTGATATTTTGTCAAGACGATCTAAGTCTGGAGGGTCATCTGGCTAATCTATGTTAGATATTGATTAATGCTTTATTAATCAATAATTCTGAGTAATTGGATAATATAGTCCCAGATTGAACCTATCAATCTAATTTGGAATTTGCTCGAGCCTGACTCGAGATGATTCATGGAGGTAAGAATGAAGAAAAGAAGTTTAATGTGGTTATTGGCCGCTGTTGCTAGCTTAGCTATTATTGCTGGCATAGCACTTGCACAAAGTAATTATACGATTATTACGGTTGTTAAAATCACAGGTATTAACTGGTTTAACCGCATGGAGCAAGGTGTAACCGAATATGCTGAAGCAACTGGTAACAATGCAACTCAAACTGGCCCTGCTGAAGCTGACCCTGCTCAACAACTAAGCATTATTCGAGATTTAGTAGCTCGTAAGCCTGATGCAATTGCCGTAGTACCTATGGATCCTGCAACTCTAGAGCCGATCTTAGCAGAAGCTATGGATCGTGGCATTGTAGTTGTTACTCATGAAGCTACTAACCAAGTAAATACAATGTATGACATCGAAGCTTTTGATAACACAGCTTTTGGTGCAGGCATTAACGAAGTTATTGCTAATTGCATGGGTGGCGAAGGTAAATGGACTGTATTTGTTGGTAGCCTTGGTTCAAAAACTCATAATCAATGGGCAGATGGTGGCATTGCAAATGCTGCTGATAACTATCCAAATATGGAATTAGTAGATGCTAAGCAAGAAACATTTGATGATGCTGACCAAGCTTATGAAAAAGCCAAAGAAATCTTACGTAAATATCCAGACATTAAAGGCTTCCAAGGAAGTGCTTCTACTGATGTTGTAGGTATTGGCCGCGCAATTGACGAAGCTGGTCTAAGCGATACTGTTTGTCTTGCTGGTGCTGGTTTACCATCATCTAACGTAGAGATGATTGAGTCTGGTACAATTGATGGCGTTGGTTACTGGGATCCTGCAGATGCTGGTAAAGCTATGAATGTTGTTGCTGCTATGGTTTTAGATGGCGTTGAAATTGTTGACGGTATGGATTTAGGTATACCTGGTTATGAAAGCATCACACTTGTAGATGGTGCTGGGGAAGGCAAAATTATTTTTGGTACAGCTATGAAATTTGCAAACAAAGATAACTTAGCAGATCACCTATTCTAAAGATTTTTTGGGGCATTTTTAAAATGCCCCTTTTATTTTATTTTTTATTATTGGCAATAGCCTAATTTAGGATTTTATTTTATTATGAGCAAGACAAGCGAAAACAAAACATTTATCAGGCTCGAGCAAATCTCAAAAAACTTTGGGGGAGTCAAGGCTTTAATCGATGTTAGTATAGATATAAAAAGCGGAGAAATATATCACCTTTTAGGTGAAAATGGCTCTGGCAAATCAACCCTGATTAAAATTATTGCTGGTGCTCAACCACCTAGTTCTGGCACTATGAAAATTGCTGGCAAAAACTATAAAAAGCTTGGGGCCTTAGAGGCTTTGCAAGCTGGCATAGAAACAGTTTATCAAGATTTATCTTTGTTTCCTAACTTAACAGTTGCAGAAAATGTAGCATATAATGCCCAATTGGTTAAAAATAAAGGCAATCTTTTACGTTTGCTAGATAGAAAAAAACTACATACCGTGGCGGCTACAGCACTTAAAAAGGTTGGGCTCGAGCCTAATCAAAATTTATTAAATAGCCCAGTAGAACGCTTGACAATTGCTCTTAGGCAGCAAGTCGCAATTGCGCGGGGCGTGGCAACCAAGGCAAAACTGGTAATTATGGATGAACCTACGGCGGCTCTTACCCAAAAAGAAATTGAACACCTGATGGATATAATCAGTAACTTACGCTCCGAGGGTATCAGTGTAATATTTGTAAGCCATAAACTTGACGAAGTATTCCGTATTGGTGGCAACGTTATTGTATTGCGTGATGGTAAAAAGGTTGCTGACGGTGCTTTGGCTGATTACACAATTAAAGATATTGCTTACCTAATGACGGGTAAAAAGTTAGATAATCATCGCTATCGTGAGTCCAAACCAGAAGAAGAGATATTATTAAAAGTAGAAAACCTAGGCAATAAAGACGACTTTAAACAAATTTCTTTTGGCCTGCATAAAGGTGAGATTTTGGGTATTACTGGTTTACTAGATTCTGGTCGTAATGAACTGGCCTTAGCACTTTCAGGTGTAGTACCTGCTAAAACAGGAAATATGGTCTTAAATGGTCAAGCTATTAAAGTAAAAAACCCTAAAGATGCTATTGACTTGGGCATTGCTTATGTTCCAGAAGATAGACTAGCTGAAGGTTTGTTTTTAGAGAAAGCAATTCGAGAAAATATCAGCATTGCAATTCTAGATAGGCTATTGACTAGAAAGCAAATAGACAATAAAAAAATGGCAACTGTTGCAAATAAATTCCGAGATGATTTGGCAATTGCCTCATCAGATGTAATGCAGCCTGCTCAATCACTATCGGGTGGTAATCAGCAAAAAGTGATGCTTGCTCGTTGGTT
>CAMZLP010000147.1 GCA_947311535.1 uncultured Deinococcota bacterium | reverse complement strand
GATACTATTCGTATTGATTACCGAGTAACTGAGGGTGAGCGTAGCCGTATTCAAGCTTTTGAAGGTGTTGTAATTAGCCGCAAGCATGGTAAAAACAGTGCACGTACTACTATTATTGTTCGTAAAATTAGTTTTGGTGAAGGTGTTGAACGTGTTTTTCCATTACATTCACCACTAATAGAGAAAATCACTATTGTTCGTCGTGGTAGAACTCGTCGTGCAAAACTGTATTACTTACGTGAGCTACGCGGCAAAGCTGCGAAAATTAAAACTGATGTTAGACGCCAAGAACAAGACCGCGCTGCAGCTAGAGAGGCTAAGGGCTAATTAAGAAATTAGCTTAATTAGAATATTTTTTAGCTAGTTTAGCTTGACAGCTTTACAGTAAAAACTTAAACTAGCTAGATATCGTGGGGCCATGGCGCAGTTGGGAGCGCGTCTGAATGGCATTCAGAAGGTCAGGGGTTCGAATCCCCTTGGCTCCACCAAAACTAAAACACCTTTGAGTTATCCGCTTAAAGGTGTTTTTTTAGTCTTTTATCGCTAATAATGACCAGTCATCCTTTTAAAAGCTCTTGGATAGTAAATCAAACTATACTTATTTGCATAAATATAACTCAAGGAGTATTTAGAATTTATTCTTAGATTATATTTAGTTTAATTTAAAATGAAAGGTAATAAATGCTTAAGATAAAAAGATAAACAAAGTGGATTTTAAAAATATTAAACTAATAAAATTGATTGTCTTTTGTCTTTTATTAGCTATTGTAATTGTTAGTTGTGCCCAAACAATTCCAACAAAACCTGAGCTTGCTAACAAAATCTTATTAGATTCTGATTTTGAAGCTACTTTTTAAACCTTGAATATATCGGTCGAATGCCCAAAGATTAAAGGTGAAGTTGCTTCTGAATGGTTTGATAACTCATGCTGGGAGGGTAATACTGAGGCTGAGATTAGCTTTGCTAAAACAACAGATTCACATAAGGGCCAGTTTGCCCAAAGGGTAGAAATTAAAAATAAGCTGGTAAACATTGGGCGAAATGTCAAATTTGAGTCGAACCGTATCTATAAATGTTTATATGGACTTTCTATTAGTGACAAAAAATATTCTTTAAAGGCTTTTTTTGCTGGCCTAATAAAATTTGCTCTAGGCGTTCTTTGCTATAATTTTCTTGATAGTGCTTGAGTGCTAATTTGAAGATGGCTTCTTTGTTACCAAAACTGTTGTATAGGCTCGAGCGGTTTAAGCCCGAGACTTTAGTTAAATCTTCAATAGAGCTGTCATAAAAGCTCTTTTTCCAAAAGAGCGGTGTTAGTTTGTCTAAAACTTGCTTTTGATTAAAACTAATTGGCCTTGCCATATTTAGCCGCGTAAGAATTCTGAAGCTTTATTTTCTAATTCTGGTAAATTATCCAAAGACTTTAGCCCAAATTCTAATAAAAATTTCTCGGTGGTGCCATATAGTAATGGTTTGCCAACTACGTCTTTACGGCCAACTACTTTGATTAGCTCACGCTCTTGCAGTGTATCTAAGGTAGAAGAGCAAGAAGCCCCCCGAGCAGCCTCTAAGGCACCACGAGTAATGGGTTGCTTGTAGCTTATAAGAGCTAAGGTTTCTAAGCTAGCATTGGATAAATGGGGTAGTGGTGTAGGGGAGAGTAAATCGGATAGGCTCGAGTTTAGAGCTTGGTCTACAACTAATCTATAGCCACCCGCTACTTCTTCCACAACTAAGCCCAAATGAGCCTGAGAAAGTGAGCTTTTTAGATCATTGATGATATTTTCTATTGACTCAAGTTTTAGGTCTAAAAGCTTAGCTAGGTCTTTGTCTGAAACAGGCTTTGTGGAGGCGAGTAAGGCAGCACAGGTTAAGGCACGATAGTGTTTGGACATTGCTAACAATATAGCATTTTTTTAAATGTGATTAAACTGTGACAGCTATTTTTGCATAATGATTTATTTAGATAGGCCTAGTTATTTATTTTTTGAGCCTAAAACTAAGTATTAAGGATATTGTAAATATGGTAAAAACTAATTCTGAATCACATAAACGCAGCTTCTTAAAGGCTTTTTCTTGGCGTATTATAGCTACCTTAAGCACTATTACAATTGCCTATATTATTACTGGCAAAACAGATACAGCTTTGTCTATTGGGGGGATAGAGTTTTTTGCTAAATTTTTGATTTATTATGCCCATGAAAGACTGTGGCAAGTAAAACCTAATAATCATGCAGAGCCAAAAGACAAGGAAGTAGAGCTTGTTTTGGGATAATTATAAGGAAATACAGTTCTAATACTAGAGTTTAAAAGGAATTTGTCAGGACTTATTGATATCAAAAACTGTTATAATTTAATAATGCCTAAAGACTCTGACGGCTGGAACAATCGTAAGAAAAATTTACACTCTCGAGAAAACTATCCTAGGTTCAATACTGGTGATGTTCGTTGCTGTAGTATTGGTGTAAATGTTGGTAATGAACAAGATGGTAAAAATAGACCAGCTAACCGACCAGTTCTGATTATTCGTAAATTTAATCATAATCTGTTCTATGGAGTGCCCTTAATAACTCAAAATAAAAACAACCCCTTTTATTTTCAATTTGAATTTAAAGGACGAAGAGTTAGCGCTATGACTTCACAAATGCGTGTACTTGATGCAAGGCGACTTGGTAGAAGGCTTGGAACTGTAGGCAATGAAACTTTAGAAGAGATTGCTAAAGCTATAAAAGAAACATTTTAATAACAAAAAAACGAGCCAAAGCTCGCTTTCTTTTGTCAGCCCCTTGCGGGGCTTCGACGGCTATTGCCGATTTGTACCTATGTTATAGCATAAGTTAGTTTTTGTGCAATAGATTACCAGATAGTCTTTGTAACAACTATTAAGAAAAGTAAGCTAAATACTGAATACTTTTACTTGCAAAAGAGTACACATTTACTAAGCTTGCCTAAAAACCTATAAACCCATAGTCAAAATTGGAAAAAGCTCTCTTAAGCCGTCGGAAATCATCTGTACGCCAATAGCAGTTAAGATTAAACCCATTATTCTAGTAATGATATTTAGCCTTGTAAGCCCAAAACGGTTACCAATAATATTTGCCGAGGCAAAAGCTAGCCAAATTGAAATTGCCAAGATGGCAATATTACCAGTTAGTATCATTTTATCTAAAATATTTTGTGATTCTTGGGCATAGCTGATTACTAAGCTAATTGCTCCGGGGCCTGCAATTATTGGTATCGCAAGTGGGACTACGGCTACATCGTCTTTGTCTCGAGCATCTTCTAATTCTTCGGGGGTTTGTTTTACACGGCTTCGTTTGGCATGGAGCATGTTTATTGCCATTAGCAAAATAAGCAAGCCACCACCAGTACGAAAAGCTGCTACGCTAACTCCAAACCACAAGAGGATATTATTACCAAACCAGGCTGATATTAAAAGACTAATAAACACAGCAATTGCAGCTACTCGAGCCGTTCGTGATTTTTCTGATATTGAGTCACCATCTGTTAGTGATAAAAACATGGGCACTATTCCCAAAGGATTTGCAACAGCAAATAGGCCAGCAAATACTTTTAAAAAGAAACTGTAGTTAAAAGCGTCCATAGGGTCTTTATTTTAAACAGTTTAATCTGGCTGTGGGTGGGTATATCTTGCATTGTTTGTTTTTAGCTAGATGCAATACATCCTTTTTAAATTTTGCAGCGGATTTTTTATAAGTTCCAGCCACCAGCTATTTCTAGGCTTGTTCCTGTAGTATAGGCAGCATTTTCGGATAAAAAGTAGCGCATGGCAGCAACTATCTCTTGGCTTTTTCCTAGGCGTTGCATTGGTATTTCTGTCAGAGGTTTAGAAAGGCTAGTTTCTATTACCCCAGGGCTAATTACATTGACAGTAATACCGTGCTTGGCTTCTTTAACAGCTAAGGCTTTGCTATAAATAATTACCCCAGTTTTGGCAATTTGATAAGCAACTATCGAAGGTTTTGCCGAGATGTATTCGCTGCCTGCAAAGCCAAAATTAATTATTCGACCAAATTTATTTTCCCTCATTATCCTAAGCGCAGCTTGGCAGCTATAAAAGCACGAATTAAGGTTTGAGTCAAACATTTCTTGCCAGTCTTTTGCTTCTAAATCTGAGAGTTTGCTTTTGTGGTAATTACCAACGTTATTTATAAGAACTTCTAAGCTGCCAAAATGTTTGTGGACATTATGGATTAGCTTGCTAGCCTCTGGCTCGTTGCGTAAGTCTGCCTGAAATATGCTGGCTTTGATTTTATATTGCCTTGCTTCTTTAGCGGTATTTAGAGCTACTTCTTTGCTAGTTAAATAATGAATTGCAATATCATAACCATCTTTGGCAAGCGCCAAAGCCATAGCTCTACCCATGCCCTTGGCACTGCCAGTTATTAAGGCGGTAGGCATTAGAGCTTGCCCCAAGAAAAACCATGTTTTAGATAAAATTCTACTAGGGTTCTGGTAGGGCTATTTAGGTTGTATTCTAATAGATCTTCTTTGCTGACCCAAGCATATTCTTGGGCTTCGTTGTTTAGTATTACCTCTTTTGAATCGGATTTGGCAACGAAGTTTAAGAAAATAAAATGAGCTTTTTTATAAAATTCGCTGCTTTCTACTGACTCCTGAGTGGCTGCCCAATGAATATCATAAATATCCAAATTAGTTTCTTCTTTAAATTCACGCTTTAAGGCGGTTTTGATTGTTTCGCCGTAGTCCATTTTACCACCTGGAACGGCCCATTTATGATGCCATTTGTGGGTTTTAATTAATAATAAGCTATCGTCGGCGGCAACTATTAGGGCAGCAACTGTGGCTAGAGGGTATTGAGGCTTAGGCAAGGTAGTCTCCTAGTTTTAAGAATTTTTTGAAACGGTATTCGCGGTAGATTTGAATTGCTAAAACGTAAACTACTTCTAAAAATATGAGATAGACATAGTAATAAGGCTTGCCAATTAAGACGCAAAGCCCAAGCAATAAGATTTGGCTGCTAAGGCCTAAGTTTACTAGGCTGGATGTGGAGAAATGATTTGACCACTGGCGTTTGTTGGCAACAGTGATGTCACTATATTTTTGTTTTGTTAGTCGCTCTATTCGCTTTTTTTCTAGTTTTGCTAATAGCTTGTCTTGGGGTAATAAAATCTTTTGGTAAAGGCCTTTAAAGATATTAAATAAAATCATCGGCGCGCCTATGGGGTGTTCATCGGCTGCTTTTAAAAGATTTCTTTCATGCCGATAGAGGTACTCCAAATTGAAATTAAGAGATAGAATTAGCATTAGGCTAATAAAAGCCAAGAGGCTTAAATACCAAGGACCATAGAAGCTTAAGGCGGTGAATAAAGAGATATTTACGATAAAGTCCATAGCGGTGTCAAAATAGCGGCCCATTTGGGTTAATTGGGGTTTGGCTCGAGCCAAACCACCATCAGCATTATCAAATATGGTCTTGAGCTGTAAGCTAATGAAAGTTAAAAAGGCATTGCCATGAACTATAAGCAAAAAAGCTGCCAAAAAACCAAAGGCAGAATTTGTGAGCACAATAAAAAGTGGATTGGCATTTATCTTTAAAAGCTGTCTGACTACAAAGTCTGTAAGGGGTTGACTTAGTACAACTAAAAATTCTTTTTGGACTTTTTCTTTGGCTGAACTCTGCACGGTTTTTAATTTAACATCTTTTGAGCGAGGCTTTGTTTAATAGGCAAAAAATTGTAGACTAAAATCATGAAGCATTATGATTTAATTATTGTTGGTGCCGGTATAGCTGGGGCAAGTGCAGCCTACGAGTTTAGCAAGCAGGGGGATAATGTGCTTTTGCTCGAGCAGTACCAATTTCTACATACAAAGGGATCGTCTCAGGGTGGTTCACGGATATTTCGGCATGCTTATGAGAACCCAAACTATATTAAGCTAGCCATAGAAGCAGGGGAGCTTTGGCGAGAGCTAGAACACAATTTAAAAGAGAAGCTAGTCTTCCCAACGGGTGGCATTGATATAGGCACAAATGATAATAAAGATTTGCAAGATATTCAAACAGCTTTGCAAGCAACGGCTCAAGATTATGAAGTTTTAAGCGCTCATGAAACCAATAAACGCTTTCCAGCTTTTCAATTAAGCAGTGATATGATTGCCCTCTACCAAAAAGATGCGGCTATATTAGCAGCGACTCGAGCCGTTAATGCTTTGCTGCTAGCAGCGGCTTTAGCAGGGGCTGATTTACAAGATAATACAGAGCTAGTAAAAATAGATATGGCAAAAGATAGGGTAACTGTTAAAACTAATTTGACTAGCTTCAGTGCCAGTAAAATTATCTTGGCAGCCGGTTCTTGGTTAGATAAACTATTGCCCGATTTAAAATTAAACCTAGATGTAGAGCAACAACAAGTAATCTATCTAAAAGTAAATAAGCCCCACTTGCACAGTATGGTTAATATGCCCATTTTTATAAACAGAAACCCAGCTGCTATGGTTTATGGCTTTCCACTAATAGATTCACCAACAGCTATAAAAGTTGCTAATCATCTAGCAGCACCCAAAATAGAGATTGAAAACCGTAATTTTGAACTAAACAGCCAGCGAGCCAAAAACACCATTGCCCAAGTGCGTAGTTTTATGCCTTATGTAAGCGACAATTTAGAAGATTTTGCAACTTGCCTTTACACCAAAACCAAAACCGAAGATTTCATAATTGACCTACACCCAGAATACGACAATCTGCTAATTGCTGGTGGTTTTTCGGGACATGGTTTTAAATTTGGGTCTTTGTTAGGTAAATTGTTTATAGATAAATTTGCTAAAACAGGTAAATATGATTTGGATATGTTTGGATTTTAAGGTTTTTACCGATGTTAAATTTTGAAAGATCTTGTGTTAGTAAAAAGGGGGCATCCAAAATTTAGGGGATATTAAGGTTCAAGTTGAAAACTAGGTTGAAAAGAAGCATATTTAGCTTTAAAATTACTTATCTGATTACCATATCGCTTCATAAATATAATTTATAGCCTATTGTTTCCCCTTATATTATTACTAGTTTTATCAGTTTTTTACTTTTCCCCGATTCCTTGGACGCACCCGAATAAAAACTAGACACTAAAAGGTATTGCTTGATATGGTATTCTTATACATGATTGTCCTATGAACGTTACTGAGATTAATATTAAAAAATTTAGACATCTGAACGAATTAACTATCTCTTTAGGAGAACGACTTACGGCTATTGCTGGACAAAATGGAACAGGTAAATCGACAATATTAGGGTTGATTGGGCACACGTGTCGTGAAAAAACAGGGTTTAAGACCTTTGATAATAAAAAATTTGCAACGGAGTATTCTGAAATATTTAAATTTTCTTTTCCGGAATATGATAAAGACGGCCAGCATAATTACGAAATAATATTTTCAGATGGGGTTTCAACGTCGGTTACATCTTATATTAGAAAACAAAAAAATATGCGTGAAACCTTAAGGCTTAGAGTTGGAAAAAGCTCTAAAGGTGGTGGAAAAATTGATTTTCCAGTAATATATCTGGGTTTGAAAAGACTTTATCCCCTAGCTCAAGAACGAAAAGTTAATACTTCAAATCATAGTTTGTCAAAAGATGAGTTGCAATTCTTTACTAAATCTCACAATAAAATTCTATTATTACAGGATAATATTTCTTCGCAAGAAGTAAAATCTAGTAACAAGCAATTTCTTGCTGCAAAATCAGAACAATATGATGCAATGGGAAATTCCGCAGGACAAGATAATATAGGTCAGATTATTACTGCAATAATATCTTTCCAGAGATTAAAAGATTATTTGGGAAATGAGTATAATGGTGGGATATTGCTTATTGATGAGCTTGACGCAAGCATGTTTCCAGCTGCTCAAGAAAAACTTATTGAATTTTTATTTCAAAGATCATCAAAATTAGAATTGCAGGTAGTATTTACTACGCATTCTATTGAGATGATCGAGATTCTAATGGCATCACAGTATAAGCATCAGTCAAAAGTATGCTATCTACATAAAGCAAGGGGAACAATAGAGGTCGCCAAAGAATCTGATTTAGATACAATAATTGCTGATTTAAAAGCTAAAGTTTTAAAACATAAATTGGAGGATACAAAAATCGAAGTGTATTTAGAAGACAAGGAAGCAGAACAATTTTTAAAACCACTGCTAACACCAGAATTAATAAAAAGAACAAAAATTATAGATGCAACATTTGGGGCACAGCTATTAATTACTTTAGCAAATAAAAGGATTCCTGCATTTAACAGAAGTATAATTCTTCTTGATGGTGATCAAAAATCGAGCCTTAAGAAGCCTAGACCAAGTAATGTGATTAACCTGCCTGGAGAAGATAGCCCTGAGATAATAATATTTAATTTTTGAGACTTATGGAAAAGTCGTATGACCACCAGGAACAATATATCTAAG
>CAMZLP010000146.1 GCA_947311535.1 uncultured Deinococcota bacterium | reverse complement strand
GAAGCGTGATTAATCACGCTTCTACGCGGCTTCCACGTAGTATTCATAGAGTTTAAGCTTATTTTTATTTTCTACCTGCATAACCTTGACGAATATTGTATATCGTGCTATACTATCTTTTATCAGCGCTCATTCTAAAAGCGTTATTTTTTTTGTCAATTTTTATCTAAAACCTTTAAATTACTGTCTTTTTTAGTTTTATAGTTAAATCACTTTAATTTGCCATAAGAGCTATTAATAACTCAAACTAAAAAACAACTAATAAAATAAAAACCTTAATTACTGCTTTATAGGCGGGTTTGAAGCTCTGGTTTTGTCATAGGATTTTAAGCTTTTAGAATTGATTTTAGAAAAAACCATCTTATCTCAACCTAGCTATAGCTTCTTACTAATTAGTTTTTGCCTAAAATTCTTATATTTCGTTTCTCATAGGTTCTATTACATTAGCCACATATTCCGTGAAAATGCTATTTGATACTTCTGTGAAATATAAATGCTAATATTGCCTTATGGATAAAATAGAAAAAACTGATTTAGAATGGCGTGAAGAATTAAACGAAGAAGCATATAATGTCTTAAGAAAAGAAGCTACTGAACCTTCTCGTACTAGCCCATTAAACAATGAAAAAAGAGCAGGAACATATCTATGTGCCGGCTGTGGTCAGCCTCTATTTAAAAGTGATGCCAAATATAATAGCGGATCGGGCTGGCCAAGTTTCTTTATGCCTTTAGAGGGTGCTTTAGAAACTAAAACCGACCGTAAACTATTTCAGGTGCGTACGGAATACCACTGCTCCAAATGCGGCGGTCATCAGGGCCATGTCTTTGATGATGGACCTGCCGAAACGGGTAAACGTTATTGTAATAACGGTGTTGCTTTAAAATTTGTTCCAGAAGAATAATATTAAACTACTAGAGCCAATAAAGATTTACCTTCTAGCTTTGTTAATATCAAATGAGGGAAAAGGAAAAAGAAAAAAGTATAAAGTCGTAGACTGCAAAACTTTAAAATATGAACGTAAAAACAAACTTGGTAAAGTTTTTATAAAATAACCAGTTCATTAATTTGGGTATAAGAAATACCCAATTCAACACGCGATAACTGTCGCTTCTGCTCCAAATCTATCAAGACAGCTCAGAGCTAAAGCACGTTCTAAAATGAGCTTGGCATAAGCTTATGCTTCTCGTTCTAAGACTCCTGTTAAACAACCCATTGCTCCTGCAGCTTTTGCTAATTCATCAATAGCAACTGTATGGCAGCTAATACCTAAGCTTTCATAAAATGCTTGAGTATTTGGGTTGTTTG
This sequence comes from uncultured Deinococcota bacterium, assembly GCA_947311535.1. Lineage (GTDB taxonomy): Bacteria > Deinococcota > Deinococci > Deinococcales > Trueperaceae > CAMZLP01. The sequence goes on along the minus strand of CAMZLP010000146.1, from coordinate 1,236 downwards.
CTGCTATTAAAAGCTGGCGAGGGCCCAGAGTAACAGAATTAAAGGCTTTGTTTTGAAGGGCTTCTGTATCATCAGGTAAAAAAGCAACCTCGTAGCCATGTTCTTTTAGTGCTTCTACCGCACGATGTACCAAACGAGTTGGCCAAGCAATAGCCAAATCATGATCAACAATGCGCAACATACCCATTAAATGCATTGTGCCATACGGCAAATCAATTTGAATAACACTAACAGCCATTTCAGTAAGAGTACTAGTGAGCTGAGCCACCCCTTCATCATTGCTTCGTAAGCCCCGCCCTATGATAACGGTTTCATGATTGAGCCACATTGCATCAGCTCCTTCAAATGTGCCATGGCCTCGTATACTACGAATAATAGGAATACCCAAATCGGCCAAACGACGTGCTAACCAGCGTTCTTCACCAGCCCGAATTGTAGAAGCAGGGCGGGCTAGGATTGCACCTTCTGGTGTCATAAACATAAGGTCAGCTACGAACATCTGGTTAGCTGATGGCTCAGCTAATGGCTCTACATAGTGTACAGTTACGCCAAACTCACGATAGGCTCGAGCCAAATCATCATGTTGAGCCTGAGCACGTTGTAAATCAATTCTATCTAGCATAAGTACAGCTTTGGGATCAAGCGAAGCCATAAGTTCAGCACCAGGGCGATGCAAGATAACAGCTTTTAAGCGTGAATATTCGTTAGAAATACCCCCAGTACCCCATATATTGCCTAATTCTTGGGCTAAAGATTGACTGCGTGGTAACCACCCCTGACCGCCATAGGCGGAGGTATTAAATAGTTTAGTCTGTTCTTTCATAATATCTCCTAATGCTAATTTAACATAGCAAAATAAAAATATTTCTATACATTCAGCTTTCAATTCTTCTATTTTAGAACTAAAGAAAAATAATTTTGCTATTATCGCTTTATGCCTAAGTTTTTTAAGTTAGCAAAAATTACCCATATTTTAGTTTTCATTATACTAGCAAGCTTTTCTGTTTTTTTTGGCCTTAAATATTTTAACTTACGCCATAAGGCATATAATTCTGAGGGTAGATATTTTGATGCTAATGAAGCTGTTATCTATTTGGAGCAATCTCTAGGGGTTTTTGCAATCTTAGCAATTATTAGTCTAAGCCTTTTTGTAATTTTTCTTGTTTATTTATATAAATTATCTAAGTACACGACAATTTCCAAAAAAACGAGTTCTCCAGTAAAATAAAGGTTGAG
>CAMZLP010000145.1 GCA_947311535.1 uncultured Deinococcota bacterium | reverse complement strand
TCAAAAGGTGCTGTCAGATATGGGAAGACAGCACCTTTTGATAATACTGACACATTAGTTCATATACATAAATGATAAAATCTTCTCTATCCATTAGGTTTCCTCCTGTTATTTGGTTTTTCACACTCTATTTTATCAGAGTTGACCTAATGGATTCCTTTTTTTAGATGGTTTAGTTGCACATTGGGTAAATTTATTAAATAAGTGGGTATAATGAGGAAAATGTTTAGGCTATTTAAAAAGACTAATCCAGAGAAAATACGTAAGGCGCAGTATGGGAGTTTTTCTAATTTGCATGATTTAGCCGAAGCTTCTGGATACAAGGAAAAAATACAGGAGATATTAAATTTAGAAAATTCTGAATTGATTAGCTTTATCTATACTAAAAGAATTAAGTTAGAAGAAACAGAGCTGGAAGTGTTTTTCTTAGATTATCGTAGGCCTAGTAGGCAAAAATTAGTTGATGATAAGATGGCAAGTGTTTGTTTACTGAGTTCTTGGGGGAACATGGATTATGCCTCTTTGAAAATATCTCGTAAATTACCAAGAATTTTAGAGTCTTTAGGAGCATCTGCAATTGGGGGCGAAGTTATTAAGTTTGATGATGATGAGTTTGATAATAAAGTCACAGTTTATGCAAGAAATGCTAATGAAGCAAAAGCGCTTAATAAAGAAACTAGAGAGCTGATATTAAAGTCATTATATGATCGTAATCTAAGCCCCGAGCTTAGGATTGGCACCAATTTTATGCTTTTTGAAGCCGAAGGTAGTAAAGACAGCCCCACCGAATTAGTGGAGCTAGAGAAGTTAATGGCTGATTTGTTGAGTTTATACGTCTATTTTGCTAATAGTAATGATAATACTAGTCTCGGTGATATGGATGACCAGAGCGTATAGCTTCTATTCTATAGATTTGCTCGAGCATAATCAATCTCACCATTTCATGAGCAAAGGTCAATTTCGACAGGCTTAAGAGTAAATTTGCTTTTTCCTTTAATTCTTTACTATGTCCCTCGGCACCAGCAATTAAAAAACTTACTTGGCTAATCGAGCTATTTTCTAACTGGGTTATTTTATCTGCCAATTCTTTTGAGCCAAACTGCTTTCCTATTTCATCTAATACAATAGTATAGCCTTTAGCAGCTTTTAATAATGCCGTACTTTCTAAAACCTGCACTTCTGCTCTGGTTTTAGCCTTGGCCTCTTTTAACTCAAGTATTTCTATTTTGCCAAAAGCTTTAATTCTTTTTAAATAATTCTCTATACCAGTTTTAAGATATTTTTCTTTAATCTTTCCAATAGCTATTATCTTATAGCGCATCTTTAAGGTTTAGCTTAGTTAATAATTCTTGTTTTCGGGTTTTTCTTAACTCAGCTTTTTCTAATAAGCTAGCAAACTTTTCTTTATCTAGGCTTGCTAGTATCAGTTCGAGCTCATCCTGAGAAAATCTTTGACCATATAATATATGCTCCTCAAAAGCACTATAAGCCAAAGGGCTAACAGCTTTTACAATTTTTGCCATTACCTCACCATAAACCCTAATTTCATATTGGGCATGACCATCCATTCGCAACTTTAAAAAATGAAATAGATTATGTAAGTCTATCTGCCAATACATTTCGGTGTACAAACTCAGTGGTAGATTTATCCTCGCTAATTCTCGAGCAATATCATCAGTTAATAAACCCTGATAATTTTCATATTGCCCTGTTTGCTCCTTATTTAATAAACCAATAACTTTTTTAGCCAATTCAGGGTCTATTTCTTCTTTGCTACTGCCTTGCTTATTATCTTTGCTCTGAGTTCGGATTTCATTTTCATTTGGTAAATAAAACTCATCACTCATTACACTATAGCGACCAGATATTTCATTTAGTCGGGCAGTGCGGTGTCTTATCCATTGTCGGGCAACAAATACTGGCATCTTGACATGAAAGGTTAAAATTACTTGTTCAAAAGGGCTAGTATGTTTATTACGCAACAGATAATCAATTAAAGCCTTATCTTGTCGTACACTTTTAGTACCACCACCATAAGAAACTCTAGCAGCCTGAACAATACGAGCATCTCCACCCATATAGTCCACTAATCTCACAAAGCCTTTGTCAAGAACTTTGTATGTTTTATCTAAAATATCCTCTGCTGTTTTTACTTTTATATGGGCCATAATGCTTACTATATCAAAAAAAGTTTTTAGAATGCCTAGCTTCTTAAGGTAGTTTTGAAGCCATGACTTGCAAAGTTTTTTGACTATTGGGTTAAAAAGATAGTAGTTTATACAAAAATATGAAAAATTTCATATTTGAATATGAAAATATAGGCTCGAGCTCTTAGTGATTCTCATAAAAATCCTAATATATGAGTAAAATATGAGTTCTTATGCCAATCAGGCTAAGAATCCTAGCAGAACGGCATTGTAGCTGAGTTCTATTTATAAAATATTGACTTGACATTAAGGCGTTCTAATGAAATACTCAGTGTGGGAATGTGCACTTGACCAACCGATTGAAAAGGAGGTGAGGCCCATTTTGAACGGTTGCAAAAGGGTGTATATCCCAGCAAGGGAATAATTACCTATGCCAAGTCTTTGAGGAAACACGGTCACTCAAGTATTGGCTACCTAGGTTTAAAATTGTTTTCTTAGCTAAGAAATCCAATTAGATTCAAGGGGTAACATTATATGAAGAAACTATTTTTAACCCTCCTAGCTGCGCTGATGCTAACAGGTGCGGTTGCCCAAACAACGTTTCCGGACGTTAAAGCTAATCACTGGGCAGCTGACTCTTTGTCACGCATTGCAAACCTAGGAATAATCATAGGTTTTCCAGATGGAACTTACCGCGGTAATGAAGCGATAACACGCTATCAAGCTGCTGTAATTATCGATCGTATGGTTAACTTACTACGTGGCGATATACAGGCTTTATCTGTATTACATGCCTCAGACATGGCAGCTATGCGTGCTGCTCTAGAAGAACTATCTAGAGAATTTGCTGTTTTACGTGATAGCTATGCACGTGCTGGCGTTGGTGCTGGTGCAACTGGCCCACAAGGTCCTGCTGGTCCACAAGGCCCTGTAGGCCCTGCTGGTGCTTCTGCTAACACTGCTGCTATAGAAGCAAACTTGGCTGCTCAAGGCGCCTCTGTTGCTGCTCTAGAAGGCGCAGTTGCCTCAATAGCAGATGACGCTGTTGCAAACTCAGCTCGTATTGCCGCTTTAGAAGTTGCAGTTACTAACTTGGGTAATATGACTGGTAGCGATAATAGTGATGTTATTGCTGCATTGCAAAATCAAATAGCTGCATTACGCGTTGCTACTGACACTGCTCTTGCACAATCAGGGGCTGCTGCTGATGCTGCTGCTGCTGCAATGCAAGCTTCTCGTCAGGGTACAATCCAAGCTCCTGTTACTGCTACTGATGATGGTGCTTTAGCACTTGCCCTAGAAAATGCAGATTCAATTGATGCTGTCAATGATATCTTAATTCTTCTAAATGGTGATATTGAGGCTTTAAGACGCCAACCTGCTGCTGCTGGTCTTAGTGATGATGCTGTTGCCCAAATGGCTGCTAGCGCTGCTCAAGGTCAACGCAATGCAAATGATATTGCTAACATTCGCGAATTTGTAATTTTATTACGTCGTGACCAAGTTGCAATGCGTTCACGCATCGCTGCTCTAGAAGCAAGTGATGCTGCAAATTCAGAAGCACTTGCTGCTTTAACAAGCCGTGTTGATAGAATTGATAACAATTTATTCCAAATCAACGGTAGTATTTCTCTAGAGTACTATGTTGGTCGTTTAGATGGCGATGCATTTGATTCTGACCGCACATGGGGTCTTAACAACATGCGCGATATCGGTGCTTCTGGCTTTAGCTCTGACAAGTACAAAAAAGGTGATGCCGCTGGCATACGCACCCAAGATCGCGTAGATATTACACAAGCAGATGGTGGAAACTTTGATGCTTCATTAAGCTTAAGTGTTAAATACGGTAAAGGCTTTAATGGCGATGGTTCACCAAATGCTCTTAATAGCTTTAAATCTGTTATCGAAATTGGCGTTCAAAAAGGCTACCTGCATAAGGAAAATAATGCTGCCTCCGCATTATTTGCAGGCTATGTTTTTGTATTTAAAAATATGACAACAACCTTTAAGCCAATCGGTGCTGCTCCTATTACTTTCGAATTTGGTGAAAGCCCAAGTGCAGAATTTACTACTTTTATCTTTAATACAAGAGGTCCTGGTTTTGTTGCTACTATTGGCTCACCTGATTTCTTAAGCTTCTTAGATCCAAGTATCACAATTGCATATGGTGCTGTTAATAATGATGATGATGAGGATGGAATTGATGACTTCCCAGATAACTATTATCGTGGTATCCGTGTAGCTATGAGCCCAATTAAGGGTGACAACTTAAGCGTATCTTTAGGTTTATCATTTGCTAATCATTCTGATAATGCTTCTGAGTATCATAATATCGCTGCTGATAACGGTCAAGTTACTGTTTGGGGTATCGACTCACAAATTAAAGTTAGTATCTTAGACTTAGACTTAGCTTATGCTACAGAGTCTGGTCAAGTTACTGATAATTTAGCTAATACTTATGGTCCAGGTGCTGCTGCATCTCGTCCATTATTCTATGTAATTGGTAAAGTTGATATTGCTTCTTTAGGCGTTCCTGTTCTTAAGAGCTTAAACTTTAACTATCGTAGTATTCCAGAAGCATGGTACGGAATTGATACAGATACTAAAGATGATCCATTTGCTTTAGACCAACAAGGCTTTAAAGTATGGGGTTCTTTAGGCTTATTCATTCTTGATCCTGTAGAATGGTATTTTGACAGCTATACCAAGTATGATGCTATTACTAACCCAACTACTGCTTACGGCGTTGATGCAACAATTAATTTAATTGCTGCTCTAAAAGTCACTGGCTTCTATCACTCAGCTAGCGTTAATGGCGCTTTAGTTGATGATGTTAAGTCTGCTGGTATGGAACGTGATAATAACTACGATACAGCATTCGGCGTAAAACTTGCACATGATGGTTCTAGTGGTAATGCATTTATTCCTAACCTAAACTTTGATGCAGGCTTTAAAAAGTCTGAAGCGGACTTTAGTAAAACAACAATTTGGGCAAATGCAGATTATACACTTAATGTGTCTATCTTAAAATTAACTCCTTATGTAGGTTATAAGTCAGTTAATGATACAGATGCTGGTACAAATGATTACACAACTATTAAAGCTGGTACAGGTTTAGAGACAGAAGCATTAAATGTCTTTATGAAACCAAGCTTTGAAGGTGCTGTAAACTTCCGCACAACAACTCATTCTGATGCTGATACATATACAGCTTCTGAACTACAATGGGCATTTGGTGTTAAGTTAAATGAATTCTTATTTGACCACAGCACATTAAGCGCACGTTATGGTTCTTGGTCTGGTACAAATATCACTGATAATGATACAGTTGGTGGAGACCCTGACACTGCTACCGATATTTCTGCCGGTGATGAAAATAACGGTGCTACTCAAACCACTAGTGGTTTTGAAGTTGCATGGGATTACTATGACTTAATGTTCACATATGGTGATTATACAAACACCAATGGTGCTACAACTAGTCGTGCACAAGCATTCAAAATTAACTATAAAGTTACATTCCCGTAATCTTTAAAAGTTAATTAGTATTAAGCCCCGCTTTGGCGGGGCTTTTTTATTTGCTATATTTTTCTTCAAATTAAAACCTATGGCTAAACCACCTTAATTTGCCATAAGAGCTAGTAATAGCTCAAGCTAAAAAACAACTAATGAAAACTATTTAAAAAAACTTAATTATTGCCTAATGATCGGAGCTAAAGCCTCAGCTCCGATGTAAGATTTTGAACTTTTATAGTTAATTTTATAAAAACACTATGCTATCTTATTTCGATTTAGCTATACAAAAAATACTCTAATTCTAATAATTCAAAAATATTATTATGTTAAGATCTTTACTCATTGAGGAGACTATAATGTCAAATAAAATATTTATATTTTTAATTCTAATTTTAGGTTTAGCATTTGCCCAAGATGACTTTGGGGTAGAAATAAAGCTAGAAGATAGCCCGTATTTGGTTGTTGGAGAGGTTGGTTTGGGCGGGGGTTTTCCTGGTTATCAACTCTATCATACATACTTTTCATTCCAAAAAGAAAAACTAGGTATGGCTTTTAAAGGTTCTTGGACTTCTGCAGGACCTTATTTACAGGCATCTGTTCGCTACTATACGCCAATACCTGTACCTGTACCTACATTTGTTAGTTTAGGTGCTGGAGTATTTGGCAAAACAAACGTTTTAATGGCTACAATGGGAACACATATTCCATTAGGTATTACTAGCCCTGTTAGAGTAACCATAGAGGCTGGTGGCGCTTATATGAATATATTAGGCAAAGACCAATTTTTACCAACCCTATCCCTAGGACTAGGCTATACGTTTTTTATAGATGCTGAACCTATATCTAAAGATGAACTAGCACGACAAGATGCTGAGAAAATTGCTGAGCGCTCAGGTTGTACTAATCCGACAGAGCCGGATTCTTCTTTGGTGGGTCGTGCGATATCTAATATCATTGCTAGCGAGCTTGATCAGGCAAGGGCTGCATACGCTGGGGTATATGAGTTAATTTCTTACAATGAAAAACTAAAAGAAACGGTTAATGGTGATAAAGCGCATATTTCGGGAACATTTACTGCTAAAGTAAAAGAAGTATTGAGTGGGAACATTATAGACGCAAAAGGCTCGGTAGAAGCGGACTTGTTTTGGACAGGCTGTAGCTGGGCACTTTCTGACTATAAAATATTTTAAGGCACTATCACTCTTAATGATTTTGGATTGATTTTAATATTAAATTTTGTGTTTGCTTCTATCATTTCACCTTCCATATGTCCTGGACGTTTATGTTTCCAGGACATAGAGATATTTTTTCCTTGAAAAATAGAGACTTTGGGGTTTGATAAATGCTTGCCATTAATTAACTTGGGTAGTATAAACGGTACCTCATAACGCTTAATATTTGCAGCCACAAGAATTTTAAATACCCCGTCATCTAACCTTGCCTGAGGTGCAAATAAAAAGCTTCCTCCAGTTCTTGGGCCATTTTGGACAGAAACCAAAAGAGATTTGCCACTAAATACAAGCTTGTTATCAATAACTACCTCAACTTCAATATTCTTTAACTTACCTAAGGTTGTAAATATAGCATAAAGATAAGCAGATTTTTCTTTTAAGAATTTAGGTGCATTATAAATACTATAGGCAACATCAGCATCAAAACCTACCCCAAAAGAATTGACAAAAATTTCTCTATTTACCTCACCTGTATCTATAAGCCTTAGTTTGCTTTGCATAATTCCTGCAGGTTCTGGTGATGATTTGGCCTTTGCATTAAATATCCCCAGAGACAATATTAAAACTGCACTTGAAATTATTATGCAAAGCAAACTAAGGCTTATAGATACAGGTGAGGTAAATAGAGAAATTTTTG
>CAMZLP010000144.1 GCA_947311535.1 uncultured Deinococcota bacterium | reverse complement strand
TTTATCCCTATTTTTAATAGAGTTATTGCTACGCAGATTGCCTCCTATAAGTTTAAAAAGGCTTAGACCTACAAAAGCAAGTTAGCTTTGACACTAGACATTTAAAGGAAAAGCAAGACTACAAGAAAATATCGAACAAGGATTGAAGGTTAGCGTTTTGAGAAGTTTAAAAAAATATTGATATGAATCATAAAAGCGCTAATATTGCTGGCATTTAATTATTTTTTATTCCTTTTCAACGATTGTTTTATCAAACTTAAAATATATTCTAAATTATCGTCATTTTGTATTTTTATTTCATAATCACCATTCCCCCAATGCCCAGTTGTTGAAACATCTTTTGCAATTCCTTTTGGGTCGTCTAGTTCGCCTTTGCTCATATTCAACCAAATTTTCAAAGCTTTTCTTTGTGGCAATATATCAACAACATTTCTCCTTGAAACAAGAGCTATGTAAACTTTCTTTGGCTTAACTTCAAGATTTTCCAAATTCAGAATTGCCAATTTTAGTTTTTTGTATAGTTCTTTTATCTCTTCTGTTGCATTAGCCAAATGGCCTTCTTCTGTATAGACTTTAATTTCTCTTGCAACAGCGTTAGCATTTTTATCTGTTTTTGAAATCGTTTTGATACTTTCTTGCGCACCTAGTTTTTGAATTTGATCAAAAGATACTGTTTCATTATCGTAACGCTTAACTTCCCACAACTCTATTGGCAAATCCTTGAAATTTATCGCTTCTCTTTGATAATTTGTAAATGCTGGTGAAACAAATAAAACTCTTGACTGCGACCAATCAACGTCTGTCCTTTTGAGTGTTTTATTAAGATTTTCATTAAATTCTAAAATAAAATCCGCTTTATTATTCAACATTAATGATAGATATGCATAGCCTTGGTCAATTACACTAAAATTTTTGTCTCGCTTATACTCTATTACCACAAAAGAATTTGCTTCTTTATCAAAAGCTAAAGTATCAATTCTAAAATTATTTAGAGCAAATTCAGATTTCACGAATTCAAGACCAAAAATAGTTTTAAGATTGTTTGCCGTTACCTCTTGGATTTCCTTTTCAAGGGCAAATGGTTTTTCCCTGATATGTTCTAACTTATTTCCAATCTTATATAGCGCCATAAATTAACCTTCTGGTAAAAACTAGCCTCTTTCTTTTAGGCATGTTTATTCTCCTTCGTTTTAACAAATACTAACTCGATATTATTGTAATGCATTTATATTGCATATGTAAATTAGTTATTCAATATAGAAAAATACATACCTCATTCAGCTTTTAGCTTCTGGTCTATCAACTTTAGAATCCACCTCAAGCTTCATTATTTCTCTTAAAATACTAGTTGCAAAAGAGCCTCTTCGCAAAAAGAATTCTATTGTTAGGCCATCATCTTGTTCAATTATTTTAGTCTCTCCCATTGGCAATCTGCTAAATCGTCTATCCCCACGCCTACGAGCAAAATTTACCCATTTTAAATCATAATAATCAAGTGCATCTTGTTCTAATTTACCAGCATCTCCATCAGCCATTTTGGTCTTTTTACCAAAGAGTGGAATAGTTGCTGATACCTCTAAGCGTTTGGCTCGCTCAGCTTCTTTTAAATCTTCTACTTTAAATACCCCTAAAGTATCATGCTTTTTTGCCCAATCACCTAAAATAAGGCTGTCAAAAATACCCATTTCTATTCTTTTTGCCAAAATATAATTAAACATTAAAGATTGCAAGCTAGACAAAAAGAACTTCTTAAGCCTATGGCCTCCGGGTAGTTTTTCACCTAAGATTAGTTTATAGCCATCAATGGCATTAGTGCCAAAACGCCCAAAACGCTGGGGCCCAAAATAATTTGGCACGCCAATGACAGATAGTTTTTCGACAATTTTCTTTGCTTTATTAGCGGCATCAGCATCAGCTTCTCTGATTCTAATAGTGAATTTATTGCCTTTGAGATGCCCCATACCCAGCTTGTTTTTATGCCGTGAGCGTTCCAAAACTGTCACACCCTCTAAGTTGTCTAAATTATCCAAAACATGTGCAAAGCGGTTAGGTACACTTAGCCACTGGCTGGCAATAGCATATTTATCTTTTAGGCCAGCTACCCCAATCTGGTTTTGCACTAGGCCCTCGTCAAGCAGGGCAACAACTACATCACGAGTAGTAATTCCTCGTTTTTCTATGCGTGCATAGGCATGTGAGCCTTTGCCTTGGGGTAGGTACAAGGGTATTTCTTCAACAATGAAATCTTCTAATTCTTGCCTTATTAGTCCACCAGTACCAGCAAGGTCTTTGCTAATTGGTGAAAAGTTTTCCCATTTAAATAGCAGCTTTTCTCTTAAGGTCTCATTCACGTTTTTTATCATAACTCTAAACTATGATTTATAACAATCAGTTGCAAACCGACCGTTTGGTATGTTATACTAACTAACTATGAAATATAAGCTCATTCAAAAGCTATTAGGAGCAGCTTTTATAATTGCTGGTATCGGGAAGTTCTTTAAATTTATTGAAAATCCATATCAAGTTTTAACTATTGACCATGCTGCCAATATAGATTCTTTTTTGGAACCCTATTCGGCATGGATTATTAGTAATGGCAATTTTATTATTGTCCTTGTTGGAATTACTATGCTTACAACAGGGCTAATTCAATTTTTTAATTATAAAGCTGTAACAGCTGCAAGCATTATTCAAATTTTAATGCTTTCAGGCTTTATGCTCTATTTACATAGGGCAATTCCAGCAATATTTTTAATTGATGGGGTATTTATTACGGGCATAGTATTTGTTTTAAGGCAAAAACTAGCGTTAAAAAAGGAATTGAGAATATGAATTCTAAACTAAAAATCGCCCAAACTGCCTTTGACTTATTTATTACTAATGGTTATAAAGCCAGCACTATGAGCGAGCTTGTAAAACAATCAGGTCTTTCAAAAGGGGCTTTCTACCACTACTTTAAAAGTAAGCAGGCTGTTTATGACTATGTGCTCGAGCATTACTTTTTAAAATACTACCAAGAAGTCAACTGGCAAGACTTTGCAGAGCTTAATTATAAAAGCTTTGAAGCTGTTCTAAATTCTTATTATTCATCACTACTAAACGAGATAAGAGAACTAAGCCATAACAATTTCTCAAATTACTTTATATTGTTTTTTGAAGCTTACAAGAATAATGCGGAGTTTAAAAAAACTATCCGAGAGTTCTATAAGCGTTTAGAAAATATCATCATCAAAAAACTTCTTAGTGAACAAATAACAAAAGAAAAAGCAAAATTAATGGCAATCAAACTAATTGCCAAATATGAAGGTTTTTTATTCTATCTGGCTATTTTTCCAGAAAAATCAGAGCAAATTAATATATTGGAGGATTTTTGATGGATTATACAAGCAAATCAGCGAGCATTGGGCAAAAAATATTTGTTTTGGCAATAGAAATCGCCCTGCTATATCTAAGCTATTGGATACTATTTATGGCTGGAGGCTCGAGCCTTTTTGCTATTTTTGGCAAAGAACTAGCTGATGTAAACCTAGTACGGCGGCAACTAATCTTTGCATTTTCAGTAATTGTATTTTTTCGGATGGGCTTTATGATGTTTTTCTTGCTCAAAAGAAAGTTGCCTTGGTCAGAAACATTCACGCTAATCTTACCTTTTGCCCTCTATTATGTGGGCTACGCCCTTCTAACAATTAGCAACAAGCCTTTAGGCTGGTTTGACTATTTGGGCATAGCCATATTTATAATTGGCTCAATTCTTAACACAGCATCAGAACTACAAAGACATTTTTGGAAGAAAAAACCCAAAAACAAAGGAAGGCTCTTCAGCAAGGGCTTGTTTGGCTACTCTATGCATATAAACTTTTTTGGAGATTTGCTTTGGGTTAGTGCCTACGCAATTATCAGCCATAATATTTACTCAATAATTATTCCTATATTATTATTTTGCCTATTTGCATTTTTTAATATCCCAGAATTAGACAAATACTTAGCAGTTAAATATAAAGATGAATTCTCGGAATACGCCAAGACAACTAAGAAGTTTATTCCTTTTATTTATTAAGCCTTAAAGCCCTCAGAAAGCCTATTTTTGAGTATTACATCAGCGTTTTAAAAACCCAGAACTAGGTTAAAATGAAGTATGTTTGGTTTCTTTCGACGACAAGACCCCCGTTTTAAAGATGATGGCAATTTTTTATTGGCTCAGGTACGCACAACTAGAAATAAAGAAATAATAAAGGTGCGAATTTCAAAATCTAGTGAAATGAGCCTAGGACCTGGCGGCTACTTTGTCCGCAAACATCTAACTGGCTCAAAATCTTTAGATAAGGTCTTATTAGAAATAAATGCTACTCGTCAACACAAGGTAAAAATTGCTACTGCTGACGGTGGCGAATTATTATTAGTTAAGAATTGGGAAAGCTAGTTTGCTAAAATTGTAAAATTATGAGCTTTAAAAGCTATTCGGTGCTGGCCTCGCAAACGATGAGGGTTAGTATTTTTACCTTCAAATATCTGTATTACCAAAGCATATTTTAATGGATCAGCGTCATCTTTAAAAACAAAGTTTATATTTGTAGCTAATCCAGCCAATAAATCCTCTTTTGTAAAGACCTTTTTAAAAATATCATATTCATCATCAGCACTTGCAGCTGCAAAGATTTTATGTGACGCTTGAGGATATTTTTGGGCAGCATCAATTTCTACAACATTTAAGAATATAACTGCATTTTCAAAATCCATATCTATATCAAGCAGTTTAACTGAAACCCCTACCTTGGTAGAGTCTCCTTGATTGTATTCAGGAAGTGTATTTGATATTTGAATATCAAAACTCTGGGCAGCAGCTAAGTTAAGCATAAATAAAGACAAGATTATAATTAAGAATTGTTTTTTCATATTTTCTCCGTTCAATAGCGAGAATAGCAAAATACTATCAGCTTTGATTAGAGAGAACTTGCAAACAACAAAGTATATGAAAAAACTCTTAACTTGAGTTTAGAGTTCAAAAGACAAAAGTACTAGACAAAAAGGAGAGGAATTGTTACTGATAGTGTATGAAAAAAACAGAACAATTCCTCAAAGCAGTATATAACAGTATAAACAAAAGATCAGATA
>CAMZLP010000143.1 GCA_947311535.1 uncultured Deinococcota bacterium | reverse complement strand
TTAAGCATCTCCTTTTTGTTGTTTCATAGCTACCATTATAGGAGATGCTTCCTTTTTTATCTCAATTTGCTGCTTTTTATCTTCCAACTCAAGTTAAGAAGCTAAAAATACATTTCTATGAATTATGAAAGCACTAATTTTTATGAAACATGAGCTATTTTAATAGTTCTATCAACTATAGCTCATGGAGGAATATAATCCAGTAGTTAGAAGTAGGGCAACTATGAAATGTATAAATAACAGAGTATTGAGATATGGATAAGCTTGGCTTTATCTGTGTGCAAAAATAATAATAGCTATATTTCTAAGCTATCTAAAATAAAAGCAAACTCAAAAGCCTTTTCTATCAAATAATCATATCTACCACTTGCTCCGCCATGACCAGCACCCATATTGGTTTTTAATAACAACCTGCTATTGTTGGTTTTTAACTCAGTTAGTTTAGCTGCCCACTTTGCAGGTTCCCAATAATGCACTCTGGGGTCGTTAAGTCCTGCGGTTATCAGAATATTAGGGTAGTCTTTGGCTGCTACATTGTCATAGGGTGAGTATGACAAGATGTAGTCATAGTATTCTTTTTCTTTGGGGTTGCCCCATTCCTCAAATTCACCAACAGTCAGCGGCAAGCTTTCGTCTAACATGGTTGTTACTACATCAACAAAAGGAACACCGGCAATGGCTGCTTTAAATAGCTCTGGTGCCATATTTAGCGTTGCCCCCATCAGCAAACCACCAGCACTTCGACCTTCTATGGCTAGTTTGCTTGGGTTAGTATATTTTTTCTTAATGAGTTCCTTGGCGCAAGAAATAAAGTCTTTAAAAGTATTTTTCTTTTTTAAATATTTGCCACTCTCGTACCAAGCTCTACCCATGGTGCTACTACCACGTATATGGGCATAAGCCAATACAAAACCTCGGCTTATCAGGCTTAAATACATGCTACTAAAACTAGGGTCTATGCTATAACCATAAGAGCCATAACCATATAATAAGGTAGGGTTAGAGCCATCACTTTTAAGCAAATCTTTTTTATAAACTATCGATATTGGTATTTTTGCGCCGTCATGCCCTATGGCAAAAATACGCTCACTTTGATAATCATTTTTATCAAAACCAGCTAAAACCTCGGTTTCTTTGATTAATTGCCAGCTGCCCGTTTTTAGGTTAATTTCATAAATACTTGGCGGGGTAGTTAAAGAACTATAGTTTATACGCAAGCTCTCAGTTTTAAATTCTGGGTTGGCCTCTGGTCTAATAGCGTAAACCGGTTCAGGAAATTTTATTTCCAAAATTCTTTTGTCACTAAAATGAATAATTTCTAATGCCTGTAAACCATTTTTACGCTCAGCGATGGCCATATAATCTTTAAAGACTTCAATTTTATCAATTTTTACATTATTTCTAGTTGTAATAAAATCTTGCCAGTTTTCTTTATGTGGATTTTGACGGTCAACTACCGATACTTTAAAATTTTTGGCATTATCATTATTGACAATGTAAAACTTACCGTCTCTATGCTCTATAGAAAAGTATTCCAAGCCTTTTATTCGTCTTTGGATAATTCTAAAGCCCAAACTTTGCTCTTTTAAGCTTAATGCATGAGCTTCGCTGCTCTCTATACTGCCAGACTGGATAATTAAGTAATTTGAGTCTTTGGTTTTCTTAATATAGACATTATAAAGCTCGTCTTGTTCATGAAATACTTCAAGATCATCTTCTTGTTTATCAGCAAGACTATGTCTATAAACCCACTCGCTGCGCATGGTTTCGCCATTTTTACTGTAGTAAAAACTGGTATTGTCAGCCCATTCTAAAGAATAATTAGTTCTTTCTAGCCTGTCTTCTAAGATTTGATTTGTTTCTAAATCTTTAACGTGAATGCTGTAGTTTTCATAACCATTAGTATCCAGGGAAAAGGCTAATAATTTGTGATTTGGGCTAATCTTAAAAACTCCTAGCTTTAGATATTCAAAATCCTTAGCTAGCTCGTTTAAATCTAGTAATAATTCCTCTTGCTCTTTTGCTAAATTTTTACGCCAATAGCTTGGGTATTGTTTGCCTTCAAATGTTTTGTGGTAATACTCATAATTATCGTGTTTGACAGGAGCCGAGATATCAGTTTCTTTAATGCGCGCCCGCATTTCCTTATAAAGTTCTTCTTGTAAGCTTTTAGTGTGCGACATTGCTTTTTCGGTGTAGTCATTTTGGGCATTTAGATAAGTGATTACTTCAGGGTTTTCTTTTTCTTTTAGCCAATAATAATTGTCTATTCGGCTATGACCGTGGGTTGTGATGTTGTGAGGTATTTTTTTAGCTTTTGGGTTCATGGGTTTATGTTAGCATTTTGTTTTTATGAAGACAGATGCTTATACGTGCTTATACGTCTTTACGGGTTTTGCCTTTTTATAGAGCTAGTTTAGCTAGTTTGGCTAGTATGTCTGCCCTTGTTTTGGGCAACATATGCCAAGCACTTCTGTTATTTTTAGCGGTTTTTTCGACTCTTTCAAAGACTTCATTAAAAATGCCTTCGGGCATGTTTAATGCCGGAGTTAGGCGGACTACTTGGGCTGCATTTAGGGTAAAGCAAACATGCAAACCATTTTTATGGAAAGCACGCATAGCAAGGGCAGTGCCTAATTGGCTTAGTAAGTCGCTTTGTCCAAAAGAAATTGCAGGTTTAACAATATGTCTTAGTTGTATGGCAAAGAGCATGCCCGCCCCGCGGACTTCTTTTATATAAGCTGGGTATTTTGCTTGGATTTCTTTTAACCTCAGCAAGCCCTTTTCGCCATTTTGTTTGCTTTTGCTAACTAAATCTTGCTCTATGATTATTTCTAATGATTTTAGGCCAACAGCCATTGCTAATGAGCCACCACCAAAGGTATTGGAGTGCCTTTTACTCTCTAGGCCTCCGAGCATTTTCTTTACAATATTTTTGCGGCTAATAGTTGCACCTATTGGAACCATGCCACCACCTAATGGCTTGGCTAGGGTGATTATATCGGGCTCTAAACCTGCGGTAACACTAGCAAACCAATACCCTGTGCGACCAAGGCCAGATTGAATTTCATCGGCAATTATTATAATTCCATGCTTTTTAGCTACTTGGTTTACTGTTGGTAAAAAATCTTTGGGAGGTATTATTACCCCACCCTCGCCTTGGATTGGCTCCAAGACTATGGCTATGATATTTTTAGGGCCAATTCGCTTTATTTCTTTTTCAAATAAATATGCGTCGCCGTATCTTAAGGTTTTTACACCGGGCATTAAAGGTCTAAACAAGGCTTGGTATTCTTCATTTGGAGTTAGGCTGAGAGCACCTAAGGTTTTACCGTGATAGCCTTTGCTGAAGTTAATGATATATTTAGCTTTTTTTCTGGCTGCTTTGGCAAATTTAATAGCTGCTTCTATGGCTTCGGCACCACTGTTCGAGAAAAATACTTGTGAATCAGCATGGCTTGGTAGCTCTGCCGCTAAAATGCTAACCAAATTTGTTTCTAAGGCGGCTCGCCACTCACTAGCCGATTGCTGTGGTAAGCCCATGTTTCTATTTTTTTCTAAATAACTATGTATAAATTCTAGCAATGGCGGATACATCTCCCCAAAGGGGAGGGCAGCATAGCCACCCGCATTTATTATTTCTTTACCGTTGTCATCCTCTAATAACCACGGGCTTTTAACGGTTAATAATCGCCCAATACCTAAAATATCCAAAAGTTTGATTAAATCACCGTTACCAAATTTAGATTCTAAAGCTACGGTTCGCTTACTGCCGAGCCCAGCTAAGACTTCGGCAGTTGTTATTTTTAATAAATTGGATTTGGTTGACATTTATGGGTTTAGGGGAACGGAGGTCTCGTTGCCGGCATTGTCTTTGACAACTAAAGTCATATCACTGCTAAAGTCAACATCTGCTTTAAATTGATATTCTTTACTAGCTCTAAATAAAATACTGGTACCTGCAATAGTGATAGATTTTACAAAGTCGTTGTCACGAGCAATGCCGTGGACACGTAGGCGGTTGCCGCCTAATGCTGTAACCTCTATTAAATCTACAGTTGGGGGAGTCTGGTCTATTAGGAGTTCATAGGGGAATATGCTCGAGCGTCCATTAATATCAACTACTTCTATATTAGCTGCAAATGACCCCTCACCTTGATTTTGAGGTTCAAAGGCAAAGTTAATAAGCTTTTTACCACGCTCATTCACTAAAAGGTCAGATAAAAGGATGTCTTGGCCATTTACAATTATAGATACAATACCTTCGTCATCCATAGCATAGCCCGTAACAATAGGTCTCTGAACATTTTGAACACTGCCATTGGGTGGTGAAACAATGGTAATAAGCGGGCTAATCGAATCACCACGGCTAATACATGAGCTTAATGTAAATATTAAAGCTATATAACTGATTTGTCGAATGAATTTCATTTACATTAATTTACCTTAAAGTCATCTAAGTAGATGTAATAAAAGCTCATAAATATAATGTATTGCCTAGATACATGGTTTTTTATTTCTGGTTTGTTTGCTTTATAAAGTAAATTTAATAAAACCCTTTGAAAAATTAAGTAAAAGATGGATATAATAAACACTAATGATGACTTCTGGCTAAAACAATTTTTTTTTCAACGTGCTAAACTTTTAAACGAAGTTATCTTTGGTGCATTGCATCAATAAAATGTAATAGAAAGGGGGATGTTTGGATTAAAGAATAAACATCACCTAAAACGGCAATCGGTAAAAAGTATTTTAGTATTTATAATTTTTTGGAGGATTATGAAAAAGATTTTAGTAATTTTAGTAGCAATGGGTATGGCTTTAGCTTTTGCTGGCGACCCGAACACATATGTGGAGCAAAGCTTTGGTGATATTGACACCTTAGACCCAACTCAGGCTTATGATAGTGCATCTGGCCAAGTTATCGAAAATGTATACGAAGGTCTATATGGCTATAAAGGCGAGAGCATTACTGAGTATGTGCCACTATTGGCAACATCATACGAAATTTCTGATGATGGCAAAACCTATACGTATAATTTACGTGAAGGTGTAAAGTTTCACTCTGGTAATGATTTTAGCTGTAAAGATGTTGAATATTCAATTCAGCGTACATTAGTAACTAACCCACCTGATTCTGGCGGTTGGATTATTATGGAACCACTTGCTGGTGTTGGCGGTAGCGTAAACGATATGGTTGGCGAAGATGCAGATGATGCTGCATATCATGATGCATGGATGACAATTGATAATGCTGTTGTTTGTGTTGATGACTATACTGTTCAATTTAATCTACAATTTGGTGATCCTGCATTTTTCTCTAAGATGTTGTTCTATGCAGGTTACATTGTAGATAGCCAATGGGCTATTGAGAATGGTATGTGGGACGGTACAGAAGCTACTATGAAGGATTGGATCGGCGTAGATTTACGTGATCACTATCTACAAACTCATATGAGTGGTACTGGCGCATATAGAATGTTAGCTTGGGAACCTGGTATTCAGTATTCAGCTGAAAAATTTGATGGATATTGGGGCGAGCCAGCAAAAATACAAAATATTGTATTACAACAAGTTGAAGAAAATGCATCACGTATAGAAGCTCTAAAACGTGGTGATGCTGATTTAGTGGCACTTGGTAGTGGTCGTCCTGACTTAGCCAAAGTGCAAGGTCAACCAGGAATCCGTATTACAGATGCTGCTGACCCTGATGGACCTGATTGGTCATCTGTTGTAGTTGGTGCTGTGTTTATGGCTCAAGAAATTGCAGCTGATGAAAACCCATATATTGGTTCTGGTAAATTAGATGGTGAAGGTATTCCAGCTAATTTCTTTAGTGATATAAACGTAAGAAAATGTATGAACTATGCTTTTGACCCTGACACTTATATTGAAGCAGTACGTCAAGGTAAAGGTAAAAAGCTTACTATGGCATTGCCACCATCATACTTAGGCTATGATGATACTATTCCTACTTATTCATTAGATCTAGAAAAAGCTGCTGAATACTGTAAAGCTGCTTGGGGCGGTCAACTGTGGGAAAAAGGTATGAAGTTCACGCTTCTTTACAATACTGGTAATTTAGGCAGACAGACATCAGCTGAAATCCTTAAAGATGGTCTTGAAGCTCTTAACCCTAAATTCTCTGTTGATGTTAAGGGTGTTCAATGGTCGGACTTCTTGGGTGCACGTCGTGCTAAGAAACTTCCTATGTCAATCGTTGGCTGGATTCCTGATTATGCTGATCCTGATAACTATATCCATACATTCTATGCAAAAGGTGGATACTATGCAGATGGTTCTAACTATAGTAACCCAGAGATAAATGAATTAGATCAACAAGCTCGTACAGAAGTTGATCCTAAAGTTCGTGAATTCTTATATGGTCAAATTGGTCGTTTAGCTTATGAAGATGCACCTATGATTCTATTACCACAAGGTGTTCCATTTAGAGTTATTCGTGAAGAAGTTAAAGGTGACTACCGTAATCCTATGCTTTCTGGTAGCTGGTTATGGAAAGATATGTGGAAAGAATAATTTAGACCTTTTGGTTCAAAGATTTTTACAATAGGGGGCACTTTGCCCCCTATAAATTTATTTTGATTTGGGTGATATATGCTTACATTTATTATTCGTAGATTGATGATGTTGCCAATTACATTAATTGGCGTAACAATATTTGTTATTTTACTTACGCAGTTACTCAGCCCTACTCAAAGAGCTGCTGCTTATGTCAAGTCAGAAGCACAATTAAAAAATATTGAAAAGGTAATTGAGCAATATGGTATTGATAAACCGTGGTATGTACAGTATGGCAATTGGCTAAAGCAGGCTGTTCAGGGTAATTTTGGTTTCTCTAAAAGTACCGGCGAACCTGTACTTACTGCCTTTTGGCGTAGGTTTCCAAATACTGTTGAGCTGGCAATTCTTGTAATAATCCCTACTTTATTATTAGGGATTGGATTTGGGGTTTTGGCGGCATTAAACCGTGATAGCCTAATTGATCAAATAATACGTGCTTCGGCAACTATGCTTTGGTCTTTGCCAACTTTTGTATTGGCAATATGGTTGCTGGCTATTTTTTATGGAGGGTTTGGTTGGTTTGGCTTTGGGCAGGTGTCAACGGCTCATAAACTGGAAATTATAAAAGGTGGGTTTACGCACTATACACATTTTATGTTATTAGATACATTGCTAAATGGTAGATTTGATATATTTTTGGATGCTGCTGGTAAATTAGTATTACCAGTAACAACCATGGTTGCTGTCGTTAGTGCCATGATTATTCGGGTTATGCGTTCTACATTGCTAGATGTTTTAAACCAAGACTTTGTTCGGACGGCTCGAGCAAAAGGTTTGGAAAGCTCAAAGGTAAACTATAAACACGCTCTTAGAAATGCTCTAATCCCAATTGTTACTTTGGGTGGCGGGCTTTTAATGGGGCTTATTGAAGGTGCAACAATTGTTGAATATATTTTTGCTCGGCCTGGAGTAGGTTCACTTATGGTTACTGCATCTTTGCAATTAGATATTGCAACATTGCTAGCTTCTGCTACATTTTTAGCAATTGTAACGGTGATTTCATTTGTGCTTATTGACGTTTTATATGCGGTTGTAGACCCAAGAATAAGGTATAGCTAATATGTCAGAAGAATTATATGTTCCTAAAATAAGACGAGGTCCAAAGTGGTGGAATACCAAGCCAATGCGGAGGTTTCGGCGTAACCCATTGGGCATTATTGGTATGATAATACTAGCACTATTTTTACTAATGGCCTTATTTGCTCCACAGATGACAACTACTCAACTTGGTAAATACAAATCAAATTGTACTCGTGATTTGGGCATTAGCAAGTTAGAAGCAAGGCAGATTTTAAATCCTACAAAATTTGTATTTTGGCGTTCGATGATTTATCCGCCTGGTTCATGTTATAAAATCCCAAGAGCCAGCTATTCTGAGATACCCACTGCACCAAATGAATATTCACCATTAGGGACATCTAATGGTTATGATATTTTTTATGGCTTGGTGTGGGGAACAAGATTAGCTCTACTAGTGGGTATTGTTGTTACTGGACTTGGGGTTTTCTTTGGGATAATCATTGGAAGTATTGCTGGTTATTTTGGGGGACTTGTGGATACTATTATTATGAAATTCATAGAAATTATATTTGCAATTCCGCCACTTATTTTCTCTATGATAATAATCTCAATTTTAGGGCAAAGTTTGCGTAGTATCTTAATTGCTCTTTCAATATTCTCTTGGACGGGTTATGCAAGGTTTATTCGAGGTGAGATATTAGGTGTGCGTCAGAATGATTTTGTTGATGCTGCAAGAGGTCTTGGAGCTGGCAATATAAGGATTATGTTTAAGCATATTTTGCCAAATGTAATTAGTAATGTTTTGATTATAGCTAGCTTACAAATTGGTACAGTTGTGCTGAGTGTTGCTGGTTTGAGCTTTTTGGGGCTTGGTCCAGCAGTTGGTACTGCTGACTGGGGGCAAATGGTTAGTTTTGCACGCAGTTGGGTTACTGGCTTACCTGGTCAACCATTTTTATATTGGTATGTATTGTTCTGGCCTGGGCTAACAATTGTTTTATTTGCGCTCTCTTGGAACTTGCTTGGTGATGCTATTCGTGATGTCTTAGATGTACGTAGCCACTAGCTAGTAAGCCAAAATTTATATATTAATGCAGCGTGATTTGCGCTGCATTTTCTTTATCTAAAATAATATCAGATGGCAGCTTTTTATTTAAAGCTATAAGAAAGGCTGTAATATCCCAGTACTCTTGCTCTGTTAAACCGCTGGGGTCATAGCGGGGCATTGTGGCTTTAATAAAACTATAATAGGCAAATGCATTTTGGAATTTGGCAATACTATTTTCATTGCGTAGTGCCGGTGGAACTCCTAGATCAAATGAATTTCTCTGTGATAATCTGGTCATGGCTTTGGTAGGGGCATTAAATGTTTTATGGCAGCGCTGGCAATATTGATGCTCTGGCTGAAAGCCTAAAACCCCTTCTTCTATGCCAAGACCAGTATCTCCGTGACAATCAGCGCATACAAGATTGTATACTCTGGCACCATTTTGAATTTGACTATTGCTATTAAGAATGTCTAGCTTAGTGAGATTTAAAATGCTGTCGACATAGTCTTGAGAAAAGCCATAATTACTAATAGCCATGAAGAGCAATAAGATACTGATTTGCAGAATAAAAAAGAATTTTAGTTTATGTTTTTGTGACTTACGCATCTATTAAGAACCTTTTTTAAGGATTTTTAAAGCTTGGATATTTGCAAATTATTGGAAATATGAGGTTTAGTTGTTTTGTGGAAAGATTTAGTGTTTTTTAGGATAATTACTCTTGCTGACTGCTTTCTTTTAATTGAGTATCTATTGTTTTTGAATCATCTTTTACTACTTCTGAAGCTGCTTTTTTATCATGCTGCATTAGAGAATTAATAGCAAAATAAACAAAGCCCGCAACAAGAGCTAAGGGGAGTAAAAACCTTAGTAATATCCAAACGATATTAGCGATAAAAACAAACAATACCGCAGCAACAGCAAAAACTTTGCCAAGTATCCATAGTAAACCTGTGCCTACTAATAGGGCAATTAGACCAAATACAACTAATTCTATAATTTCTTGGGAAGAGCGCTTCATGATAATAGTATAACACTATAGTGATTAGTAAATGAATTTGAGGGCTTGGGCTTGGTTAAACTAGTTTGATGATAGAAGAATTGCGAATTGAAAGAATGCTTCATAATGCTTTTGCTTTGGCTAGATTGCCAGATGGGCAAGTGTGTTTAATAAAGAATGCTTTGCCAAATGAATTGCTAAAAGTTAGGCTCGAGGATAAACGAGGTGTTTTGCAAGGATATGCTTTAGAAATCATAGAAGCTAATGAACATAGAATGAAGCCAAGCTTGCACCCCGGCTTGGATTATAGCCACATAGACTATGACTATCAGCTAGTATTAAAACAAGAGGTAATAAAAGATGCCATGCACCGAGCCTTAAAAGAAGACTTAGTGGTAAAAAAGCCAATTGCAGCCCCCAAAATCTGGAACTACCGTTCTACGGTACAGCCGCTTGTAAATAAACAAGGCTTAGGCTATCGCCAGCCAAATACAAATGAAGCAGTCATTTTAAAAAACGATCCAGTAGCAAACCTAGCAATTAATGAAATATGGCAGAAGCTAGCTAAAACAAATATACCCAAAGGCATAAGAGAAATGGTGTTTCGAGCAAATGGCAGTGAGGTTTTAGTGTCTTTAATTGCTACTGCCTCTGCTAGAAATTATATGAATTTTGCTCATAAATTGTTGGATATTGGAGTATCTGGAATTAGCTATGCTCCATATGACAGCCGTGGCCGTTTTAGAAAAGGCAGTGAGCGCTTGGCAGGAATTAGGAAGATTTTACAAAAATATGGCAATTATGAAATAACTGTTAGTTCAAATTCTTTTGCCCAACCAAACCCAAATGCGGCTGGGCAAATGTTTTTAGATATGGCTAAAGTTGTACCAAATGCTAAGAATATGCTCGAGCTGTATGCAGGTAGCGGCATTATAAGTATGCATTTATCAGATAAGTTTGAGAACATATTAGCTACTGAAATAAATAAATCTAGCATTGTGAGTGGACAAAGAGATGTGGAGCGCCTGGGCATAAAGAATATAGAGTTTCGTCAGGCAAACGCCAAGACTTTTGAAATAGCAAGTAATATTGATTTAATTGCTATAGACCCACCACGAGCAGGTCTTAATGCACAGGCTCGAGCCAAACTCAATAATTCCAAGGCTAAGCACATTCTTTATATTTCCTGTGATGTAGTAACGTGGGCAAGAGATATTGCCGATTTTAGAAAAAATGGCTGGAACTTAGATTATTTTCAAGCTTATGACTTTTATCCACATACACATCATATTGAGCTCTTATCTCTATTATCAAGAAAATAAAAGGGATATAATTAAACAATGTTAGCTAAAAGAATTATTCCCTGTTTAGATGTCCACAATGGCCAAGTGACCCGTGGGCAGCAGTTTGGACGTGCCGAAAAAGGCGAACTTGCCAATATGGGTGATCCGGTAGAAATGGCTAAAGAATATGATAGCCAAGGTGCTGATGAACTGGTTTTTTATGATATTACTGCCACCTCCGAAGGTCGTTCGATGATGCTTGATGTGATTACTAAGGTGGCAGAGCAGTGTTTTATGCCGATTACTATTGGTGGAGGAGTGCGTAACTTAGAAGATTTTAGAAGCTTGTTTTTAGCAGGTGCAGACAAGGTTTCTATTAACTCAGGTGCAGTTAATAATCCTAATCTTATCCGCGAGGCAAGTGAGCACTATGGAGCACAAGCGGTTGTTTTATCAATTGATGTTAAAAAAAGAGAAAATGAGCAAGTTTGGGACGTCTATGTTGCCGGTGGTCGCAAAAAAACTGGCTTGGATATGCTCGAGTGGGCGGTACGTGGCCAAGAACTAGGTGCTGGTGAGTTGGTTATTAATAGCATTGATGCCGATGGCATGAATACTGGTTACGATATTGAGGCTAACAAATTAGTCCGAGCAGTGGTAGATATACCAATTGTCGCTTCTGGTGGCGCTGGCAGCCCCGCGGATATGCGTGATATTTTGCTAAAGAGCAATGTAGATGCTGCCTTGGCTGCTGGGATTTTCCATAGGGGAGAGTTTACAGTGGGCGAGGTTAAAGAGGTTTTGGCTAAGGCTGGTTTGCATATGAGGATTGTTGGTGAGAATTAGGAATTAAGAATTAGGCTATAGTGGTTTTTTTCTGTTTTGACAACTCCATCTGCAATTAATTTGAGTAAAAGTGCTTTTAGGCTTCTTAGGGCAAAAGGCTCGAGCCTAGGCGATAGATTAGGATAGACTGTATTAAGAAGGCTTTCTAAACTAGCTGGTTTATTTTTTAAAGTGTTTTTAATTTGTTCTAAACGCTCCAAGCGATGGTTTTTGGCATTTTCTATCTTTTGCTGGGCTTGGCTAATAATTTTACCATGTCCGGCTGCTAATAGGTTTAGCTCGAGCCTAGCCAATTTGTCGAGCGAATTTAAATAATCTTGCACATTGCCCTCGGGCAGACCTACCCAAGTAGAGCTATTTTTGGCTAACATGTCACCAACAAAGGCTATTTTTTCTTTGGCTAAATAATAGCTTAAATGCCCGCGGCTATGCCCCGGAGTAAATATGGCCTTTAGCTCTAAATTGTCTAAGCTAAAAACCTGATTATGCTTTAAGTTTTTAATTTTTAAGCTTTTGTCTAGCTTGTGCTTTTCTTTGTAATGTAGATAAATAGGCAGTTCTGGAAATTCTTTAAGCAATAATGCAATACCTTCAATATGGTCACGGTGAGTATGAGTTAAAAGAATGCTTGTTAGCACTAAATTATTTTTGTTTAAAAGCTCAATTATTAAATCTAAGCTTTTTTGTTCATAAAATCCGGGGTCTATTATTAAGGCCTTTTTATCTGACTGGATAAGATAAGAATTGGTAGTTTTATAAGGTGGGAGCGTGTGTGAGCTAAGCTCGAGCTTATAAACAGTGTTAGATATTTGCTCAATCAAGCTTATTGCCCCAAAAACTCAATGGCAGCCTCTAAGGCCTTGTCAGATTCTACTTCAATATCTGGTATTACTCCACGGCCCTCCCAAGTTGCTGCACCAATAGGGGCTAATACCCCAGTTGCAATCCAAGCCTGTGAGCCATCACGCAAACAAAAAGGCATTACCGCTTCAACATTGCCAGCAGTTGTTTCACCAATGATAGTCGCCCGCCCTTTTTGCTTTAAAGCACCCGACAAACCCTCGGCAGCACTGTTGACATTGCCATTTATTAATATCACCAAAGGCAACTGAGTTTCAATTTTACCAATTGCTGGATAGGGGATAGGAAAGGTCCAATTAGTTATTGTTCGCCACAAAAAACCGTTTGTAAAGATGCCGGCAGCTTGCATCATTTCTAAAAGCCTACCGCCTGGGTTATCTCGCAAATCTAAAATAATACTCTGGGCATTTTGTCGCTCTAATTTTTTAATAGCAGTACGCATATTTGCTGCTACATTTTCAGAGGCAAGGTCAGGCACTTTAAGATAAGCAATTTTGCTGTCAAGCATTTTGTAGCTAATATTACCCAATTCTTCAGTATTCCCTACCTGAGAAAAGACTCCCAAGCAGGGTAAATCTTGATATTTTGCTTGGATTTCTAATACTTGAGCAGGGCTTACAAAGCGGGAATGGTTGTCACCAATTTCACTGTACATCTTACCCAAAATCTCATAAAAAGTATCATCATCTTTGGCACTAAGAGCATCATCTTCATATTTTTGGCGGATATCTTGCCAATCTACATCTAAACGGCTTAAATCCCAATAACGTTCATTCACTAATCGCCAAGCTGTATCAAAACGCTTGTCATAGTTTTGAGCTAGGCTGCTGGCAGCAATTAGGATAATTAATAAAGCTACAATTTTTCGCATAGGGATATTGTAGCTTGAATTTATAAAGGCTTCAGTACTAAACAATTGATGTGTAGGTATACACAGGTGTTTGAGCATTAATATTAAAATTGAGGTCGAGAAATATCTGAATAGTAGATTGATTTGCATGGGCATAAACAATTCCCGTAGGAGCTATTCGACTCATTTCTTGCAATGCATGCTTTAATAAGGATTGTAAGACAGTTTTATTACCAGTAGAGACTACAATATTAAACACTGATTCATTGGTTTTGGTGTTTGATGGTCGATTTACACCCAAAAGTGCTAAGTTATTATCGTCAATAAGCCATAGGTTTGAGTAAAATTCTCCACCACCAAATTGATTTTTCATAACTTCCCAGGGATATGGTTTGGAAGTTAAGGACTTGTATAGACCTGAAAACCGCTTATCCAAATTTGCTTTCCAGCGAATAGCTGGAAAGGAAGATTGAATTTGGGCCGCATTAATTAGTCCTAGACTAGTTTCATAATCTATATCTCTATCATAATTCAAGCTTTCAAATACTTCCTTCATAATTTCTCTTTTGCTTGGAGGATATGGTCCGAAATGAATACCGTTTGAAATTTTTTCGTTTTGTAGCCCAGTCAACAATTGTTGAAAGCTAATTTTATTGTCGAAGAAAACATCCTGCAACCACCCACCATCATAAATGAAACAGCCAGCAAGTATGCGGTTACCATTATTGGCCATTATGACTCGGAAATTCGTAACGAAGGCTTCGAGATCCGAGTTTGTAAAAACTTCTAATCGCTTAGCAACATATTCTGCCAAATCATTTTGTTGCATAAAAGCCCCATGTAAGCGCAGGTATAATTTTATTTCATCGATATTACGTAATTTTTTGTATATATACTTATATTGCATCAAATATTATCTCCCTACTTCTGTATATGTTACCTCAATGCTTTACGCACTTTGGCATGGCATAAAGCATTGAGGATGTGGTTAAGCTTTTATTGATATTTTTTTGCACTGAAAGAGCGGATTGTATAAAAAGTTTTCAATAACAAGCTAACAAGGTAGAGTATAAAACCTATTACTAGCATAACAATCTAAAAAGGTTCTGTTTTGGTAAAATCTATCCTCTTAAAAAAACTGTAGAATAAAAAAGCTGGTATTATCACATTGAAGATTAAATCAAGAGAATGTAGAACTAGTGGTTTACCAAGTATATTGTTATTTTTGATAATTAGCTTCAATCTAATTATGTTAATAATATTAAATCAATAATACTTTAGCTAAAATGAGAGAGATTCTCAAGGCTTAATTATGTGCTTTACAATAATTGTACCCAACTCATTGTAAATTATACTCCTGTGTTGCTCTCAGTTTTGCACCTGCCGAGTTGTGTTAAAAGTATTGGTTGGCTTAATGTAATAGTGATTAACCCATGGAGCTTAGCTCTAAAAGGCCAAATAATACTACGTTATCTAGATAATGCTATTTGTTTGCGTTCTTATACTTAGATACTAATTTGATTTTGGTATAAATTGCACTTCCGGCAATAAAACTAAAAAATAATATGTATCCAAGAATATAATAGCTATAATTACTATTTGAGCTATTTTTTTGAATTCTATTAAAATAAAGTTCCGCTGTTACCAGCATAATAAAAAACAACCTGAGAATACTAATAATTGAAATAGCTGGATAATAAGCATTACTTTGTTTTGGGTTGGAAGTAAAGTTAGTATTTTTTAACACTATAATTGTACATGTGATTATAACAAGAAAAACTGATGGAATGACTATTAGCAAAATTATCATTAAGAGATCTGATTGTAAAGACAAGGTTATTTTGTCAATATCTTTCCATAACTGTTGTGTTGCAAAAATGAAAAGTACTATTGAAAATAACAAAAGCCCAAATGAGAAGAGTAATTTGTTTTTACTTAATTCGTTTTTCACTTTAACTCCAAAAACCTAACAGCCTACGCCGCTATTATACCTTTTTGAAAGGTGTTAAGACCTTGCTTATACTACTGTAAGCAAGGTCAAATTAGAAGTTGATAGATTGATATTATTTATCTAATTGATGCTGAGAAAAGTATTATAAAGCAAAAACTTTGCGTTATTCTAGTTATTATTATTTAAACAAGAGACAAGATCATCCTGAGCATAGTCGGCGTCTCTTTTAGCAATTCTCAGGTCCTCGTTCGCGGAATTTAGCACAAGTTTAGCTATGGAGTATTCGCTTAAAGCAAATAAACATGGGGCAACTAATGGGCCAGCTGCAGTACAAGAAAGCCCTACATCCAAAGCAGCTGCATACTTTGCTGCCCTAGCAATTCGTACCCAATTCCTTGCTGATCTGATGGCATCAATAGCACTAATCATGGCACGTAACTCTTGTGTACATGAAGAGCTTTGAGTTGCTATATTGAATTTAGGTTTGTCAAGATCTCTCACGATTGTTAGTGTCGATTTTATTGAATGTATGTTATCAACCATCCCTGTGGAACTGAATTCAATGGAATTATTAGCATTAAGAATGAGCCTTGTGGCTTCTAATGTATTTAAGTCTGTAATTGTAAGATATTTCGTTCCTTTTGGATCTAGATAGGCACTAATAATAGTAACCATGCCTATTGACTTCGTTCTTGTGTTATAGTCTATATTAAACATATACTTGTTAGCAACATCTGGCAGATCAATAGAATAATTACCATTTTCTTGTGAGAATTCTAGATTTTGCCAATTGAGAGATATGTTTTCATTCTCTATTAATTGAAGTGCAGGTTGAAATTCTTTTCCATTGAGAATAATTTCCCTCAACTCAGAATTTGATAACTGCTTTTCTTCTGGTGGTTGGTACTGACTACAAGCCGAAAGAGCCAATGCTATCAATACTACAAACAAACTAAACTTCTTCATACTTTCTCTCCAAACTATGAATTTGTTTAGTAACTGCAGTTACTAAAACGAGTATACGGTGTTGGTTAAAATTTTGCTTGCAAAATTTTAACCAACATTTTATTATTTGTAGAATTATAATAATTAGTATCCTATTGGTTTGCTAGCTAAAAAAGGTTGTATATTTGTTTCTAGACTTAAGATCCTACTGAATAACGTTTATACTCCTATTTTTTGTTTGATATAATTCTTTTTTGATGATAATAGAGAAAAAGTGAAATTATCAGACAAATGCTCGAGCCTACAAAGCTAAATAATAATAAGAAAAAGCTTTGTCCTGAGTCTTTAGTATTCCAGTTCTCGGAACTAATTTTAGTTGCTAATTGTGCCCCAGAAATAAATAATATTAATGCAAAAGCTGAGGCATTTTTTTATACTTATCCGTATTCATTGAATACCCTTCTCATGCCACAAAATGTTTGGTTTTTTTAAGAAGTTATTATTTGCTTTATTTACCAACCACCACCACTTTTCCTACTAGATCCAGATAATCTTTCCTTATTTACAGCCTCTTAAGCATTGAGTTACAGTCAATAATTCACACTTTGCTTTGCAAATGCCCAAGAACGTATTTTTGCAAATGCAATTGAGATTACTAATATTGCTAATAAGCTAAAATAAAGCCCTACGTCGTCGGCAATAGCAATAGGCTTATTATGGGTAAATCCCCAATTTGAACGGGTAATACTAGACAATATACCTGTTGACGCGCCTAAAAAAATACACCAGTATAGAATCAATGCTTTTGTTAGTTGTAAATTTACTGTTCGATTATGAGTTGTTTCCATTTTTGAGCTACGATTTAAAGTTTTAATGTTTAGATATGTACTAATTAAGTTTACAAAAAATAACAGTAATATGATAACTAAAGCGTATTTATAAAGGGGTCTTGGTAGTTGAGAAAAAGAAAGAGGTCTGTGAATCAACGAAATTAGCCTTATAATGGCAGAAAAACTGGTCATAAGTACTATGAATGCTAATAGCGGTTCTTTTTTTATATAAGTCATTCTATTAAACATCTTTGCCCCTCCTTTTATTGATCTTTGATACTAAAAAATAGTATTACTCTTAAATTAGCATAGGCTATAAGAGTAATACTTGTCAATCAGTTTTAATTTCTTTGAACTATAATTAATCTTCAGTATCAAGCTCTACTTGTCTGGATTTACTTAGGTTTAGATTTTTTGACTTTAACAAATATACACCTGCTCCAATAAAGAGAACTGGTAATAGCCAACTGCCGGATAGGCTCGAGACTAATATGGCGATAGCAAGTAAAGAAATTGCAGGGTAGACAGCCCATTTTTTGTTAATTACAAAATAAAGATAGGCAAAGGTTGCGGCTAAACCAAAGAAGAAAAACATGACTGAATTGTTATCAAATATTGTAAAACGCTCCTCAATGGCAGCAACTACAGCAACACTGCTAAGTACGCCAGCAGGTATTATTGCCCACCAATGTTTGTTGTTGTGCTGATAAACAAGTATAAAACCCAAAGCCAAAGTTGCTAATAACGAAGTGCCAGCCATGGCAGGGTTTAAAATTGCTGCTACGGTTGCAAAAAAGCCTGTGGCTACTAATAAAGCCCAGATTTGCTGGCGGTTTTTAAAATACTTACGGCCAAATAGTATGCCAGCTGTTCCTAAAATTAAAGCGCCAAATATGTTCCCTAAATCAAATAGACCCAAATTACCCAAAAATATTATTGCACCTGCTAATACTAATAAAAGACCAACGTTTCTTTGCTTTAGACTCATGATATGAGACCTCCTAGTAAATAGAGTAGCTTTTAGGCTGCGGCCTGACTTCGTCAAAAAGTATTGCTTTGCTTCTGCAACTTTAGAATGATGCAATAAGTCACGCTAAAACGGTAAACTAATGCTATATAGTGTCTTATGTTTAATTCATTGGGCTTTTGGAGAAATATTTATGGCAGATAAAATACGTTTAATACTAGTTGATGACCACATTGTAGTACGTCAGGGTTTAAAAATGGTGTTGGAATTAGAAGATAACTTAGACATAATCGCCGAGGGTTCTAATGGCCAAGAAGCCGTAGAGCTTGCAGCTAAATATAAGCCTGATGTTATGTTGATGGATTTGCTTATGCCGATTATGACTGGGGTAGAAGCAATTAGAGAAATAAAACAAAGATTTCCAGATATAGAAGTGGTAGCACTTACAAGCGTGCTCGAGGATAGATTAGTAATAGATGCAGTAGAGGCAGGGGCAGCTGGTTATTTGCTTAAAGAAAGTGGTCCAGAAGAGCTAATAGAGGCTATTAAAGCAGCGGCACGTGGTGAGGTACGTTTGCACCCCAAGGTACAAAAAAGACTTGTAAAAGAAGTGAGAACCCCAGAAATGCGTGAATCACTAACTGACAGAGAAACCCAAGCCCTACGCCTGATGGCCAAGGGCTTTACTAATAAAGAAATTGCCAAAGAGCTAGGTATCTCTGAAGTAACTGTTAAAACCCATGTTTCCAATGTTTTGTCTAAACTCGGTTTATCTAGCCGTACCCAAGCAGCATTGTTTGCCCTAAAAGAAGGATTGGTTGGGCTCGAGTAGATGCAAAATATACCGTTTTGGAATCGCTTAAGTACTAGGCTCAGTTTGCTGATACTTATTATTGTATTGGTATTGGCTGTGGCCACTTCAATTTTGGTTATCAGAGCTTTTAGCCAACTTGGTAGTAAAGCTATCCCTGCCCAAATTGTGGGCCTTGACGATTCTGGAAATGGTTTTGTTTTTAAGTCAATCTCGCCCGAAGTTACCAAAATAGCGGTAGCTACGGTAATTAATCTAATTGCAATATTTTTACTAACTCTTGTAGGTGCAACTGTATACAGCCGTAACCTATTAACCGAGCCGATAAATTCTTTGGTAAATGCTACTCGTGAGCTAGCAGCTGGTAATTTTGATATAGAATTGCCTATAAAATCTCGTAATGAAATTGGAACACTGGCAAACTCATTTGATAAAATGTCTGTTAATTTAAAACAATCCACCAAAGAATTATTAGAATCAAATAAGGCCTTAAAAGAAAGTGAATCTCGCTTGGAGCAGCGAGTAGAAGAGCGAACAAAAGAACTAAATACACTCTTGGAACTATCAAATAAGATTGCTTTGACATTGCAAGACATTCCTTTAGTGGAGCAAATATTTGATGAAATGCACCATATAGCTGGCTATGAGGCAGCTGTTTTATTTGAAAAACTTGCTGATGTTTGTAGCTTGGGTGATTGTTATGAAGTTGTTAAGCGTGGCGAATTTAGTAATTTGGACATTAAAAAGTTTCAGCAGTCTTTGGATAATAAAGAAATTGTAAAAATATTAGAAGAAGATTATTCGCAAGTGATTTTACCTGTGATTATTCATGACAATGGAATAGGTGTGCTGGTTTTAGAGTTTAGGCCAAGCGTGGAGCTTTCTTTTGATAAATTGCGTTTACTAACTGCCTTTGCTAATCAGGCAGGTGTAGCCCTAGAGAATATAAAGCTATATGCTCGAGCCCAAGAAAAGGCTGCCTTTGATGAAAGACAGCACCTTGCCAGAGAGCTTCATGACTCGGTTTCGCAAGCATTGTATTCAATAGTACTTGGCTCACATGCTGCCAAGAAACAGTTAGAACGCAATCCTACAAAAGCAACTGATGCTTTAGAGTATGTTCAAAACCTAGCAGAAGCAGGCTTGGCTGAGATGCGAGCTCTTATTTTTGAACTAAGGCCTGAAGTCTTAGAGCAAGAAGGTTTGATAGTGGCTCTTAGTAAGCAGGTTCAAGCCTTAGAGGTAAGACATGGCCTAAAAGCTGACTTTGAGGGTGAACATGAACCAGATTTGGCTTTTGCAAGTAAGCAGTCACTTTTAAGAATTGTTCAAGAAGCTTTGCATAATATTGTAAAACACGCCAAAGCCCAAGAAGTTAAAGTGAGTTTGCTCGAGTCAGAGTCTACAATTAAGCTTATTATTAGTGACGATGGTATTGGCTTTGATTTGCAGCAAGATTATCCTGGTCACTGGGGTCTAAAATCAATGCAAGAGCGTAGCCACGCTTTAGGCGGGAGCTTTCATATTGAAAGCAAAGCAAGCAAGGGTACTATAATTTCAATAGAGGTAGCAAAAAATGCCTAAATTTGATTTTGATTTTAAATTCAACAAAGAGAAAATAGCATATATACTAATTGCTTTAGGCTTAGTTGCATTGGCTAGCAATACCAATCTTTTATCTATACTGCCTTCATTTATTTGGTTAACTATACTTTCTGTTGCAAGTTTGGGTTTTTTCTTTGCTTCTTCATCAACCCTAGCTCTTGCTGCACGTATTTCTGGAGTTGCAGGTTTATTTGTAGTAGCTCTTGCTACATCTGGCAAATTAATTGATGTTGTTCCGTTATTATTTATTGCAATATCTTTTTTAATAACCTACTTTAATTGCCGAAGATGCTGGTGGGCCATTATTCCTACGGGAGTGTTCTCTTCATTGGCAACAATGGTTTTTTTAGAAATCGCATTTCCTCGTTGGGGCTTTGAGTCAATATTTTTGCTTGGGCTTAGTGCTACTTTTACTATTCTATATTTACTACCTGCACATAAAGGCGGTAAACGTTGGTCTATCTATCCTGCTATATTTTGGATATTTATTACAGTGATATCTAATGATCCAGGTGGCCGTGATGATGTAGCGTGGGTATTACCATTGGTATTAATTGTGGGTGGTGGGCTAATCTTATGGTATTGGAAAAAGACCAAAAAAGAATAAGGCAGAGTTGTAAAACTGTGACAATTTGGTGAAGCTTTATGAAATCTTTTTAAGTATTATTAAGTAAA
This sequence comes from uncultured Deinococcota bacterium, assembly GCA_947311535.1. GTDB lineage: Bacteria > Deinococcota > Deinococci > Deinococcales > Trueperaceae > CAMZLP01. Next base: position 7,426 of record CAMZLP010000143.1, on the reverse strand, counting down.
TTTAAATACCGTTTAATTTTGCGGTATTACCTATTATTGTTTTATTGCGCAGATAAGCGCCTTAGGAGATTAGCTATGAAATATATTTTAATACTGTTATTGATTTTCCCAATTGCATTTGCTCAAAGAGTGGGCAAAGAGGTAGAAAACTTCAAATTACTTAACGATTCTGCTGAACTAATTGTTTTAGATGATTTTAAAGGCAAGCCAATTTTACTCAACTTTTGGGCAACATGGTGCCCGCCATGTATTGAAGAATTACCAATGTTTGAAGAGCTGTCTAACCAATTAAATATTGAAGGACAAGAACCTGTATTCAATATTGTATTAGTGAATAATAATGAAGATTATAATTTTGCTATTCCGTTTTTACGTGATGAACTAAAAATAACTCTGCCTAATGCCGCTTTTGCACCATCAGCTGAGCAACGCGAGGAGTTTAAGGCTCAGAATATAATTTTGGATAAAGGCAATGAGGTAATTAGAAACTATCGGGTACGCGGCATGCCAACAACAATGTTTGTAGATGCTGATGGTATTGTACGTGATGTTTGGATTGGCTTTATGACACCATCTAAGGCCAAGCAATTGCTAGCAAAGGTGGGAGTTGAGTTTGAATGAGTATGTCAAATACAGTAAATAAAGATGGTCTAGCAGTAAGACTGCATGTGACCTTGCACAGCTTAGTATTTTTGGCAGGCGTGAGTATGGTTTTTATATCTTTTGGTATTGTCGGCGGCCTAGTCGGAGACTTTTTATTTAGTTTTGGCGATGCGGTACGGATAATAGCAGCTATATTTTTATTGCTTTTTGGTTTGATTATGCTTAAGGCAATTCCTATTCCATTTTTACAAAGAGATTTGCGGGCCCACCTTAGCACTAAACCCACAGGCTTTGCAGGTTCGTTTTTAGTTGGGCTTGCTTTTGGCGCTGGTTGGTCACCATGTATTGGTCCAATTTTGGCCAGTATCATTGCTATAGCTAGTACTCAGGGCTCTGCTTTACAGGGTGGAATATTACTAAGCGTTTATTCACTTGGCTTTGCGGTGCCATTTTTGATTTTTGCTCAGTTGCTACCAATGGTAAGAAAGTTTAATAAATATGTGGGGCTGATAGAAAAAATAGGCGGAGTTTTATTAATAATTGTTGGTATTTTATTATTGACAAATGCTATTAATGCTCTATCGCCATATTTAGCTGGTTTTGGTAGTGTTGAAGGAATATTAGGTGAAAATACTACTGTTATGCCTGGAGAAGCAATTCCTTTTAGTTTGTATCCAATCTCTTTTGCTGCTGGTGTACTATCATTTTTATCACCTTGTGTATTACCAATTTTACCCTCTTTTTTAGCATATCTCACAGGCGTTAGTGCTGATAAATTATTACATTAACCTGAGTTCGGAATTAAATAAATCAATATATTAGCTCTAGGAAGGCAATTCTAGGTTTACTATTTGTTAAATAAAAGCTGTTTTTATCAAATATCAAGTAATTTATCTCGTTTTCTCGCTTTATTTCTATTTTTTATTTAATTTTCTTTATTAAATTAGAGTTCTCTCATCCTAGACACTACTCTATCTCCGAACTCAGGTTACATTAGATAATATCTATATTTCCTATTTTAAAAAGGCTCGAGCCTTTACTAATAGCAAAAAAAGTAGGTACTGATGAGTAAATCAGTACCTTTGGGATGGAGTGGTACAACTGTATATCTCGGGGGTGAGATATTGTCACGTAAAGTAACTTCAGGATTTTACAACAATTTCTCATTATAATCAAATATTGTACCAAGTATAATCTTTTGCTTTAAGCTATAAGTGGTTAGTTTCTACAAGATTCTCTAAAACTATCTAGGTCATAGTTTTTAAATAGCCAATCAAAATCTAGTTTATTTGCTTTTTTACAAAATTTACTTGGGCTTAATTCATATTCTACCCCAAAGACTGCCTTATTGGCTTTTATAAACGGCAATAGCTTTTTACATTCGTCATATTCAAAGCATTGCTCATTTAAGGCCCAATCAAAATATTCTACTAGCTCTTTGATTTGATCTAAATCATTTTTAAGACCAATAGATAGACCCCGCTTGTGAGCTTCTTTTGCTAAGAATTTATTATAAGCCAGTTGTTCTTTGCTGGTTAGATTAAACCCCGTATTATTTTGATAACCGTCAACGTTATCAGGCTCAATCCCGTCACAGCCTTTTTCTTTGGCGAGATTTAGCCGAGCTATCATTATTGGGGCCAAAAGTTTTAAATTGCTAATATCAAGCCAAAGCTCATCCCAATCTTGCATTTTTTTACCTAAAAGCTCTTTAGGAAACTTACTTTGGTCAGGTCGCCAATCTTCATAGCTGCCAGCACTAAAATAACAAATAACTTTAATGCCGCGTTTTTGCAATTTATTAATTATTGCCATATCTGTATCAAAGAGGTCAATATCGTACATTTCTACATTAAACGATGTATCAATTTTACCAGATAATTGCCATTGCCAAGCTGTATTTGGTTGTGCTTGCCATATTTTTTGTTTTTGGTATTTTTGATATATAAAAAAACTAATGCTTAAAATAATAATTAGAATTAAGAGCCAAATTAGTTTGCGCATAAGGATAATTATATTATTATTTTTTTATAAGCTTAGCTAATTGCCGATAAGTGGTCAGCTTTGAATGATATTGAACGATGTTTAGCTCTTATTTTAAGATAATGAAAGCATTTTTTTGGTTTCTAACCAAATACTGTCTAAGCTATCTTGCCCCGCTAGGGTATGGCTGGCATTTAAGGCTATGAGCTCGAGCCCATACTCCCCACAATAGTTTAAGCTGTCTACAAATGGCACAATTCCATCATATTCTCCATGAATAATCTTTGTATTATCTATCGGAGCAACAGTATGAAGATAATTTTGGCCATCTTGCCTAAAACCATAAGACAAATGTACATCACCAGCAAATTGGGTATAGATTTTGCTATAACCTAAACTTTTCCATGCTTCTACTTCTTTAGGATATATATCAAAAAACTTCGTCATAGGAGCCAGTAACAACATTCCTGAGATTTGTTTAAAGCGATTTGCATAATTTAAAGCTACAATTCCACCAAGAGAACTGGCAATAATATACGGGTCTTTTAAATCATTTGCCAAAATATATTCACGTAAGCGCGCTATCATGCCTGTAATTGTTTTATATTGAAAATCTTCTGCGCTGGGGTTGAAGTTTGGCCTATGGAAGATAATTTCTGGATATTCTTTTAGCTTTTCATTTAAATATTTTGCCTTAAAAGCATTACTATCCGAGGCAAAGCCATGTAGGAAAATTAAATCCTTCATAGTACTGACTTTCCTGCCACAAAGACCTCTTTTATAGATTCCTCTCGAGCTAGAGTAAATATACTTGCTAAGCTATCCTCGGCAGAATTACTATGTTTCAAATTTTGAGCAAGAGTTGACTTTTGCTTGGCTTTGATAACAACAAAATCCGCTTCTTTATTATTGCTAAAATCACCAATTATTTTATCTAAGCCTAAAACTTCGGCACCAGCCAGAGTTGCTAAATAAAGCAAATGACTCGAGTCTAAAGGATAAGGCTTTTCTTGGAGCATTTGGGCCTGATAGCTCATTAAACCCTCCTTTAAAATACTAAAACCAGTGCCGCCACCGACATCTGAACCTAGGGCAAATTTGACATTATGCTCTAAATGTTTGAGCATATTAAATAAGCCACTACCAATAAACATATTACTGCTGGGGCAATGTGCCACCGATGCATTTGCTCGAGAAATCCTTTTTAATTCATTTTCGCTCGGGTGGACATTATGCGCCAATACCGAACGGCTGGTTATTAAATTATGTTTTTCATATGTTGCTAAATAATCTTTGCTCTTAAATTGCTCTTTAACCAAGTCAATTTCTTCTTTTTGCTCATTGATATGAGTTGTAAAATAGACATCTGGATATTCATTTAATAGTTTTTCACAGACTGCCAAAATCTCATCGCTACAGGAAACTGAAAACCTAGGTGTGATGGCATAGCGCAGCCTATTTTTGTTATGCCATTTCTCAATTAATTCTTTTGATTCTGTATAGGCTTTTTGAGGACTAGTGTATAAATCTGGCTGTAGTAGCCTATCACCTAAAACTAAACCAGCAGTAATCCGTAAATTGCTTTTATCTGCTTGTTTAAAAAACTCTTCCATGGCTGTTGCAAAATGTGCTCCAAAGACTAAAGCCGTGGTAGTTCCGTTGCGAGCGAGCTGTTTTAAAAAAACCTTTGCTTGTTGTTTGGCTATTGCTTTGTCTTTTAGTTTGGCCTCGGCTGGTAGAGTGCGTTGCTCGAGCCAATCCAAAAGCCTTAGCCCCATAGCAGCTATTACAGGGATTTGCGGATAGTGTACATGGCTATCAACTAAACCAGGGATTAAAAAAGAATTTTTATAGTGGATTATTTTTGCACTAGGATAGTCATTTTGAACTTTCTTAAAATCGTTTAAAGCTAAGATTTTACTACCCTGAACTACTAAACCACCATCAGCAAAGCCAACTAATTTTCCGCTAGAAAACGGGCTTTGTGGGGTATGCAAAATGCTTGCACGAAATATCTTGAGCATTGCTTTAGGATAACTCTTTTTTTAACCTGATTAAGTTATTTAATTAACTTCTAAGCTCACAAGCTCTGCTTTTACCACATCTACCAAGCCAAAATCGGTAACTCGTAATTCTGGGATTACCTCTAAGCCTAAAAAGCTTAAAGTCATAAATACTGAGGTAATTTTGTTACCTAGCTTGGCTGCATGCTCTTCTAAAATATCTAGTTTATCTTGCAACTCTGTTAAGGGACGGTCGCTGACTAAGCCAGCAATTTCTAACTGGAGCTCTGCTAAAACTTGCCCCTTATTTACAATTACAAAGCCGCCTTGGATTTGCTCGAGCCTGTTTGCGGCAAGCAATAAATCTTCATCATTTGTTCCAATAGCCATTAAATTATGATGGTCGTGCCCAACTGTGGAGGCAATAGCACCCTCTTTTAAGCCAATGCCATTGATTAAACCCAAGCCAATATTTCCGTTTTTGCCATGTCTTTCAATACAAACTAGTTTTAAAATGTCATTTTCTAAATCCACAAGAACTTCATTATCTTTTAGTTTTGGCGAAATATGGATTTCTTCAGTTAATACTTGATTTGGGCTAGCTTTTACACAACGAACCTTAGCGTTTAGATTTTCTACAGTCATTTTAAATGATTCAAGAGATAATTTAGGAAGCTTAACAGTGTTTAAAACTGCCGCTGGATTAGCTTTAGGGCGGGCTAAGTCTTTGGATAATTGAGCATTTTGGGCGACGATTTTACCCTCTTTATAAACAGCAGATATGAGCAAGTTTTCTAGATCATCAATTATTATAAAATCTGCAAAATAGCCAGAAGCTATAGCGCCACGCCTATCGAGCTTATAATGCAGGGCCGTATTATAACTAGCACAACGTATGGCATAAGCTGGGTCTTTGCCCGCGGCTAAGGCTCGTCTTAGCAAACAATCTACGCCACCCTCTTTGATTAAATCGTTGGGTAAACGGTCATCAGTGACAAAGCCAATGCGGTCTGCATATTCTATTTTGATTAAATCCATTAAGGCATCTAAATCTCTGGTCACCGAGCCTTCTCTAATCATTAAATAAACCCCAGAGCGTAGCTTTTCCAGACCTTCTTCATAAGTTGTTGATTCATGGTCAGATGATATTCCACTTGCTAAATAAGCTTGTAAATCTAAACCTCTTACTGATGGTGCATGGCCTTCGGCTGTTTTGTGATATTTATAAGCCAGAGCTGCTTTGGCTAGATTTTCTTGCTCGCCAGCAATAATATCAGGGAAACTCATCAATTCAGCGACGCCAACTACTCTTTCATGAGCCAAAAGCTCCTCAATTTCTTCAAGGCCTAGTTTAGCTCCTGATGTTTCTAAATCTGTAGCTGGCACGCTACTGGGTACAGTAACCCATACATCTAGCTCTAAGCCTTGGCTGGCTTCTATCAACCAATTTATACCAGCAACTCCAGAGACATTACCAATTTCATGGGGGTCACAAACTACGCCTGTAATGCCTTTAGGTAATACAACCTCAGCATAAGAACGTGGCGTGGCTAAGCTAGACTCAATATGTAAGTGACCATCTATTAAGCCTGGGGCTAGGTATTTACCGGTGCCATCTATTATTTCTTTAGCATCTTTATAGTCATCACCAAATCCAGCAACTAATCTACCGGCAATTACAACATTACTTTTAATTATTTCATTGCTAAATACATTTATCAAATTAATATTTTTAATTAATAAATCAGCCCTCTCACGGCCAGCTGCAACATCTACGGCTTTTTTAAGTTCTTCTACTTTGGGCATCATAGTTTCACCATCCTTATCTAAAAAACTAAATTTTCTAAGTATACAGCCTTTCATTAAGAATATTGAGTTGTATTTAATTTTTAGCGTTCAGAATTAAATTCTGCAGCTGGATAAGAGCCCAAAAATTTTACAAAAGCGGCTTTTCGCATTATTGCTGTTAGTGCTTTTTGAACATTATCATCTTCTATATGGCCTATAATATCAATATAGAAAATATAGCTCCAAGGCCTATCACGGCGTGGCCGAGATTCAATTTTGACCATATCAATATTGTTTTGGGGAAATTCTTCTAAACAATTTACCAAGCTACCTGGTTTATGCCGGACAGCAATTATTAAGCTAGTTTTTTGCTTAGCAGAGCTTTTTTTTGTCTCTTCATGCCCCAGAATAAAAAAGCGAGTATAGTTAAAATCCATATCTTCAATATCAGTTTTAATAATTTCTAAACCGTATTGTTCGGCTGCTTGTTTGCTAGCTATTACAGCCTGATTTAGATCTTTTGATTTAGCTAGTTCTTTGGCTGCACCTGCGGTATCAAAGACAGTTAGGGTTTTTAGTTTGTGTTGGTTTATAAAATTCATACATTGAGCTAAGGCTTGTGGATGGCTCGAGACTGTCTTAATATCTTCAAAATTTACCCCAGGTTTTACAATCAAATTGTGGTTAACCCGAACAATCTGTTCACCAATTACATGTAATTCAGAATCGGTTAAAAGGTCATAAGTTTGATTTATTGAGCCAGCTAAGCTGTTTTCAATAGGCAAGCAGGCATAGTCACAATCACCTTTAAGAGTTGCTTCAAAAGCCAGGTCAAACCAAGGGTAACCGATAGCTTTTGAACTAGGGTTGAATTGCAAACAAGCCTGTTCGCTGTATGCTCCAGATACTCCTTGATAGGCAATGCGAGGCTGCTTTTTTATCATAAGAGCACAGTCTAACATGAAAATTAGTTTTATAGCTATAATATTTATTATTTTATTATTTTAATTATTAATTTAACCTGAGCTCGGAGATAGAGTAGTGTCTAG
>CAMZLP010000142.1 GCA_947311535.1 uncultured Deinococcota bacterium | reverse complement strand
TCTGCTTTAGTTCGTTCAAAAAACTTAAATTTACAGCAATATAATTCTTTTTGGAGTATTAGGGCTAGTATTTGTCGTAAAATTGCTGCTCATAACCTTATTATCTTCTTGTTTAACTAGCACTCGAGGCCCTTGTGTATCTACCAGAATATGACGTTTTCTACCTTTGACGTTTTTTCCTGCATCAAAACCACGTTCTTTAGCCCATTCACTTGTTTTTACTGATTGAGAATCTATACTAGCTGCCGTTGGGTGTTTATGTCGCTTTACACGTCTTCTTAGTAATGCTCTTAAACTGCTATGAATACGTTTCCAGATATTAGCATCACGCCAAATCCTAAAATAATGATAAGTCGATTTCCAGTTTGGATATTCTTTTGCTAACATTCTCCATTGAATACCGCCAACTACTACATACAGGATTGCATTAACCACCATTCGCATATCCAGTGTTCTTGGTCGTCCTCCTTGTTTTGCTGCTGGTATCAGTTCTTTGATATAATTCCATTGTTCATCTGTTAGGTCTGTTGGGTATTGTTTATAGTTTTTCACACATCTATTCTTACTTAACAGATGAATAACTTTTCAGACAGGCTCTAAGGTTAAGCTTTGTATAATTCAAAGATATTTGTCTATCTTATCATCCAAGATAGACTATAATGGCTATTGGAGGAAGTAATGGAAAAAGAACTCAAAAAATTAGGCCTAGACCCCAAGGCAACCGTATATTGGAACAGCTCGAGCCCAGTTTTATATGAACATAGTATAAAAAATGGGGTTGCTCAAGTTTCTAACAAAGGTGCCTTAGTTGTAAGTACAGTTCCATATACAGGTAGAAGCCCTAACGATAGATTTACTGTCGAAGAGAGCTCTACAGCCAAAGAAATTTGGTGGGGAAAGGTTAATAAAGCCTTTGACTCTAAAGATTTTACTAAGCTACACAAAAAAGTCGCCAATTATCTAAGTACCAAAACTCTTTATGCTCAAGAGGTCTATGCAGGTGCTGACTATAAATACACTCTTCCTGTTATGGTAATTTCTGAAAGCCCTTGGTCAGCATTATTTGTCAAAAATATGTTTATCGACCAGAGCAAATTTAAAAAAGAGAAAAAGCTTAAAAAATTTGTTGCTGGGTTCACCGTATTACATGCTCCATTCTTTAACGCAGTTCCTGAACTTGATAATACCAACAGCGAAGCTTTCATAATTGTAAACTTTGCCAAAAAGTTGGTTATCATTGGTGGTAGTAAATACGGTGGAGAAATTAAAAAATCAATATTCTCGGTAATGAACTATCTAACCAATAAAAAGAATGTTTTAGGCATGCACTGCTCGGCCAATATTGGCAAAGACGGTGATACTGCTATATATTTTGGTCTATCAGGTACTGGTAAAACAACCCTATCTACCGACCCAGAACGCCCTTTAATCGGTGATGACGAGCACGGTTGGTCTAATAACGGTGTATTTAATTTTGAAGGTGGCTGCTATGCCAAAGCAATCAGGCTTTCTGCCAAAGACGAGCCTTTAATTTATGATGCATCTGCCAAATTTAGTACTATTTTAGAAAATGTTGTTATGGACCCAACAACCAGAGAAGTTGATTTTAATGACAACAGTTTTGCCGAAAATACCCGCAGCTCTTATCCTTTGGCAAACCTAGACAACGTTGTTGCTGATAGCAAGGGTGGACATCCAAGAAATATCTTTTTCTTATCTGCCGATGCCTTTGGGGTTTTACCGCCTATTGCTAAACTAAGCCCTGAGCAAGCAATGTATTATTTCATAAGTGGTTATACTGCCAAAGTTGCTGGCACTGAACGTGGCGTTACTGAACCACAAGCTACTTTCTCAGCCTGTTTTGGTGATCCATTTTTACCTTTGCATCCTTCAAAATATGCTGAAATGCTCGGTGACAAAATCCGTAAATACAAGCCCAATGTTTGGATGATTAATACCGGCTGGAGTGGAGGGGCTTATGGTGTTGGTAGTAGAATGAAACTAAAATATACTCGAGCCTTACTCCATGCTGCTCTATCTGGCGAATTAAATGATAGTGAATTTGTTGAAGATCCTATATTTGCTTTCTTAGTTCCTACCAAGGTCTCTAATGTACCTAGTGAAATGTTGAACCCTAAAAATACATGGAAGAACAAAGCAGATTACACTCGGACCGCTAAAAAGCTAGCAAAAATGTTTGCTGATAATTTCAAAGATTTTGCTGATGGTACAACTGAAGAAATAAAAAATGCTGGCCCTAATTTCTAATTAAGGTAAAAGCTATTAGCTAGAGTGGATTGGTTAATACTCACTCTAGCTTTATATTTATAGATAGGCCATTCTTCTTGCAACATAAGAATTAGTAATAGCCCTAGTTAAAGCAAATTTACACCAATATTTTAAAAACCTCTAAGAAAATTAGTCCTTACTCTTTATCCAAAGTGATTTGCATAAAGCTAGAACAATACTAAGTTAGTAATTGAGCAAATAAGAACTTCATAAATCGCTCATTATCTTAAGAATCATAATAGAGCTTTAATAATGATGGCTTCTAATACGCCCCAGAGCAGGCATTCATGATATAAAGCTAGAATGAAACGTTTTTTAATTCTATTAACAATAATGCTAGGTTTTGCCTCAGCAATCGATATGTCATCTGGAAGTGAGCAATTCTATGTCGTTCAGGGGCTTTTTGGTGAATTAAATATTAATCAGGCAGCTTGTCCTATACAAGATGACTTTATTAATTTTGCTTGTGGAACATATGGCGGTAGCCCACAAAGCTTTCAACAGCATATTGATATTTACATCAAAACAAACCTCCCTGGCTTAAGGCTTAATACTGACTGGTTTGACAATGCTGGAGCCCTTGTCAGAGACTATGTCAGTAACCAAGGTCGTTATTTCTTTACTTATAGCCCAAATGGCTATATTGTGGTTGCTTTTATACCAAGCCAGTAATATAAAATGAATATTTACCTCATTCCAACTATGGGGTCTCTTCACTTACGCTATCCAAGCTACAACGCTTTAAGCGTAAGTGATTTGCTGTCACAATACGATCCAGAATCTATTGCTATAACTTCTCTTAGCAAAAATGAATATGACAAACCCCAGTGGCAAGACAGCCCAGAGATTGTATTACCACTAGCTGTAATGCCTTGGGCAAAAAAAAGGGGGCTTGATATTCATTTTGTAAAAGAACCCAGCCCCGATGCGAAGGCCTATCAAGATTTTAGACGCTATGCCCAAAACCACCCCGACTTACAAAACAAGCTTTATCAATCTGAAATAGTCCTGCGGCCATTAGAAGAATTATTATCTCAAGCACTTAGTATAGGTAGAATTCTAAAAGAGATAGTCCCTATTATATATGAAAGTCAAAAGTTAGAAGAAGAGCTTTTAGAAGAAGGGCCTGCGACCAATTGGCGACGAAGCCGCAGCAAAACAATGGCAAAAAGAATATTGGCGATAGCTCGGCAATCAATAGCAGTTTTAGTTGCCATTGATGATTATCCCTTTTTAAAAGAAGAATTAGAAAAAGAAGCCAATATTATTGAAACAAAGAAAATTGCAGCTAGTCCAGCGGCAAAACAACGAAGTTTATTAGATTTTGCCTTTAGAACAGAAGTAGCCAACCCAGAAGAGTTGTTAGAAAGCCTAGAGGCTATTGCTAGCCCTGAAGCTTATTATCATATGGGTAATATTTTATTACATAATGGTCATTTTGATGCTGCCCTAGAAAAACTAGTAGAAGCTAGCAAAACTGACTTTAGTCAGCCATATTTTTTAGCGGGCTACTTATTAGCTCGTTTAGGTCAGGTTTATGACCTGCAAGGAAATAGAAACATGGCTCAAAAATCTTATCGTGGTGTTTTGGCACTTGATTATGCACCTAAAGATGCTATTACTGCTGCTCAAGAAGGTCTTGAGCAAGCTTTTAAAGCTCAGGCAAGCATATAAGCCAAAACCAACTTGGCAGTTTCTATAATTGCATCTTGGTGACTACGCTCATATGCATGAGAGGCATCTACTCCGGGGCCAATCAAAGCTGCCTTAAAATCACCACCTGCTCGCCAAGCTGCCGAGGCGTCTGAGCCATAAAATGGATAGACATCATTTTTTAAATCTATATTATTAGCTTTCGCCAAATCACGTAGTTTTTGATTTAAGCTGTAATCATAAGGGCCACTAGAATCCTTTACGCAAAGTGTTACTTTATCTTCTTTACTAGCTTGCCCTTCGCCTACTGCTGCCATATCAATACACAAAAGCTCATCAGTTTCTTTAGGAATACCCGTAGCTGCTCCATGACCAACCTCTTCGTAATTTGATACGTAAAAGTTTATAGTTGCAGTAGGCTCGAGCCTATCCTCAAGCACAGCCTTTGTTAGTGCCAAACAAATTGCAACTGCGGCTTTATTATCTAAATGCCTAGCTTTAATAAAACCATTTTTTGTTAATACTGCATTACTATCAAAAGAAACAATATTACCTACTTCTATGCCCAAATCCTTAGTCATATCTTCAGCATTAGTTTTAGCATCTAAACGCAGTTCTATTACTTTAGCAGTGCGTTTTAGTGCATCTAATTCTGGACCAAAAACATGGAGGGATTGTTTTTCGTTGACTACTGTCCCAGTTATTATTCTGCCATCATATAAATGAACCTTAGCCTCGGCGCCTTCTATTGTAGCCCAGTCATAGCTACCCAATTGACTGAGTTTTAAGCGACCATTATCTTTAATTTCTTTTACTACTGCTCCTAAAGTATCAATATGAGAAGCAATGGTCTTTTGTTTTTTATTCTTTGATTTTAGTTGCCAAACTAAGGCTCCCTTTTTAGTTCTTCTAGATTTGATAGCAAGTTCTTTTAACTTTGATTCTGCAAAATCTACAGCCTTATGGGTAAAACCTGTTGGGGAGGGGATATTTAATAACTCTATTAAAGTATCAATCATATATTTTTTATCTATGTTTGAATTCATAAAACCATCTTACTAAAATACTAGCTTCATTACTAACATTTACTTACTGTTTCTTACAAAGTTATTAGCAATTTTAAGCCATAATTAACTGCCTATATTCTAAAACAAATCATACAAACAAGCTTTGGTACTTGCCAAAAACTTACGGTAAGTGCATCAAATCCAAATTGAAAGAATTATTCTGGAAATATTGGCATAATCATAATATTGAGGGATATCGCAAATAAATTATTCTGAAATTGCTACAAAATCAAGAGAATAGGGTTTATACCAAAGTCAATGAATTACTTCATCCAAGGCAATTTCCGCGTCTTAGCCGAGGCTAAAGCCTCAGTTCCGAGTGTTTAGAAAAAATTGCGAAATCGGAGTTATAAAAATCTATCTACCGCCCTCTTTTTATACTGTTTTTTTCGCAAAAATGCTATTTCTACTCAGCTAATAATCTTCTAGCAGTTATAAATCTATCTTTGAGCCATAGTCCATATTTAGAACTAAAATTATCTACTGTTACTCTAATACTACTAGCATTGGCATGAATAAAATTTTCTTTATCAATTGCTATTACCACATGGCCTTTAAAAAATAACAAATCTGCTTTTTGAATATCTTCAAAAGAAATTTCTTGACCTATTTTAGATTGCTGATCTGCATCACGAGGTAAATTAATACCATGAACCCCAAAAACCGTTTGCACTAAGCCAGAGCAATCCAAACCCCAAGCAGTTACGCCGCCCCAAGTGTAAGGAGTTTCTAAAAACTTATGAGCTAGTTCAAGGATAGAATCTGGCTTAGGCTCGAGCTTATAGCCTTGCTCTGCTAAAATAGACCGTCTTACAAAGCCTTGAGAATTTTTAGCATAGCTTACCTTTGCCCAATCATCATCAACTTCACTAACTGCTAGTTTTACTCCATATGACAGTTCAAAAATCTGCTTAGAGCTAACCTTGGCTTGCTCATAAACATGGCCTCGCAAAACCTTTACCATATGGCTTGGCTCAGCCAAACTATGCACCATATCTCTAATATCTAACCAAGCAAAATAGCCATCACGTAATGATTTGACTCGAGCATATTCACCATTAATATCATAAATCTCTATGGCATCACCATATTTTAATTCAGAAACATTCTCAGCATCTTTATTGCCAGCCTTTTTAAGATAGGCTCGAGCCGCTAGCAAATAACGCTTTTGCGGCTCAATGAAGTTAACCTTTAATGGAATATTATTCTCATTGGCAAAATTATAAATGTCTACTTCAAAACGTTTTTCGGCAACCCCCTCTAAAATACCACCCAAAATATTTACATCAAAAACAGCCTGCCTATTATCTTCTACAAAGCTTTGTCGTAAATCAGCAAATTTTTCTAAAACCTTCATACACACCACTCCTTATTACCCCACCCAATACTTAAACCTCTAATATAATTATACTACTTATTCGTCGTCAAAACCGTCAATCATTTTCATAATTTTTAGATAATTGTCAATATTATTAATGTCCAAAACCTTAAAACCATTTATAAAGAGTGTTGGCGTACCCCTAATACCCAATACGCCACCAGCTTGATTATAGGCATCATCAATTGATATTGCAGTGCTTCTGTTTTCTAAACATTGTTTTACAGAATCGCTTTCCAATCCTAAATCTTTTGCCAATCTTACAAAATAAGGATTTGGATCTTCTAATTTACTCCAAGCTTGTCCATTTTCAAACAAAGCATCATGAAAAGCCCAAAAATCATCAACTTTAGCTGCCGCTACACATTCTGAAGCCTCGGCTGCGGCAAAGGCATTTTGATGAATTGAAATAAGTGGGAAATGATGATATTCAAAACGCACATCACCCCGACTTATTAGTTTTTCTTTGATTTGTGGAAATCCTTCAGCAGCAAATTTGGCACAAAATGGGCATTCAAAATCAGAAAATTCACGAATAACATATTTAGCATCTTCTGGCCCTATGGCTCTATCTGACTTTAGAAAGTTCTCTTGTGGAATTTCTAAAACCTCTAGGCTGTATTTAAGCTCATATAAAGGATTTCCACCGCTAACCTCTACCAAAAGACGGTATTCAGCTAAATCAATAGATTGCTGGCCCTTGCCATTTAAATCGGCGGCTTGCGTTGTAAAAAACTGAGCAACTTTTTCTGCAATAGAATCATAACCAGTTGATTTAACAATCATCTCGGTTAAAAGTTCTATATTATTTTCATTTAATACAGTTGTGCCATTAATCAGCATCAGGCTTTTACCACGTTCGGTAAAACTAAAATCAAAGTTTTTACCATTGGTATAACCCAGCACGGTCTTAACATATTTAACCGAGAGAAGCTCGAGCAAATCTTCTTTAGGTGCACCTAACTGAGCCAAAGCTTGAGTAAATATAATTGTAATTAATATGATAATAGATATTTTCTTTTTCATAAAAACTACCATACTTTTTTAAGATGAGATTTTCGGCATAATCGGCGACATTTAACAAAAGAAGTAGTAATTAAGAAAAAAGGAGAAAGGGGTTAAAAATAGTTGGGGTAAATAAAAGGGATATAGAGAAGTGCAGGGCTTTATCTTAGTTTAGAATTTTGTGATAATATTTAATGATGCTTTGGCTCGAGAATATTCAAAAACTTGCTTCTAAAAATATCCCTTTTGTAATAGCAACTATAAGCGCTTTAAAAGGGCATAGCCCCCGAGGAATTGGTAGTAAAATGCTAATTACCCAAGACAATATTTATGACAGCATTGGTGGTGGCATGCTCGAGCACAGTGCCATAACAGAAGCCAGAAAAATGCTTAAGACAGGCTCGCCCAAGGTCTTGGAGTTAGAGCTGCAACTCAATAAAAACGGCACGGCTTACGGAACTCAGTGCTGCGGTGGAAAGGTGGACATCTTCTTAGAATTAATTACAAACAAGCGCCCCAGTGTTAGTATTTTTGGGGCAGGCCATGTTGCTAAAGAATTAGTTAATGTGTTAAAGATATTGCCAATTGACATAAACCTAGTTGATACGCGGGAGGATATACTCGAGCCTATCCAAACTAACAACTGTCAAGCCAAAATCAACAAAATCCAGACAATTGACCCCACAAAACAAGTAAAAGACTTAGCTGAAAATAGCTTAATATTGATAATGACTCATGATCATATTCAAGACTATGGCATTTTAGCTGCAAGCTTAAAGCTCAAATTCCCATATATTGGTCTTATTGGTAGCTCGGTAAAATGGATTGAATTTCAAAAGAGATTGAAAGAATCTGGCTTTAAAGCAAAAGATATTGTACGTGTCACCTGCCCAATTGGTTTAAAAAATGCAAAAGGCAAAACCCCACAAGCAATTGCAATTTCTACCGCTGCTGAATTATTATCTTATCTTAATTTAGAAGATACCAATTAACAAAATTCTTGATAGTCATTTAAAACTTCATTTAATATTTTTTTAGACTTTTGGACCTTTGTTTTATTAACTCCAAGATATTTTACAATTGTGATTAACTCTTTCCAGATAGCCCAGCCACAGGCTCGAGCCCAAGTATCTTGGCCTAGCTTTAAAATATTACAAAAACCCTCCGACTTTCTCCATATAGAAAAGTCCAAGCAATCACCAAATTACAAGCTGGGTCGTCAATCCCACAACAACCAAAATCTATAACTGCAGCAATTTCTCCTGCATCTACAAGAATATTGAAACTAGCAGCCTTAGTATTTATAAGAGCCAAATCTATCTCGGCGGTCGCGGTATTATATATATATTAGGGCAGGCATCTTTAACTTCAGCCAAAGATGCTTTTTCTTTACCAGGCCAAGCATAATAGCCTAAAACTAAAGAAGCACCATCACCTTTGCATTCCATAGTTTGCAAGGCCCAAGCTAGGCTCAAACCACGCTGCTGATACATGATGGTAATCATACCGTCACCAAGAGCAATTAAATTACCCAAATCATTACCAAGCTCTTGATTATCTTTCTGCATAAACAAAATTTGATTTTTATCATCAAAAAAGAAAGTACCTACTCTACCCCCAGGAATGCCATCAAAATAAACAGGAAAAGACAAACAATCTCCAGCATTATTTAAAAAATGAACGGCATAATCTGCGCCCTCCGGCATTACAAAACTCTCTGCTGTACAAGCTCCAACCTCTTGAGCTAAAGCAATACCCCAAAACAAACTAATAATAATCAATATCTTTTTCATAAATAAGCACTCCAAAATATAACAATATGCAAATATTATACCCTTTTAAACCCTATAGAATTTAATTGTCATTTAATGAGACTTAGGGAAAAGTCGTATGAGTTCCACATCAGCCATTTTGAAAGATTTAAAAACTCCTGCTTTAGTCTAGATGAAAACAACGGTATGGACGGGTCTTAAGGTCAATTCTAACAATGCTAACGTTGAGAATTTTTAGAGATTGAAATATAGTCATACGAATTTTCCAGCTGTCTCCATTTAATCATGGCTAGTAGAAACTAAACTAGGCTCTTTAGCCACTACGGGTTTTTTATCTACTTTAGTTTCCTCTTGGCTAAGCTGTTCTTTCATATTCTTTATAAATTCCAAAAAGAATACCAAGAAAACCCCAAGCATTAGACCAGCTAATAAACCAATAGCTAAGATGAGCGGTTTTTTTGGTTTTGTTGGACCATCTTTTACTAAATAGCTACCAACTACTTTACTATTTTGAACATTTTGCCCAGATATACTATATTTTAACTGCTCAATCTTCGCTTCAATTCCTTCTCGTTTTTTATCAAGCTCAACATTTAATTGATATTCTAACTGCCTCAGCCTGTCATTTATCAACTTCTCTTTTGATCTCTCAAGGTCAATTATAGTGCTATCGGTTAAACCTTGAATTTCTAGCCTTAAGTCTTCAAGTCTGTTTTGAGAATTTAGAATTAGGTTCTGATAGCTAACAATCTGAGTTGATGACACAGTAAGTGGTACAATATTTTCATCATTATTTTTGTATATATCCCCAATAGACTTTATATATTCGGCTAGCTTTTTAGTATGCAAGTCTATTTTCTTCTCTAATGTTGGTATACGTATTTCTTTTAAGAATTTAATTTGTTCATCAATTTTCGATATCGACTGTGTCTCAATAACCTTTATCTGCCTTTCTAGGTTATCCTTCTCATAGCCTTCAAGTTTTATAATATCCTTTTTTAAATTTTCTATTTGAATATTTCTATTTATTAAAAATTGCTCTATTACAGGTGCATATTTACTTTGAATATAATTTACAACTTCCTGATTTTTCTTTAGTGCTTCCTCATTTGATATACCTTCAGTTCTTATCTCAATAAAGTTTGGTAATTTGTCAGAAGCTTTAATTGCAGTTACTGCAGATATAAATTTTTCTGGTTTTTCTCCTTCAGCTGCAACATCATAAATAATTTTTAAAGTTTGGACTAAAGTACCAGGTTCAGCAACTAAATCATTAGCAATAAAGCCAATTTGCAGATTTGACTTGACTTCATAAATTGGGGTTTTAATAAAGACATAAGCCAAAGATAAAACTGTTGTAAAAATACTTAGGCCTAAAATAAGCCATTTTCTTTTTATTAAAACTCTAAACAGCTCCGCTAAATCAATCTCGTCTTCTGCTACTGTTAGTCTTTCAATTACCTGCTGTGAGTCATTCATCTAAACTACCCCCAAAGCCATAATTCTAGCATATAAAGCCATAATTCTAGCGTACGTGGTTGACATTAAAAAGCCTAGCCTTATTGCATGTGGTACTCAAAACCCATACAAACACATTATATCGTATAAAATCAAGCATTATTTATTTGTCAGTGTTAATATTCTAGCTATACACTTAAAAGCATTTTGCTGAATTGGAATTATCACAAATATAAAAATTGTGCTCAGTAAGTCTTTCAGCTCAATTCTTTAGAAAAACTCTCGCCAACTCCGTCCCAACTTACATTCAATAAATCAGCAACAGTTGCCCCAACATCAGCAAAGCTAGCTCGCGTGCCTAAACTAACAGCCTTGGCATTGGGGCTATAAGCCAGCAACATGCCGTATTCACGAGTATGGTCACTACCCGGAAAAGTTGGGTCATTGCCGTGATCACTAATAAAAATCAATACATCATCATCTTGGCAAGCATCTATAAAATCTTCTAGTCTATTGTCAACATCAAGCAAGGCGTTAGCATAACCCACCGGCTTACGACGATGGCCATAAAGTGAATCAAATTCTACTAAGTTAGTAAAAATAAAACCGTCAGGTCTTTCTTTCATAGCTACCAATGTTTTTTCTATACCGTCTAAATTAGAATCGCTATGAATTTCTTGGCTAAAGCCATTGTGGTTATAAATATCTGGTATTTTACCAATACCTATAACCTCTTTACCAGCAGCCAACAATTTATCTAGAACTGTCTCATGGGGTGGGTTCAGAGCAAAATCTTTTCTGGCTGAGCCTATGCGTTCAAAATTACCTAGCTCGCCTTTAAATGGCCTAGCAATTACTCTGGCTACTGCAAAATCATCTTTTAATATCTTGCGAGCGGCCCTTGACCACTCATACAAAGTCTCTAATGGCACCACGTCAATATGGGCTGCAATCTGAAAAACACTATCAGCACTCGTGTAAACAATGGGATTGCCAGTTTTTAGATGCTCTGCACCAAAGTCTTCTATTACCTTAGTGCCGCTAGCTGAGTAATTGGCTAAATGCCCATGCCCCGTTGTCTTGTCAAAGGCGTTCATAATTTCTTTAGGAAAGCTTGGGTACTTAGCTGGCATAGTTTTAAAAGCGTGCTCTAAAACAACACCCATAAATTCCCAATGGCCAGTAGAAGTATCTTTGCCCGGTGAGAGTTCATTTAGTTTACCAAAGCTAGCTATTGGGCTATCAGTTTTTAATATAGAAAAAACCCCGTCAATATTGCCAAAACCAAATTTTTGAAAATTTGGTAAATCAACTCTTGCCCTACAAAGCGCATGATCTAGGGTGTGCGCACCAAGGTCACCAAAACTCGCTGCATCTGGCAGCTCACCAACGCCTACCGAATCTAAAACAATTACTGTTACAGTCATAGTCCTAGTATAGCCTATAACTTATCCAAAACTGCTTAAATTAAATTATTTCCCCGACACATATTTGGCAGCTTCTTTTACAAAATAACCCCAAAACTCACTATCTTCAAATGGAACCTGTACCCATTCTTTCATTGCTCTATTCTTACCCGAAGGGTCAAATAGTTGGGAACCTTCCAGACTCTTGGCTTTTTGAAGTGTATCCCCAGTGAGCTTAAACACCATCTCGTTTTGAAAGAAACAGCAATAGGCCTTGTTATTTATCTTGTAACAAGGTTTTCCAAATAGCTTTGCTGCGCTTGAGCCTTCAATATTTTCACCAAGTTCACAAAATAGTTTTTGAGCGTCAGTCATTTTCTAAACCCCAAACTGAGTCAGATGGTGATTAAGATGTTTATACAACATATTATTCCACTCAGTTTTATTGAGTTTACCAAATGAATTGGAAATCTTGCCATCAAAATGCTCTTCACCAAGTTCTTGAGTTTTAATAATAAAATCAATAAGCCTCTTTTTCTCAAATTCAAAGTCTTTGATATCAAGCATCTTAAACTGAGGAGAAGTTGGCAGATTCTTGGCAGAGGGT
>CAMZLP010000141.1 GCA_947311535.1 uncultured Deinococcota bacterium | reverse complement strand
TTAGCTGATGGGTTAGAATATGCCATAGGGGTTAATGCGCTGTCTAGAAACAGCGATGACTTAGTTGAAGGAGTGACAGCGTTTTTAGAAAAACGGCCACCCAATTGGCAAAATAAAACATGAAAAAATTAGAATTAGAACGAAAAATTACTATAAACAAGGCAGTTGAAGAAGTATTTGCATACGTCAATAATCCTGACAAACTTCAGGAATGGCGAATCGGTTTGGTAAAACATACGCAAATCACTCCTGCGCCTCTTCAAAAGGGTAGCAAAACTGCCGAAACTGTAAATATTTTGGGTAAAAACTTCAAGGTTATCCAAGAGATTATAGACTTTGAAGAGAATAAAAAACGAAGCCTAAAGGTCAAACTGGGGCCTATAACCTTAAACATGCTCGAGAGCTATCAAGAAATAGGTGGTAAAACTTTGTTCAAGGTCAAAGGCGTTACCGAACTTAAGGGAATACAGCAATTTTTTGGCACGGCAATCTTAAAACGAATAGAAAGTCAACTAGTTAAAGAGTTAGCTAAAATAAAAACTCAGTTAGAAGTATAAATTATTCAGCTCGAGCCAATCCACAATTCAAACAGTCTTTGTACTCACTAGGGTTGCTGTTATTGCAGTTCTTACAAACCCAGTAAAGCAGTTAATTCTTCACGGCAATATTTTAAAATATTGCTTTGATAGCTAGATTCATAATGTTGGCACTCTACAAATTCACCATGGTTTTTAATTTGAAATAAAAGAGGCTCAAAATAAAGTAAAATAACTAGCTGAGCATTTTAGAATATAATCTCTATCTTCTTTGCAATTAGGGCAAAAAAAGTTACCTTCTCCCTTTTTTATTAAACGACCTCGACTACCCCAAATAATCATATTATTCTCTTTACAGGAGGTTAATACTAGCAAAAAAAGCTATTATGCGTACTATCATAAAAAGAGTTAAGGAGAAACAATGCAAAAACTAAGCCAAGCAGAAATTCAAGAAAAGCTAAAAATATTAAATTTAACAGCAGAGTCAGGCTGGCAAATTAAAAACCATAAACTCCATAAAGAATTTTATAGCGGCATTTTCATTTATGAGCAAAGTTCCCCTAATCGCCGAAAAACTAAATCATCATCCAGAATGGTTTAACGTGTACAACAAATTGACCATTGATTTAACAACTCATGATGTCTTGGGCATATCTGAATTAGATTTTTAGCTTGCAAATAAAATAGAAGCCAGCTAATTAAAGCTGGCTTGCTCTTGGTGCCGAGAATGAGACTTGAACTCACACGCCTGTTAAGGCACTACCCCCTCAAGGTAGCGCGTCTACCAATTCCGCCACCTCGGCATAAAACTAATGGTAGCAAGAGGGATAATACTAAACTTTTATTATTGTAGTCAAGTGCTAACCCCAAAACCACATCTAAGTTATGCTTATATCTATGACAAAAAAGCGCTATCAACGCATTACTAATGTACTTTCCCACCGCCAAAAGGATTTAACAATTCTGGCCGAAGATGTTTATAAACCTCATAATTTATCGGCGATTTTGCGTACCTGTGACTCAGTTGGCATTGGCAAAGCTTATGCCGTTAATCCAACTGGTGGTGTGCCAACTTTTAGTGCTAGCAGCAGCAGCGCTGATAAATGGGTAGAGCTAGAAGTACACAAAACCATAGAAGAAGCCATAGCAGAAATAAAATCTCAGGGCATGCAAATCTATGCCGCACATTTTAGTAGCGATGCCGTAGATTATAGAAACATAGATTACACTCAGCCTAGCTGTATTTTATTAGGTAATGAACGTTCTGGCGTAACTGATAAGGCGGCCCAATTAGCTGATAAACGCATAATTATACCTATGCTTGGCATGCTGCCTTCACTCAATGTCTCAGTTGCAGCTGCAATTATTTTATTCGAAGCTCAAGGGCAACGGCTAAAAGCTGGGCTTTACAACAAACCTCAGTTAAAAGAGCAAGAAATGAATGATATTGCCTATACTTGGTATCGCCCAAAAGAAGCCGCTGAATTTAAATCACAAGGTTTAGATTTCCCTAAAGTAAATATTGAGGATTTACCGTAAACATGCTTTCAACGTAGAGGCATAATACCTCTACATTATCTCTTTATCAATTTAAAATCCTTTTTCATTTTGACTTCCAGCTTATTATTTTTATCCTTCTCAGAAATATAACTAGTAAGATGTTTTTATGACCTAAAAAATGAGCTTCATTTTTTAGCTTTTAGTTTTTTACTAAGTTCAGCTAGTTGTTCTCAGGAGCAAAAGCCAGAAGGCTCGATAAACATTGTTAAATTTGCCGAGGGTTTTTCTAAACCTGTAGGCATATTCCATGCTGGAGATAGCTCAGGGCGTTTGTTTGTGCTCGAGCAGGCCGGAGTCATAAAAATAATAAAAGATGGCCAGCAACTTAATACTCCATTCTTAGATATTAAAGACATAGTCCGCTCGGGTGGCGAACGTGGCTTATTGGGCTTAGCTTTTCACCCCAAGTTTGAATACAATGGCTATTTTTATTTAAATTTCACCAACAAAGATGGTGATACCGTAATAGCCCGTTATACCGTATCAGCCGAACGTAATGTTGCTGATTCAAAAAGCTTTAAACTAATCCTTAGTTTTAAACAACCCTATAGCAACCACAATGGTGGTGGTATTCCTTTGGGCCTGATGGTTACCTCTACTCTATATTGCCACAGGTGATGGTGGTAGTGGTGGTGGGTGACCCAGAGGGCAATGGGCAAAGCCTAGCAACATATTTGGGTAAACTGTTGCGAATAGACGTTGACAATGCTGACCCTTATGAAATACCCAAAAGCAATCCTTACAAGTATTCAAAAATGGCAAATGTAGTCAGAGAAATCTGGGCATATGGCCTAAGAAACCCTTGGCGTTTTAGCTTTGACCGCAAAACTGGTGATTTGTATATTGCCGATGTTGGTCAAAATAAATATGAAGAAGTCAATTTTCAGGCCAAAGCTAGCAAAGGTGGCGAGAACTATAGTTGGAATACTATGGAAGCTTCTCATTGTTATAACAGTAGCTCTTGCCAAAAAGATGGCCTAGTATTACCTATTTTGGAATATGACCATGGCCAAACTGGTGGTCAATCTATTACTGGTGGTTTTGTTTATCGGGGTAGCAATAAAGATTTATTTGGTAAATACATTTTTGCCGACTATGTCAGCGGCAGAATTTGGCAACCCGAACAATTAGAAGACAAGTGGCAAAAAACTCTGCTTAAAAAAAGCAACTACAATATCTCATCTTTTGGCGAAGATGAAGATGGCGAATTATATATTAGACTTCTTTCCAATCGGAGTTGTCTAGTTTTTGGGGTCCACTTCTGTTCTAAACGGATTACTAAATCATCTAATATCTTACAACTATCTTGTAAATTAGATCGCAAGATTAAACCATAACTACCAAAAGAAAGCTTGCCAAAAACAATCTCCGAATCAGTCCTAATAAATTCTAGTAAATATTTTTCCACATAGTTAATAAGAGCTACAGCTGCAGCTCTTCCCTGTTTTATTCTGGCAACCTCAGGGGCATTATTTTATAGTTATATATGCCAAGGATGTAGCAGTCTTATCGTTTTGACAGATTATTTCAATTTCATTTAAAAATTCTATTCGGTTTAATAACACAGCCTCAGTCTAGCTTATTTGCTAGTAATACCTGAGTCAATTATTTAACCTAAGTAAGCTTGACTTTTAAAATGTATATAAGCTAGACTTATACACAATATGTGTAATTTACACACATTTACACCTTTGGAGTGATTGACTTGGCACTAAAACTATTATTACTTTGTGGAGGCCGCTCAGAAGAGCATGATGTTTCTTTGGATTCGGCTCGTTCATTTATTAAAGCAATTGATAATAATATCGAGCTTGACCCAATAGTAATTGATAAATCTGGCAAATTACTAAGCCCAGAGGACTCTTTAGCCAAGCTAATGCAAAATCAAATTAAGCCCAATAAAAAACCCCGTCCTATCAATCAACTAAGCCTACATAAATATGATCTTGTTTTCCCACTACTGCATGGCCCTTATGGCGAAGATGGCAGCATGCAAGGCTTTTTAAAACTAAACTCAGCTAAATTTGCTGGTTCTGATATTTTAGCAAGTGCTGCTAGTATGGACAAAATTATTATGAAAACTATTTTTGGAGCCATTGGTATTCCTCAAGTTCCTTATCTAGAAATTAGCCGTCAAAATTGGCAAAAAATCCCAGAAGTAGTTTTAGAATCTTTAGAGCAATTTAAATTTCCTCTATTTGTAAAACCTGCTAATTTAGGCTCCTCTATTGGAATTTCACGAGCTAGTGATTACCAAGAACTACGTGTAGCTATAGATTTAGCTGCCCAGTATGACCGTAGAATCATAGTAGAGCAAGGTCTAAATAATGCTCGAGAGCTTGAAATTGCTATTTTAGGTAATGATGAACCAAAAGCAACAGTAGTTGGTGAAATTGTCTTTGATAGCGAAGTTTATGATTATGAAACTAAATATACAGCCAATCAAGCTGAGCTTAGAATACCGGCTGATATTCCAAAATATGTTGCCAAACAGTGCGAAGAATTAGCTCTGCGAGCTTATAAAATTATAGATGCTGCAGGCCTAGCCAGAATTGATTTCTTCTTTGATGAAGTCAATAATAAGATCTATTTAAACGAAATAAATACCATGCCTGGTTTTACTGAAACTAGCATGTATCCTAAACTATGGCAGGCCAGTGGCTTAAGTTATTCTGAACTAATCAGTGAGCTAGTCAATTTAGCCTTAGAAAAGCGTTAATTCTTTCTTTAAATTTAAGCTTTGGGTAAATAGCAATCATAATTATTCATATTTCTTTGATATATTTGATATACTAGCCAATATAGATTTTAGGAGGCAGTACCAACGAGCAGATAATACAAAATTATGATGCGCTAAATCCATACTTATCAAATGATGAATTTTTAGCGCTAGAGCCTCTAGAAGACTTAGCGTCAGCTCGAGTCTTGATTTTAAATGCCAGCTACGAGGCTTTACATGTTTGCAGTTCTAAACGAGCTGTTTCTTTACTAATGCATGAAATTGCCGAAAGAATTGAAGATAGTCAGCGAATACTGCGCTCGAGCAATCATGTATTTAATGTGCCTAGTGTTATCCGGCTAAAAAAGTATGTCTATCGCCCGCATCGTTTAGAAGTATCATTTAATCGCAAAAATGTCTTTAAAAGAGATGAGCACTCTTGCCAATACTGTGGCACAAAATCTGCCGAATTAACTATTGATCATGTTTTACCAAAAAGTCGGGGTGGCAAAACTACCTGGAATAATGTAGTTTGTTGCTGCTCTAAATGCAATTCTAAAAAGCGTGACCGGACACCTATCGAAGCCAATATGCTCTTACGCAAAAAACCTAGCAAACCCAAGTTTTTATTTAGCTCTGCTTTTGGCGTGCTCAACATTATAGAACCCAGTTGGAAAAAATACCTGCCCAAGCATGCCCAATAATTCTATTTTGGTAATTTAACAAATGCTTGATAGCTATTGCAACTATCAAAACCAAGTTCTTCAAAAATCCGTTTTAGTTTAGGGTCACTATTTACCGTGGTATCTACATGTCCAAAAGGGCTAATAGCTGCAAGCTCATGAAGGCTAGACAAGAGCAAGCGTTTTAGCATTTCACTAGAGTCTCTAAATTCTGCTAATACTCCGACTTCTGTTTGATAATAAACTCCATCAATTGCAAAACTCTTAGCACCATAAAAGGCATAGCCAATAGGAGCTTGGTCTAAACCCTCACGGACCAAAAACCACAAATTAGGATTAAAAGCCCCTTTACGTCTTTTTAAATAAGCCCAATATTCATCTGATACTATTTTTCCTTCACTTTTTTCATAAATTTCTTTAAAATACTTGTCACTATTATGGGTCCAAGCTTCTAAGACTAATGGTCGGCCTAATGGTGGCAATTCTGAGAGCTCAAATACTAATTCAAACTCATTAAGAAGCTCAAATTGATGTTTTTTAAAAACTACTTCAAGCTCTTTTATCAGTTTTAAATCATGATTATAAAGCGGGTAATAGATGGCTTCATAAGGATAATTATTTTGGATATGCTCGAGCATAATCCCAATATCCTCAATATTTGTTTGAACCCAAAGGTTAGAAAGATACAGGTTTTGATTAGAAGCGTCTTTTTCTGGAGCCAAAACAGTTATGCCAGCTAAGGGCCAAGACTCTGACTGTAGTATTAAACACCCCCTAGCTTCAGCTTCTAAATTAGTAACTTTTGTCAAGAGTTTTCTAGCTAAGGTCTGAGCATCACCATGCCCCAAAAATCTAAAAGCTTGGCTTATAAACCAAGTTAATTCGTCAGGAGCAAGTTTACGTATCACAGAACCTTAGTTTAACTTATAAGGCAGCTAAACTCATGTTAATAATTTCAATTCTAAAAAATAATTAGTTTTCTAAATCCTATTTATGTTTAGACCGTCTTCTGCGCTTTTTCCTTTTAGATCTTCGCTTGACTCCATGGTCTGGCCATATCCCATCTGCTACTAAATGTAGCCATTGAGATAAATAATAGCCAAATAGAGCACCCAATAATAGCTGCCGCCAATTGCTTGATAGCTGGGTTTGAATATTTAATTCATAACCCATAAATGGTAAAACAAAACCTAAAATAGAAGTAATGGTCACACCGATCATAAGCATATATATAAGCCTAGTCAAAGGGCCTACAAACCAACTATGTGAGGTTCCTCGGTGGTTAAAGATAGCTCCATAAGGTATCCATAAAAAACCCAAGCCGCCCCAATGGCTTTTTGCTCGTACATTTTGCTCAGCTAAATCTAAATCAGGTGTCACTAAAAAAGTACCTACTAAATAGCTAAGAGAAAATAACGAAATTGTCTGAGGATTAAGCACGCGCTCCGCCTGAATAGATATGCCTTGGGCTCGAGCATAGATATACCCCAAACTAAGACCAGCAAAAAAGGTCATATTAATAGCTTCATGGACTTTACCGCTGGGCACAGCCCAAGTTTAACTTGCTTTTAGCTGCTATGCTTGTTTTTTGTTGACACAGCATAATGAATGGTGCTAAGCTATCTAGCCGAGTGTGAAGTTGCTACTTTCACTCTTTAGCGAGCCATCCTAGCTCAATTGGTAGAGCATCTGATTTGTAATCAGACGGTTGTCGGTTCAAGTCCGGTGGATGGCTCCAATTTTTGGGTCGGTGCCCGAGTGGTTAAAGGGGACGGACTGTAAATCCGTTGCGTAAGCTACGATGGTTCAAATCCATCCCGGCCCACCATAGAATAAAGCTAGAGTTGTTATACAACTCTAGCTTCTGCATGCGAAAAACCGCTTAAGAGGTAAGCAAATTAACCCCAGGTTCGAATCCTATTTTTCGCTCTAAACTATGGTTTAGGTCAAGAGCTCTAGCAAGCTCATGTAGCTCAGGGGTAGAGCACTCCCTTGGTAAGGGAGAGGTCGACGGTTCAAATCCGTCCATGAGCTCCATCTATGAGTAAAAAGCAACATTAATTTGTATGCTAAAGTTTTTCCGCTATTAAAAGCGGCTGAGGAGAATTAAAATGGCTAAAGCAGTATTCGAAAGAACAAAGCCACACGTAAACGTAGGAACAGTTGGGCACGTTGATCACGGAAAGACAACGTTAACAGCAGCAATTACATTTACAGCAGCATCAGCTGATCCAAGTCAAGAAACACAAAGC
>CAMZLP010000140.1 GCA_947311535.1 uncultured Deinococcota bacterium | reverse complement strand
CGGTTTTATCCGTTTTACTATCCAATGAGGAAAAGGTACTGGGTGTTGGGGTAGGGCAAAAAAGCACTGCATGACAGTAGTGCCACAAGCTGGCTGACTAAAATAGCTGTATTTATTGCTCCAGACTGCGTCAGTTGTTTTATTAGCTAGCATAATCTCTGATTTTTCAGGATTGATTAGATAATAGTCCGGGTAGAGCCGGAGCTTGGCATTACGGCTTAGGGCTTTGGGGAAAACAACTTTATTACCTTGTCTTTTATAGTCACTGCCCTCTACTAAGAGTTTATTGTCTAAAACCAGAATACCAGAGTCTTTTTTAAAGCTGAATTCAGCGGTTTTGCCGTCAATCCGTTCTTTGGGTCTTAGGGCATCATTAGATAGCTCTTGGCCAGCCACAAAAATACGGCGTTTTTTGTCAAATTCTACTATTTTGGCGTGATTAAAAGCATATATTTGTTTATCAGCATCAACTAGTCTTAGCTTTTCTGCTAAGCGTATAATTGATTTTGTGCTTTTTATGGCATCGCTGGGTGCTTGATTAAAGACGACTAAGCCTTTAGCAGCATCTAATATTGCATAGTTGCCACTGATGCGGCGAAGCTTGCTGCCAAAAGCTGGGGCTTTGTTAAAGCTTATTGAATTTTCATTTATTATATAGTCCTTGCCCTCAACTAAGACCTGATTATCCAAAAGAATAAGGCCGGTTGCAGACTTAAAACTAAATTCGGCTCGAGCCCCATCACTTGGTTTATCTGCAAAAACCACTCCTTCTTTAGCTAATTGATTGTCAATATAAATTACTATTTCAGATAAATCTTGCGAAATATCACCAAAACTATATATATTATCCGAAATTTTAATTAAGCCTTTGGCCCATGTCACAATATTAGCACTATGGCTATCTAAATCAACTTTGGCTACAGCAATGATTATTTTGCCATCTTTAAAACCATATTTAAATTCAACAGGTTTATTGTCTTTTATTAAAATTGAGTTTTGGCTAGGGCTATCAAAACTATATTCAAAAATATAAGGAATATCAGATCCCGGGGAAGGAGTAAATTCCTTTTTACCCAAAATATTATTGGGTGCAGAGCTGTTTACTAGTTCTTTTTGCCATTTGCGCAAATCATTCATATCTCGCTTGGCTAATGGCAAGCCAAAGAGCAAAGCCAAAGGATAGCCTAGGGCAATAATTATTGCCAAAACTATTAATACTGGCCCGAAATTTTTAAGGCGTTGCAGCATTAATGAACGTCCCTGAGCGATTCACGAACTTCTGTGGCTAGTTCAAAAAATTCCTTAGATTCACGAGTATCAATGTTTCGTGGGTAAGTAAGGTTGACATCGATAATTTTTTCAATTTTACCAGGCCTTGGGGTCATTACTACAATTTTTGTCGATAAAAATACTGCCTCGGGGATAGAGTGAGTTACAAAAACTACGGTCTTTTTAGTTTCTTGCCAAATCCGTAAGAGCTCATTATTCATGGTTTCTCGGGTTATTTCATCTAATGCCCCAAACGGTTCATCCATCAATAAGATTTTAGGATCAAAAGCTAAGGCTCTGGCTATTGATACTCTTTGCTGCATACCGCCCGAGAGCTGCCAAGGGTATTGCTTGTGGAAATCCTCGAGTCCAACCATTTGCAAGAGCCTTTGAGCTGTACGGTAGCGTTCTTTTTTAGAGATTTTCATAATCTCTAGTGGCAACATGACATTGTTTTCAACACTGCGCCAATCGAGTAGGGTAGGGGCTTGGAAAACATAGCCATACTCACGGTCTAAGCGGGCCGTTCGGGGGTCTTTACCTGCTACAATTAGTTCACCAGAGGTGGCTTGTACAAGGTCAGCAATGAGTTTTAACAAAGTTGTTTTACCGCAGCCAGATGGACCAATTAAGCTTACAAATTCACCCTCTTGTATTTCTAAATTGGCATCTTTTAAAGCAACAGTTTCAGTGCCTCGGCCACGATAAATCATATTTAAGTTTTTGACAGTAATTACCGTTGACTTGCTACTCTGCGCTGGTGGGCTAGATTTGCTCAAAATATTTCCTTTATTTCGATGTCTTTCGTCTTAAGAATTTACCACGGCTTGGGTCGCCAACAAATTTACCGTCTTTGACAGCTATTTGTCCGCGTACGGTGACAACTTCTGGCTTGCCGTCAATTTCAAAACCTTCAAAACCACGATAGTCTAAATTCATAGTTTGATTAGCATGAGTTAAGACCTCTTTGTGATTTGGGTCAAAAATTACTATATCAGCGTCACTACCCACGGCGATTGTGCCTTTGCGTGGGAACAAGTTAAATAATTTGGCAGCTTTAGTAGAAGCTACCGAAACAAAATCATGAATGTCTAAATTACCTCGGCTAACGCCGTAAGTATAGAGCATGGTCACTCTATCTTCTATGGCAGGTATGCCATTGGGTATTTTGCTAAAGTCATCAATGCCCATATCTTTTTGACCTTTAAAATCAAAAGGGGCATGGTCAGTACCAACGGTATCTATAAAGCCATGCTCTAAGCCGGCCCACAAGGCAGCTTGGTTTTCTTTGGCACGCAGTGGTGGTGACATAATATATTTGGCGCCTTCAAAGTTTTCTTGCTCAGCATAGTCACTGTCTAACATCAAATGCGGAATTACAGCCTCTATGCTGATGTCTACGCCACGAGCTTTAGCTCGCATGGCAGCTTCTAGTGCCATTTTGTTGCTCAAATGAACTACATAACCCTTTGCCCCAGTATTTTCTAAAAAGCTAGCAAAGTGGTTAACACCGTCTGCCTCTACGCTAACAGGTCGGCTCGGTTCATGCCATTCGGGGCCAGTTTTACCTTCAGAGAGTAATTTTTCTTGCAAGCGTTCTATAATTTCACCATTTTCGCAATGGGCAGTAACAATTACACCTAATTCTTTGGCAAGGGCAAGGGCTTTGTACATCTCTTCGTCATCTACTCCAAAAAAGCCTTTATAAGCTAAGAATATTTTAAATGAGCTAATTCCATCTGCTACAATTTCACGCAGTTGGCTTTCGGTTTCATCATCAAATTTTGATATTCCTATATGAAAGCTGTAATCACAAGCGCTATTTCCTTCAGCTTTAGACTTCCAGAGCTCATAAGCTTCTTTAGTATCATCAAATCTGCTAGCTGCACACATTTCTATAAATGTAGTTGTGCCACCCATAAGTGCAGCTTGGCTGCCTGTTGTATGGGTATCTTTGCTAAAAGTACCCATGAATGGCAAATAAATATGCACATGAGGATCAATAAAGCCTGGGAAAACATATTTGCCCTCAGCATCAATTACTTCGGTATTTGCTGGGACATCTAAATTATGCCCAATTTGGCTAATAGTTTCATCTTCAACATAGATATCGGCAAAATAACGACTATCAGCTGTGATTATTTCGCCATTTTTGATTAGTAGTGCCATTTTTCCTCCTAAGACATTAGAAATTGTCTAATGAATATCAATATTATGTTTTTTGCGGTAGTCTGCCATTTTATCCCACTTAAGAGTTATTTCTGGCATTTTTTCGGTAATTTCACCCCAAGTAACTTTACTGCGTCCTGAGTCAACTTCTATCATACTAATGCAGCCGTCAACAGGGCAGACTAGTGAACAAAGATTACAGCCGACGCAAGTTTCGGTATTGATAACGGGTTTTGGCTTAATATCTCCCGTATAGGTTTTTAAATCTATTACTTGACCGTCTACTAGCAAATCAATTGATTGATGAGCACCCTCATCACAAGAGATATAACAAAGGTCGCAGTTTATGCAGCTATCTTCATTAATATCAGCAATGACTTTATAAGAAAGGTCTAAATTGTTAAAGCTCGAGTATTTTGGAACAGATGCGCCTATAATATCATTAATCGATTTTGCACCTTTTTCATCTAACCAGTTAGATAAACCATCGGTTAAATCATCAATAATTCTAAAGCCATAATGCATGACTGCGGTACAAACCTGCAAGCTAGTAGCACCTAGCAATAAAAACTCAGCGGCATCTCGCCAGGTTTGTATGCCACCCATGCCAGAAATTGGCACGCGGTAGTCACGGGTTTCTTCTAATTGCATTACCTCAGATAAAAAACTTAAAGCAATTGGTTTGACGGCAGGGCCAGCATAACCACCATGGCCACCAAAGCCACCAATATTTGGTTTAAGCTGAAAGCTATCTAAATCTACGCCTATGACTGAGTTGATGGTATTAATTAGTGCCAAGCCATTTGCTTTGGCTGCAATCGCTGCCCGAGCAGGCGGCTTCATATCAGTGACATTTGGAGTTAGTTTTACAATTACTGGGATACTAGCTACGTTTGTTACCCACTGGGTAATCATTTCGCAGTATTCAGGAACTTGCCCTACCGCTGAACCCATACCGCGCTCACTCATGCCGTGCGGGCAGCCATAGTTTAATTCTATTCCGTCTGCACCTGTATCTTCTATGCGCATAATGGCATCTCGCCAGACATCTGGGTCGCCCTCAAACATAGCAGAGACAACTACGGCTCGGTCTGGCCAGAGTTTTTTGACTTCGGCAATTTCTTTTAGATTTACCTCTAGTGGTCTATCAGAAATCAGTTCAATATTATTAATTGCAACTAATTTATTACCATTGTATTCAAAGCCACCATAGCGACTAGAAATATTTAAAACTGGTGTGCCGATGGTTTTCCAAACGGCACCACCCCAGCCCTGTTCAAAAGCCTTGTTGACTTGATAAGCGCTATTAGTTGGTGGGGCAGAAGCTAGCCAAAAAGGGTTTGGGCTTTTTATGCCTGCAAAGTTAATTGATAAATCAGCCATTAGTTTTTCCCTCCTAGCCAATTGTGGATGCCTTGAGCAGCTATTTTACCATCTTGGGTTGCTCGGACGGTATTGGCTTCACCAACTGCTCTTATGCAGTCACCGCCTGCAAATATTTGTGCTTTGGAAGTTTGCAAAGAATTGTTTACTTTGATATAACCTTGGTTTTGCTCGAGCCCAAAGGCATCACTAATATTTTGTAGCTTCTCTTGACCGATTGCCATTATTACTTGATCTGTTTCAATAATAAATTCACTGTTTGGAATTGCCGTTACTTTTTTGCGTCCATCAGCGTCAGCAGCTCCTAGTTGCATTTTTAAGCACTTTAGGCCAGTTATTTTGTCATTACTGCCAATTATTTCTATAGGTTGACTCAAAAATCTGAATTCAACGCCTTCTTTTTTAATAAAATCATATTCAAATTCATAAGCAGGCATCTCTTGGTCGGTACGCCTGTAAACAATAGTCACTCGCTCGGCACCGAGCCTTTTGGCAACAGTAGCGGCATCTATGGCGGTATTACCTGCACCGATTACAGTTACACTATTACCCACAAATAAATAATTTAGTTGTTCTAAACCCTCTTTTTCAGCAAGTTTGGTTTCTGCAATAAAGTCCAGAGCATCAAATACGCCGGCTAGGTTTTCGCCAGCTATGCCAAGTGCTGGTACACTGCCCATACCAACACTCAAAAATACCGCATCAAAATCTTCTAAAATTTGTTCAGTGCTAATATCTTTGGTAACTTCAGTATCAGTTTGGATTTTTACACCAAGTTTTTCAATAAAGCCCACCTCAGCTAATGAAACAGAAATGGGTTCGCGCATTACCACAATGCCATAGGTGGACAAACCACCAGGCAAGCTTTGCTTTTCAAAAACAGTGACTTCATAACCGAGTTTGGCTAACTCGCCAGCACAGCTTAGGCCAGCTGGGCCAGAGCCTACTACGGCTACTGTTTTACCATTAGCCTCTGACGGTGTAAATGGCATTAAGTCTTTG
>CAMZLP010000139.1 GCA_947311535.1 uncultured Deinococcota bacterium | reverse complement strand
CGCAGCCATTCAGGCCTTGAGCGGGCTAATGGCTATGACTGGTGAAAAAGACGGTACTCCTATTAAAACTGGAGTTGCTCTAATAGATGTATTAGCTGGATTACATGCCACAGTTGCCATACTCGCTGCTCTTCATGAGCAAAAAATAACTGGCAAAGCTAAATACTTAGACCTTGCTTTATTTGATGTGGCTTTAGCAAGCCTTGTAAACCAAGCTCAAGCAACACTTCTAAGCGGCAACGCCCCAGAACGCATGGGTAGTGCTCACCCACAGATTGTCCCGTATCAAGGCTTTGCGGCAAGTGATGGCTTTTTTATGCTAGCGGTTGGCAATGATTCTCAGTATAAAGATATGTGCTTGGCTATTAACAAGGCCGAGCTTTGGGAAGATAAAAGGTTTCAGACAAATACTGGCCGAGTAAAGCACAGAAAAGAATTAGTAGCTATATTGGCAGCTATTTTTATAAGCAAAAGCCGCGAGCAGTGGTTGAGTATCTTCAACAAGAATAATGTACCGGCAACGCCAGTTAATGATTTATTAGAGGCTCTGGCCGATAAGCAAGTAAGTAGCCGAGGCTTAATAGAAGATATAAAGCACCCAAGTATTGATAATTTAAAAATGATTGCAAGCCCCTTTAAACATAGCCTAGAAGATACTAGGCTCGAGCCTCCCCCATTATTAGCCCAAAATACTAAAGAAATATTGCAAACTGTACTGGGTTTTAGCGATAGTGAATTGGATAGGCTCGAGCAAAAGCAAGTGATAAAAACTAGAAAAATCTAAATTGACTAAATATTAAAAAAAAGCTCAGTAGACAATTACCAAGCTTTTTCTTTGAGGTAAAATTAGTTAAACGGTTTAGGGTGCGGAGTCTGAGCTACAGATGGTGGTAGTTGTGGCAAATTAAAGTTTGGTTGATCACCAGTTAAGGTTTTTAAGAAAGCAACAATTTGAGCATTTTCTTCATCTGTAAAGTGTTTACCTAACTGTAAACGACCCATAATATCTACAGCTTCAGTTAAAGAGTATGTAGCACCATCATGAAAATATGGATAAGTTAATTCTACATTACGCAAAGTAGGTACTTTGAATTTAAATCTATCTAAGTCTTTACCAGTAACGCCTGCTAAACCTTCAGCTGAGCTAGTGGTTTGATAAGGCTCTAATATACCCATTTTTTGGAAAGAATTTCCGCCAACTGCTTGCCCATTGTGGCAGGCTACGCAACCACTGGATTTAAATAAATTATAGCCAGCAAGCTCATAATCATTTATAGCGTTGCTATCACCCAAGAGCCATTTATCAAAATCAGAATTAGGTGTTACTAAAGTTTCTTCAAAAGTGGCAATAGAATCGGTAACCATTTCAATAGTTATATCGGCAGTTCCATAAACTTGTTTAAATTCATAAACATAGCCAGGAATTGTCTTTAATACATCTACTGCCAAAGCATGCGTAGAACCCATTTCGCCAGGGTTAGCAATTGGACCACCTGCTTGGTCTTGTAAGTCCAATGCTCGACCATCCCAGAATTGGGCTAAATTTAGGCTTGAGTTTAGAACTGTTGGGGCATTAATCGGTCCTTGAGCCCAGCCATGGCCTATTGATGTCGGCAAATTATCTGTACCACCCATACTTAGGTTATGGCATGAGTTACAAGAAATAAAACCAGATAGAGATAGTCTCGGATCAAAATACAACATTTTGCCAAGTTCTACCTCGGCCAAATTAATATCCATAACCGGAGCTACCGCTTGAATTGGCTCAGTTTGAGCTGATGATAATGCTATAAATATAGCAAAGATTGATACTAATAGTAATTTATACTTCATTAAATCACTCCTTTACAAGTGCTTTAACAATGTTTAGTATTCGATTTTGACGCCAAAAGCTATAACACAAACACAGTTATAAGCTTAGCTGTCACAGATACCATAATAATTCCTATTCCTAAAAGAGATAAATGTCCCATAAGCACTTGAATATATCTATTTAAAGTTTACGCAAGTAAATATTTTCTACTCTATGGCCTTGGCCTTTTTCCAAAATCAGATTAGCTCTGTCTTTACTTGGCTCGATATTCTCCTTTAAGTTTCGCAAGTTAATATCATTCCAAACTTGTATCGCAAAGGCTCGAGCCTCATCATCACTAAGCTTAGTAAATTCTCTAAAGAACGATTTCTCATCAGTAAAAGAAGTTTCTCTTAGTTTAAAAAATCTTGCCAAAAACCAATCTTCTAACAAGTTTTCATCAGCATCTACATAAATAGAAAAATCAAAAAAATCAGAAGCTACTACTTTGCTAGAAGAGCTACCTCGTTGCAAAACATTAAGCCCTTCAAAAATCAAAATATCTGGCTGTTTTACGGTGATAAATTCATTGGGCACAATGTCATAAATCATATGTGAATAAACTGGGGCTTGCACCTCATTTTTGCCACTTTTTAAGTCAGATAAAAACCTAATAAGCTTGCGCTGATTATAGCTCTCCGGAAAGCCCTTACGCTCGGCTAAACCAAGCTCATTTAAAATTGTATTTGGCAATAAAAAACCATCAGTGGTTATCAAGTCCACCCTAGGGTGCTTAGACCAGCGTGACAAAAGAGCCTGCAAAATCCTTGCCGTAGTACTTTTACCAACTGATACACTGCCTGCAATTCCTATAATAAATGGAACTTTGTTCTCGGGTTTTGCCAAAAATTTATCAGTAACTTTAAATAATTCTTGGGCCTTGGCAACATATAAGTTCAGTAAACGAGATAATGGCAAATAAACCTCTTCTACCTCAGCTAAAGACAGCGACTCATTTACTCCTTTTAACTCATCTATATCTGATTTATTAAGAGTAAGCGGCGTAGCATTGCGCAGCTCTGACCACTCGGAACGGTTAAATAATAAATATGGTGAAAATGGCATGATTCCTGATTATATATTCTATGCCCTAATAATTTCTATACGCTGTAACTAGCAAATTCTCTTAACGCCTCCAAAAGCAAATAATCAAAATACTATTCTGGAGCTGGGAAATTTTTTCCAAATACAAAGGCTTTGGGGCTGGGGCCATGTTTTTCTAAATAATCAAGTTTTTCTTTGGCTTCTTCAATTCTTGGTATATGTCCAACTGGCAGCCACCAAATCGCTTGGTTTGCACCGGCATAGCTAGTAAACCAAGCTTGCCTATCTCGTACTAGCTCTACATGCTTTGTTTTATAAACATAGTTTTTTAAAGCTTCTAGGCTCTCCCAAAGACTGATATTTACCAGTATTAAGTTATCTTCAAATACCCGTATTGCCGTAGAATCACCAGCTTCGCTTTGTAAACGCCAAACAAAGCCTTCGGCATTATCAGCGATTCTATTTATTTCATCTAATCTGGCTACAAAGCCTTGCATAATGGGGTCATTCATTTCGGCTCGAGCCTTAGCAATATTAATCTGAGCTAAGTTATATTTCATTGTTCTCCTATCGTAATAGGGGCAAGCTGCCTGTTAAGCTATTAACTGCTTTTTTAGCC
Organism: uncultured Deinococcota bacterium; assembly: GCA_947311535.1. Classification (GTDB taxonomy): domain Bacteria; phylum Deinococcota; class Deinococci; order Deinococcales; family Trueperaceae; genus CAMZLP01. The sequence goes on along the minus strand of CAMZLP010000139.1, from coordinate 12,401 downwards.
CCAAAAAGTGCCAGGCCAGAGTACTCTAGCTCTTCAATATTAGTAATTTTTATTTCTTTAAGATAGTCGGTATATACACGATTTCGCTGAGCAACGTTTGTAAGATCCATAATTGTTAAATCTGGGTTTTGGCTAGCTCTCTCAAAAATACTTTTTAATAGTTCTTTATCAGCTTTCAAAATTGGCATGGTAATTGGCGAAGTACCCATATGCACACGCCCCAAACTGTCAATAGCATCCTCGGCAAGCATGTTTTCCAATTTTTGGCCTAAGCTAAATGATAAATAAGCAGCTGTATTGGCAATAAGCCCTAAAGGTAATTCTGGGTCAACAACTAAAACAATTTTCATTTAAGTAGTCTAAGCAAATTTAAAATATATTTCTTGAACGATAATGACTTTTTGCAAATCGCCCAGGTGTACTGCCTGTTATTCTCTTAAATGAACGTATAAAATGGCTTTGGTCAGAAAAGCCTAAGTCCAAAGCAATATTGCTAGCATCTTGGCCATTGATTAGCATATTTTTGGCATGTTTAATTCTAATTTGTAAAAGATAAGAATAAATTGGCAAAGCTGTTTCTTTACGAAATATCCTCATCAAATAAGCTCGATTTAGATTTGTAAGTTTTGCTAGCTCATCAATTGAAATACCTTGATGATAATTCTCTTCTAAAAAATCCTTGACCGTTTTCACGGCAACATGCTCACTCTTTTTCGGTTCTAAAGGATGCTTAGCAAATTCACGCCTGAGCTCTTGAATTGTCAAAAATATAGACTCTTCATAAAACAAGCTACTATCTGTCAATTCAAAGCTTTTATGTAGTTGCTTAATCCTTTTTGCCCATTTGGGACTATATATAAGCTTTTTTTCAAATGATGGCAAAGCCTGTTTCTCTTCTAAGAATTTCGCAAATGTCTTTTCATCAATATAAAGCATGCGATAGCTAGAATTTGCATCAGCAGAATAGCCTGTATGCACTTCTTCAGGATTAAATAGAACTAAAGAGTTTTGACCGAAATATTGTTTCTCACCCCAGCAATAATTAATTGCCATACCAGTTTCTATTGTTCCAATAGAATAAGCATTATGAGAATGTTTGGGGTAGCTATAGTTAGTATTTTTAGCTCGAAACAGCTCGAGCCCATCTAAGTTCTTGGCACGCCAAAATAATGTTTCTCCATTTTTAGAATTAGCTGTCTGCATAATTTACCACCAAGGTTTTAACTCTTGATTTTCATCCAGCAGTACACCCAAGAAAAGCCCTGCTTCTTTTTGCATTTCTTTTGAATTATTAAAGCCTTTAGCAAATAACTCATAAGCTGCAACAAGGCTTTTTCTTTCAAGCGCATCTATGGCAATTGTATTAGATAAAATAATTAATTTTTGTTCTTTGGTTTCGATAAGAAATATTCTACCACATGCTTTTTCTAAGCCATCTTAGTTTACAAAAAATCTAAAAGGTTTATAAAACTTTCCCTAATTTTTAATAAAATGTAGTAAGATACCGTCTATGTCAACTCTAACTGTTCTTGGTGATTTTGCTTGGGATGTTTTAATTCGTACAAATAGCAAATTACTAAAAGGTGGCGACACCTTTGGCGAGGTCATGCTTTCCCCTGGCGGTAGCGCTGCCAATGTTGCAGTTTGGGCACAGCGCTCGGGCCTTGATACTCGTTTTATTGGTAAAATTGGTCGAGATAGATTGGGTCAATTAGCTCAAGAAGATTTAAAAAATGAGGGTTTGGAAACGTTTTTTATTCAAACCAATCAGCAACGCACTGGCTCGGTAGCAGTTTTTGTCGATGAACAGGGTGAACGCTCGATGGTCTCGGGGCGTGGGGCTGACTTCTTTTTGCTAGAATCCGAATTACCAAAAGAATCTTTAAAAGCAACTAAGCATCTTCATCTAACTGCCTGGTCGTTTTTTGCCGATCCTCCACGGGCTTCGGCTCGAGCCTCTGCAAAATTAGCCAAGGCTTCTAAGGCTAGTCTTTCATTTGATCCTAGTTCTTTTCAAATAATCTCAGAAATAGGCTTAAAAAGATTTTTGGGTTTTACCACTGATTTGGGTATAGATATACTCTTTCCGAACTTTCAAGAAGGCCAAGTTTTAACAAATTTAAGTGAACCAAGAGCTATTGTAAGGAAACTTGCAGAACTCTACCATGGTGCATTAATAGTGCTAAAACTAGATGCTAAGGGTGCTTTGGTTTATGAAAACAAAAAATTTATTGAAATTGCAGCAACAACTAATAACTTAATTGATGCAACCGGTGCCGGCGACTCTTTTGCTGGGGCTTTTTTAGCCTATTACCTAAAAGGCAAAACCGCCAAAGAATCAGCAGAATTTGCAAACTTGGTAGCATCTTGGGTCATAGAGCAATTAGGTGCTAGACCAAAAGCAGATAAGGCTTTAAAAAGATTGCTTGCTAGCGCAAATAGAGCCTAACATCGCGGTTGTGATCTTTTAGAGTTGTATTTGGTCTAAATATTGCTACACCATTGTCAGTTCCATGTAAAAAGAAAAGATAGTCTCGATTATTTTCATTTTGCCTAATCGGGTGTAATACCGCTTCTAGAGCTTCTTTACCAGGATTATTTATTGGCCCTAATGGCAAACCCATTCTGGTATAAGTATTCCAAGGGTGGTCTTTTTGCATGTCTCCATGCACAGCATCTAAATCTGGTAAGTCTTTACCTAAGCCATAGGCAACTGTGGGGTCTGACTGTAATGGGATATTTTGCTCGAGCCTGTTTCTAAAAACCCCTGCTATAATTGGCATCTCTTCAAAATTTGCAGCCTCTGATTGCACAATACTAGCCAAGATAACCCAATCATTTATAGACAAAGCACTATCTTTTAATAATTGTAAATTCTCAATAGTTAAGTTTTGTTCAAAACGTTCTAACATTTGTTTTACAACGCCATTAGCATCATTTTTTATAGGAAAGTCATAACTAGCAGGAAATAAATAGCCTTCCAAGGTTGCATCTTTGGGCAAATATTCAGGATAAATCTCAATATTATTAGTCATAGCATCCAATATCTCTTCTTTAGACCAAAACCCCGTTTCGGCCACTCTTTCAACAATATCCTTTAATCTAAAGCCCTCAGGAATTAATACTTTTTTAGTTCTGGGTTGTCCACCTTTTAGCAATGCAGCAGCAACTTCTTGCATAGTCATACTGGGGTTTAAATTATACAGGCCTTCGCCAATATTTCTATCAATTTTATTAAAGCGAAGATAATAAGAAAAAACCAAAGCATTTCTGACCAAACCTATCTCCTCGAGCTCACTAGCAATTTTATTGGCTCCCCAGCCAGAAACAACCTCAAACTCAATATTATTAGCCAGCTGATTGCCCACTAATTCGTTAGTCTGCATAGCTTTAAACTGATTCTTTATATATATATTTAAGCCTAACAAAGCTGATAATACAAACAATATAAAAATTAAGGGTATTCGCAAAAACAACCTTTTTTTCTTTTTCGGTTTTGACTTTATGCTCTTGTAGCTATCACTTTCTTCTGAATCGGGTGCAGCAAAATCAAATGGATCAGCTTCAATTTGATTTCGTAGGTCTTCAGAACTCAGGTTATCTTTGGCCATTTTCTCCCTCAGTTGTATTTTCCAAATAATTTTCTAATATAAGCTTTGCCGCTTCTTCATCAATCAAGCCTTTTTCTCGGCGCTTTTTCTTAGATAAACCACTTAGCAATAAAGATTTCTCGGCGATTTTAGAACTAAAACGCTCATCTTCAAAAACAGTATCATATCCTTCATTTTCTAATATCCTAGCAAACGCCCTTACCCTTTGAGTTTGCTTAGAATTTTTTCCATCAGTTCTTAAAGGCAAGCCTACAACAATTAGTTTTGCATTTTCATTTAAATAAAATCTTTTTAGTTCTTTTAAGTCATCTTTTAGCTTTGTCCTAGTAATATAACCCCGCCCAAAAGCCATCTTGGCATTAAAATCAGCAACTGCTAGCCCAATTCTAGCTTGGCCTATATCTAAAGCAATAATTCTACTAGGGCAAGTCATACCATAAGTTTTAACATAAATCAAAGTCTTAAAACAATCGAAAATAAGCCACCTATTTAATGTTCTTAAATAGATGGCAAAAGTTCACAGCCTAGATATATGAGGATTGTATAATCGAACGGCGCAATATTTACCGTAAGTGGGAAATATAATGCGTCGATTTTTTAGTTTCTTATTAGTTTTATTCTTAATTCTAGGAATAGTAAGCCCTCTAAACCCAGCCATGTTGAAGGTAATATTGATACTCAAGCTTCAACCGCCGAAAAAGCTGACCTTGACAACAAAATCTGGATTGATAACGGCGACGGTGTTAAACAAAAACCAGAAAGGGGTTTTTCTAACATTACTGTTAAGCTCTTCTTAGATGCTGATCATAATGGAATCACTGATAGCAATACGGCATTAAGGCAAACTGAAATAAATTCTGCTCAGCAGCCAGCCAGCTTGCAACTGATCTACAAGATAGCGTCACTAATGATTTTGAGACAATGGGTAAAATAGTTATCACCCTTAGCCCATTGGTAAATTATAGGTGTGACATGAGTGATGCTCAAGTTGCTTGATGTATTGGCATTTTTAAATAACTTAACTGACCCCTCTGCTTTGGATATAAGTAGCGAAATACCAGCTACTGTACCTAGTGGCTTAGCTGTAACAGATTAGAGCAAATAGCAAAAATATGAAGAGACGCAAGGCCTTGCGTCTCTTCAATTTATAATGCATTAACGTCTTTACAATTTATTTAGCAAATTTTCTGGCAATTCTAGCTGCTAGCGCATACATTTCACCACGGGTCAAATTATGCTCGGGTGGAAAGCTATTTGGAGCATAGCTATTTTCTATGAGCTTTGACCAACTAGGCTCGAGGCAATCCCCAAGTTCACAAATCATAAAAGCAGTAATCTGCAAAGCGCGTTCAGGACTTAGTTGTTCATCTAAAGCCCCAAATTCATTTACAAGTATTTGCCCAAACTGCTCATCATAAAAAAACCGCTCCGCAACATTAGCTAATAGATAAACATAAGATAAAGCTTTCATCTCTTGGTCTAAATAGGGCTCATTATTGTAACCAGCTACTGCCAAACCACGGCTTAACATAGTGCGGTAATCAGCATAATAGGGGTGTCTATATGGTCCAAGTGGCCCATGTGAAGAAATTACTGGTATATAAGCTCCACGCTTGCTCAAAAGCTCACGTAAATCAAAAATGTTTTGTTTGTCAGAAATAAACTCATGGCTAGTTAAATTATTTTTTGCAGCATTAGCTGCAGCCAAGCCAACCGCCTCGCCAATAGCCATACCAAGTGGTACTACTCTGGCACTAGAAGCTGCCAAAGGGTCATAGCCTGCCGATTTTCCAACAACCCACAAGTTTTCTATACTTCTAGGCACATTAACACAAAGACCAACACCATACATTTCTGGCTTGCCATATACAAAACCGCTGTCAAAAGGAGTTAGAGTTTGTACGTCCAAGGGGTATCCACCAGCTGCAATATGATATTGATTAACATAATTATTTATAACATCATCAATAGTTAGTTTACATACAGCATATAAATGCCTGCTTTCACGAATATATAATTTATCGGCAACTCCGCCATAGCTTGCATTTCTAAATCCAGGGATTTCACGTTTGAGGTAGTCTACAATTCTGGGTGCTTCACGTTCGGCTCGAGCATAACCATCATCAACACTAGCTTGGTCAAATGGGTCTATACCGTAAATAAGTAAAGCATTAACCAAAACCGAACCATCTCTTTGTCTACCTAAATTAAGGCCACGCAAACGTATTCCCTCTTCAACAGATTGGTAGTTGGCTGGATATTTATCAAAATGCCCCCAAGCCACCCAATCGTCAACACTGGCATAGCTTTTACCACGTCTTTTTATACCTCGTTTTAATTCGCCCCAATTAATATTATCAATTTGAAAAACAAGACTATCAACCATGCGTTCATTTAAACCAATTTCAGTAAAACCAATACTGTATTTAGCACCAGCCGCAGCAGCAAAATCCATCTCAGAACTTGCATCAATAATTTGTTTAGCAAAAATCACTCCTGAAGCAGTCTGCTCAGAAGCTGCAACACGCACACCTTTGACAACATTATCCTCCATATACGGGCTAAGCTCAGGCGCAGTTGTTCGTACTAATACCTTGGCTTCAGCAAGCATTTGAGTAAAAGCCATTTCAGCTAAGGCAATATCAAAAGAGTGGCTATTGCCAACCCTGTACCACCATTTTTCAAATAAACCTTGCTGATAGTTAAATGGATCTTGTCGTAAATCCAAAGAATTCATTTGCCCCATTACATATAATCCACCAACTAGTGAATCTTGAGTAATCAAAAGGGTTTTTGCACCATTTTCTGCAGCTGCTATTGCAGCTATAATACCTTCTGGCTCACTGCCAACTACAACCACATCATATTCAATAGGCAAATTTTGTGAACTAGCCATAGCTATAAATAAATAAAAGATTATTAAAAAATATAATTTATGCACAGCCTTGAGAATAACAATAAAAGTCTAATAAATAATGATTATTGTTAACAATCTCCTTATATAAAAACCATTTATTAGCAAGCTCGAGCCTTGCATGTTAGACTTTTAGTAACAGGAGGCCAAGATGCGTATTCTTGCTTTTTTATTAACAATGACTTTATTAGCCGGCTGCATACCAGATTCTGATGCCGTAAAATTACATGACATAAGCTTGTATGGTACCGGAAATGATTTCAATTTTACAAATAGCTATTTTTTTGGCAAAGCCAAAACCCTAGAAATAGGCAGCGAAGGGCAAAAAGAAGAGTTACTGTTATCTGAGGACATAGTGCCAGATATTATGAACATTTCTAAATCTCTAAGCGTTAACAAAATGCCATATTTACAAACTAAATTAAATAAGCTAAATATAGCTCCAAGCGTTGTTAGTTATATACCGTTAACTACCGATCTTAAACTAACAACTAATGAAGATGTAGCAGAAATAGCTTATTTTGATGGAAGCAAATGGTTTAGCTTATTAGATGCAGCCACTGACGGCTTTAATGCCAGTATTACTCCTAATCAGCGTATTGGTGGCTTAAATGGTTTGGGCAATTTAAACAATGCAGAATCAACCATGCTAATGCGTTACTTAGAACCAAAAGCGCCTATTGTAATTACCGTGCTAAAAAACCATCAACCATCTAAACTTGCAATTGACGGACTAAAAGAATATAAGCAAACTATCTTTTATGTTCAAAATGTTATTCAGACAGACAATACAGCCTATATACCACCTGCCGAAACCCTTGTTTGGGATATTTTAGCTGAAGGCAGTAATGCTGTAGGCTCTGAAGAAGCTGAATATCAAATTATAAAAGATAGCAATAGTTTATTAAATGTTTGGAATAGGGCTTATGGCAACCAATTATCTGTACCGCCACTACCAAATGTAAATTTTGATAAAGAAACTATTGTAGCAATATTTATGGGTCAAAAATCAACTGGTGGTTATGCTTTAAGGCTCGAGAATATACAAATAGATGAGAATGAATTATTCTTAGATTTAGAACAAATTGCTCCAGGAGAAGGCGCTATTAGCACCCAAGCATTTAGTCATCCATGGATGCTAATAAAAATACTGCGTGGTGGCTTAAATTTGGCATGGTTACGTGACCCAGCTAGTCAAGAGATTTATGGGGTTGCTAAGCCTTAATATCTAGGGCTATATATTAAGTATTTTCATAGATCATAGAAAAAGAGAAATATTCTTAGTCAAATACCTACTAGCCCTCAAGACTTCCATAGTTTTACTAACTGTCTCTAAGGTTTTTGACTTCATTCCAAAAAATGGGTGGTCAACAACTGCTATACTGTCAGGCTGATCTATTGGGGTAATTATTGCCTTTTCTCTTTTCTTGACCGTGATATAAAATCTTAACAGCCTCATTTTAGTCAAGTGCCTACAAAACCTTTTTTATTTTGTATCGCAAATTAACTATAGTTACTTTCATGGCTAAATTTCCTTATATATGCTGTATATATAATCACAAAAACTTATTTTTTTATAGCTTTAATTATCTTATTTGCACAGGCTCGAGCCCAATCATCACAAGCCCTAATCCCAGCCCAAGTTAATTCATCATTTTCTAAGTTATCCAAAACCCCTTTTAATATTTTAGAAATATCAGTATAAGCAATTTCATTATCCAAAAATGCAGCTACAGCAATCTCATCAGCGGCATTTAGAGCAGTAGGTGCTAAGCCTGCCATCTCCCCTGCTTTGTAAGCCAAGTTTAAGCTAGGAAAGCGTTTATTATCTACCTCAAATAGTTCCCAAGTACCTATTAGTGGCATAGGCTCTAAAGGCACACTAGGGCGTGCTGGATAGTTTAGAGCATAATTAATAGGAATGCGCATATCGTGAGGACCTATTTGAGCTTTTAGATTGCCATCTTTAAAACGCACAAAACTATGAATCAAAGACTGCGGATGCACTGCCACCTTAATTTTATCTAGTGGAATGTCAAATAAATAATGGGCTTCTAAAACTTCTAAACCTTTATTAAATAAAGTAGAAGAATCAATAGTGACCTTTGCCCCCATGTCCCAATTTGGGTGCTTTAGGGCCTGCTCGGGTGTAACAGTTGATAAATCACTTGGTTGAGTGCGAAATGGCCCGCCTGAGGCCGTAATAATAAGCTCATCAATATAATCACTTTGCTCACCAACTAAGCACTGAAAAATTGCTGAATGCTCTGAGTCCATTGGGATAATCTGGGCATTATTCTCTCTGGCAAGCTCCCAGACCAAATCCCCAGCTACTACCATTGCTTCTTTGTTTGCCAAAGCAATATCATTGCCAGCTTGCAAAGCTGCCGCAGTTGGTTTTAGGCCAGCGATGCCAGAAATCGCTGCCACCACTAAATCCACCCTTTCTCTGGCTACAATTTCCGCCGAATCTAAAAGCTCTACCCCAGTAGGTAGCAAGACTCTTAATTCAGCGAATTTACTAGCATCACATGAAACCATTTTAGGTTTAAATTCTTTTATTTGTTCTAATAACAAGCCGATATTTTTGCCAGCGGCAAGCCCCATGATTTCAATATTTTGCCATCGTGCCACATCTAATGTCTGAGTTCCTATAGAACCTGTAGAACCCAAGATAGTTATTTTCATCTGGCAAGAATATCATATAATGAAATATTCTAGGACAAAACACCGTTAAATAGGCTAAAATAAAGCATTAGAATTATTATGGAGGATTAAGATGTTTGTAAATGAATGGATGACCAAAAACCCAAGAACCATTTCACCAAAGACAGCGGTTATGGAAGCAATGAATATTTTACGTGAAGGTGGTTATAGACGCTTACCAATTGTTAAAGATGGTAAATTAGTAGGCATAGTAACTGACAAAGATTTGAAAAATGCTACCCCATCACAGGCTACCACCTTAAGTATTTATGAATTAAACTACCTCTTGAGTAAACTAACTGTTAAAGATGTGATGAAATCTGAAGTAGTTAGTATTAGCAGTACTGACACCATAGAATTAGCAGCATTGTTAATGGAAGAGCATAAAATCTCTGGTCTGCCGGTTGTGGATTATGGCGAAGTTGTAGGCATGCTTACAATTACTGATATGTTAAAAGCTTTTATCGGCGTTTTAGGATTGCGTGAGGGCGGTACCCGAGTAACTGCAATCTTGCCAGACGAACCTGGAATTTTGGCAAAGGTTTCTAAGGCTGCTGCACCATCTAATATTGTTGCAGTTGTAACAGCTGGTGTAAAAGAGGGGCATAAGCGCGAATTAGTATTAAGAGTTGTTGGAGAACAAAGCCAAGATTTCCCAGAGCGCTTAAAAGCACAAGGAGTTGAGATAGCTGACATTAGATAAATTACTACAATCGGCTCGAGCCGGTCGGGTTGTAAACAGTGGTTTCTTAGAGGCAAATGAGGCGGCTGAACTTGCTCATAAATTAAAAGAACATGCTTCAACAAATATAGAGGGTGGTTATGCTGCTGCTGTTAGAAGAGTAGTTACGGTATTTCCTGATAATATTCCAAACGCCAACACAAAACTTGCAGCTATATATGCCAAGACAGAAATGCAGGCAAACGAGTACAAAGTCTTTTTGTTAAAGTACTTAAAAGACAGCGATATTGGCGATATTATAAAACATCAAGACGGCTTAACCGCAATAATTATTGATTCTAAAAAGAAAAAACTAGCAGAGCTTTTAGGGCAAGGTAGCCAACTTGAGCTTGAAGAAGTTGGGCTCGAGCTCATAGACTCAGGCTCCACTAAAAGCCGACAAGTAGTAGTACCATCAATGCGCATTGATGTAATAGGTGCCAAAGCCTTAAATGTTTCTCGCTCATATTTTGCCAAAGGCGTAAAAGCTGGCAATGTTTTTTTAAATGGCAAAACTGCTAGCAAATCATCATCTGCTGTTGTAGGCGATGAAATATATGCTAAGGGCTTAGGCAGAATTAGAGTAATAGAAATACAGGGGCAAACCAGACGTGGTAATCAGAAGATTTTAATTGAAGTTGAGAAATAGGGAGTAGTTAAAAGATAAGAATTAAAGCGTAGAAATTATTGGAGCTTAGCTTAAAAGAGAATGGAAGTTCTTTTGCTCGATAACAAAGCCCAATGGTCAGCTGACTTATACTTACCTTTATGCGAATTGCAGTATTAGCTGATGTACACGGAAACATTCATGCACTTGAAGCAAGTTTAGAAGAAATCGAAAAACAAAAAGTAGACAAGATAGTTTTGGCTGGTGACTTATTAAATGGCTTACCAAATTCAAAAGCCTGTTTGGATTTAATTAACTCAAAAAATATTATTTACTTACAAGGTAATCATGAAAGATATGTTTTTGACCATAATTCAAAAGATGCACCAGAGTCTTGGAAATCTGAAAATTTTGCCCCTGTTCGTTGGGTCAGAGAAAAACTAACCCAAACTAACTTAGAACAAATAGCAAATTTGGAAATGTATATTCAATTTGATAATTTATTAATAACTCATGCTGCACCAAATGATGACTATGCCAGAATTAGAGCTGACAGCTCAATATTAAAAATAAAAAAGTATTTTGAGGGATTTAATCATAATTTTATTGTTAAAGCTCATAACCATATTTGGTTAGAAATAAAATGGGAAAATAAAAAATTACTATCTATTGGTGCCAATGGTTTGCCAATGGATGGCAATGCCCAGGCTCAATTTATAATTGCCGAAAAGCGTAGCAAGAATTGGGGCTTTGAAAAGTTTTTTATTGACTATGATTTACTAGCTGCTGCAAAATCAATAGAAGATACTGGCTACGCAAATTATACCCCTATGGCTTTATTAACTAAGCAAGAATTACTAAAAGCTCGAGCCTGTGTTTATCCATTTGTCATGGAATATGCTCGAGCCTTAGCAAATAAAGAGATAAGCCTTAAAAAGGCTGTTGATAAATTCTTGGACAGTTAATAAAAAAGTCGATGCATCAAATAGATACATCGACCACAAATGGTTTTCTTAAAACTATCTAACCTGACCGCGAATCTCACCTTTTGGATATTTTGCAGTATGAATATTAATATAGCTTTGACCAGCTATATAAAAATGTATCTGATTATCAACTAAATCTTTTTGACCGCTAAAAGTACCACTACCCGGAGTATCACCTTCTACTAGTTTTAGAGCAAAAACAACAGGCCCATCTTTACCCTCCATTGCTGGACCATGTAAATGGGCAGCAGTTGCTGGACCAGATAAGTTTTTATATGTGCCAGTTATCTTTAGAATATTAGCTGTATAATCACCTTGTTGAACTTTTACAAGGTCTAATTTGGCAGTTCCTGAACCAGAGCTAACAACAGAATGGACTTCTTGCTTTCCAGATAAATTAATATCATAATTTCTTGGTGCCTCAAAATCACAAGCTGCTAATAAACTTATTGCAAATACCGATATTATTATAAATAAACGCTTCATTTTTCCTCCGTTATAACATAAACAAATCATAGAATAGATTAGTTTATGACTTTGGTCGTCAAGATTTCTTACTTTTACCGTGGTTAATTAATTATTGCGCTTGACCACAAATCTCACCTTTTAACACTGCGGTTACCGCACCAGTTGCCTGAGATGCATTAGCTGGAACTTCGGCAGCACCATCTTAGCAGTAAAAGTTAGTTCTGTTGGTGCCGCTTGAGTTGGTGGACAAGCAGTTAATACTAAGGTCAAAATCGATTGGTGGATTTTTTTTGTATCGCTATTGGCAGTATAGCTTAAGAAGTTAAAACTTGCAAAGTTTAAGATTTAGAATCTAAATCAAACTCTGAGTGTACAGCTTTCAAGGCTG
>CAMZLP010000138.1 GCA_947311535.1 uncultured Deinococcota bacterium | reverse complement strand
CAGCCAGACAGGTTTATGGAAGAGCCTTATCGCCAAAAAATCAATTTTATTCACAAGCGCTTGGGTAATGAATTAGAGAATTTTAAACAAGCGAAATATTTAAACCCTGCCTACTCAAATCATACGCAGGGTTACCTAGCAGATTTAAAAATAATAGAAGACACTCTAAATCTTAGCCAAAATAAAAGGGCTGCCAAAGCTTTTGTAAGGCCACTACGTTATAGAGCCCAAGGCTTTGATTTTGAACTAGCAGCCTTAGATATTAGAGAGCATTCTAAAATCCATGAAGAAGCAATTGCTGATTTGCTTTCGTTTAGCGGAGTGCATGCCGATTATTTTGGCTTGGACGAAGAAGCTAGGGTGGAGCTATTAATTACTGAATTAGCCAATAAGCGCCCGCTGGCCCCTGTTGATGCCGAGCTAAAACCGCTAACAATCCGAGCCTTAGAGTTTTTAAGAGTATTTAAAGATTTACAAAATAGACTGGGTAAAGATGCCACAGGTAGCTATGTGGTCTCTATGACAGAAGGGATTTCTGACATCTTAGAGGTTTTGGTATTGGCAAAAGAAGCCAATTTGACTGAAATTGATGCTACCCCACTCTTTGAAACCGAAGCAGATTTGGTTGCTGGCCCAGAAATTATTGCAAATTTATTAAAATTGCCAGTTTATAAAAAACATGTTCAAAAAAGGGGTCTGCAAGAAGTGATGATTGGTTACTCGGACTCTAATAAAGATGCTGGATTTTTGCCAGCAAATTGGGCGCTTTATCAGGCTCAAGATGGTATCGCTAAAGTTTGTAAAAAAGAGAATATCCCGCTTAGGTTTTTCCACGGGCGTGGTACCTCAATTGGTCGGGGTGGTGGCCCTAGTGGGCAGGCCATTTTGGCGCAGCCGCCAGGCTCATTGGGTGGCAGAATGCGTATTACCGAACAGGGCGAAGCACTTTCGGAAAAATATTTGGGCCCAGACCTTGCCCACAGGCATTTAGAGCAAGTAGTCAGCGCTTTTATTCTCTCTAGTGCCAGAGATACCAAAGAAATTATCGAGCTCAATCCTAAATATTCTGATGCTATGTTTAAGGCTAGTTCAGCATCTAAAAAAAGATATAGAAGCTTTTTAGAAGCTGAGGGCTTTTTGGATTTTTATCACACAGTTACACCCATTGAAGAAATTAGTAATCTTACAATAGGCTCGAGGCCAGCCCGCCGAAAGGGGGAGAAGTCTTTGGCAAATTTGCGTGCCATACCTTGGGTTTTTTCTTGGACACAGTGCCGTGCTAACTTGCCTGGTTGGTTTGGTTTGGGTAGTGGTTTAAGCCAGATAGAACCAGAGCTTTTAAAAGAAATGTTTAGCAACTGGCCATTTTTTAGAACCATGATTAATTTTGCTCAGATGAGCTTAGCTAAAAGTGATATTGAAATATTTGAAAGCTATTTTAGATTAGTGCCTGAGAACTTGCGTCAAAAATTTTGGGAAATAATAAAGGACGAATACGATTTGACTTTGCAGCAGATTAGATTGATGACTAACGAGGATATGCTCGAGCATAATCCAGATTTACTAAGAAGTATTAATCTGCGAAATCCTTATGTAGACCCAATTTCTTATTTGCAAGTAGAGCTTTTAGAGCGTTTGCGTAATTGCCCTAGCCATAGCCCAGACAAAGAAGGATTGGAATATGCGGTCTTGCTCAGTTTGCTTGGGATATCGGCAGGTATGAAAAATACAGGTTAAGGAGGATTGAAATAAAAAATATCCCAATTTGGGAAAATTCAAAACCTTTAAATCTAAAATCATTAGAAAATGATTTTGAGATTGACTATTGCTTGATTGGCTTGGGTGGCTCTGGTTTGGCGGTAGCCAAACGACTATTAGAACTAAATGCAAGCTTTATTGCCATAGATGCCAAAACTATTGCTGCAGGGGCAGCAGGTAGAAATGGCGGTTTTTTATTAGCTGGTAGCTCAGCTTTTTATCATGATGCCATTGCAGCATTAGGAAGAGAACGTGCTAAAGCAATTTATGAATTAACACTAAAAGAGCTAGAGCGGTTCAAAGCTACTACTCCTGCCTCCATAAACTTAAACGGCTCTTTGCGTATTGCTAATGATGAAAAAGAATTAAGAGATATAGAAGAACAATATCTGGCCATGAAAGCCGATGGCTTGGCTGTTAGAAAATATAAAGACAATGCTGGCGAGGGAATATTAATACCCACAGATGCTAGTTTTAACCCACTAATGCGAGCGAGAATTGTTGCCAGAGAATTATTGCTAACTGGAGCTAGGTTTTATGAAAATACACCGGCATTGGCTATCAATAAAAACATAATAACTACGCCAAAAGCAAAGATAAAAGCCAAAAAAATAATAGTTGCCGTAGACGGTGCTTTGGAGAAGATATTGCCTGACTTAAGTGGCCAAGTGAGAACTGCTCGCTTGCAGATGCTGGCAACTTTGCCAACAGATGAAATTGAAATTTTGCGCCCAAGATATTTGCGTTATGGTTATGAATATTACCAGCAGCTAGTTAGTGGCAGTATTGCTTTGGGTGGTTTTAGAGACTTTGGAGCTGATAATGAATGGACATTTGACAATAACCCCAGTGAGCTTGTGCAGGATAGGCTCGAGCATTACCTACGCAATGAGCTAAAAGTACAAGCCCCCATTTCTCATCGCTGGGCTGCTTTGGTAACTTATAATAGGGGTATATTGCCAGTTTTCACCGAGTTACGCAAAAACCTTTTTGTGATAGGCGCATATAATGGTACTGGAAATATAATTGGTTCAATTATTGGCAAAGGCGTTGCCGATTTGGCAGTGACAGGCAGTTCGGAAATACATAGGCTATTTAACTGAGGTTTTTATGGAAATAATCAATCTTTTTAAAGAGGCATTTTATAAAGCGGTCGATAGGGCTATGCCAGAAAATGTACTGCCTAAGTACCTCCCAGCATTAGCTAAAGGGCGTTTAATAGTAGTCGGGGCTGGCAAAGCAGCAGCTGATATGGCCAGAGTTGCCGAAAATCATTACGGCCCAGAAAATCTGGAAGGCATGGTGATAACCCGATACGGCCATGCTGTTAAAACACAAAAAATCAAGGTCATAGAAGCCTCCCATCCGCTACCGGATCAAGCAGGTTTGGAGGCAAGCAAGCAGATAGTTGCACTTTGTAGCGACTTAAGTGAAGACGATTTAGTGCTGTTTTTACTCTCTGGCGGTGGTTCGGCCTTATTTACTCAACCTGATGGCATAAGCTTGGTAGAAAAAACTAAGCTCAATGCGCTGCTTTTAAAGAGCGGGGCAAGTATTGATGAAATCAATACCGTCCGCAAACAATTTTCAAAAGTCAAGGGCGGTCGTTTTGCCGAGCTTGTTTTACCGGCTAGGCTAGTTTCTTTAATAATTTCTGATGTGGTCGGTGATGATTTGTCGGTTGTTGCCTCGGGCCCAACCATATATGATGAAGCTAGAAGCCAAGACGCCATAAAAATATTATTTAAATATGGCATATATGATGAAGTGTATTTAGATGCCTTAGAGGGTGATGATGCCAGAGAATTATATGCTGTGCCAGATTTTTTGAAAGATACTGATATTAGACTGGAAAACCATTTAATCGCCAGCAACCAGAAAAGCTTAGAAGCTGTGCAAGAGTATTTTGCTAAACAGGGTATAAGCAGCCATATTTTATCTAGCACAATTGAAGGGGAAGCCAGCGAAGTTGCCAAGTTTCAGGCGGCTATTGTAAGGCAGGTAATTGAATACAATCAGCCCTTTAGCAAACCTTGCGTGCTAATTTCGGGTGGCGAAACTACTGTAACCGTAAAGAAAAAAGGCAAAGGTGGCCGTAATTCAGAGTTTTTGCTGGCTTTGGCATTAGAGCTTTCCGACTACGATAATATATCGGCTTTTGCGGCAGATACTGACGGAATAGACGGCAGCGAGGACAATGCCGGAGCTTTTTATAAGAGCGAGTTTAAGAATAAACTAAGCAAAGACAAAATGATTGAATACCTTGACAACAATGACAGTTATTCATATTTTAAGCGAGTTGGCGGGCTGTTTGTGAGCGGGCCAAGTCGAACTAATGTTAATGATTTGAGGTTGATTTTTGTTGGTGATTGATTTCAAGCTTAATTCTACTGTCATTTAAAACGTTTAAGACAGTTGTTGTGGCTTTCGTAATCTTCCTGTAATTAAAGCGGCTAAGATCGCAGAGATAAATAATGAACTACCCTCTAGCCATGTTTTTGGGGTATTTTTCAAAAAGGGAGTATATGGCAAAATGTAATCTTTTAAAAGGTAAAACAATAGTGTAAATACAAGAACAAAATACACATGGCGGAGAATTCTTTTTGTAAAACTGTTCATTTGGACTCCAATCTTATCAATCAATTTGTGTCGCTGTTGATTTTTGTTGCAGATCTCTACCAAAATCCAAAGTATTAATAGATTTTAGAGCTAAGCTTGCTATCAATATTATAAAGCTGTGACTTCTGCTTTTGCTCGAGCCTAAGCCCCCAATTCACTTTACGACCACAAATATCAAAATCATCATAAAGACCAACTGATGCCTGAGTTTCTAAATCACATTGTTGAGAAAATAGGCCTTTTCTTTCACGCTTTTTGGGCAGAGTATAAGGGCCAAAAACAGTAAAAAGAGTAAAGCTTCCAAACAATGTTACTGTGCCAAGGCCTATTCCAGCCAGAAACTTTTTTTCAATGAAGATATAGGCAATACTCATTAAAAGAGCACCAGCGCTTGCTCTCATGGTGTGTTGTAAAGCAATTTCGATACGTTTTTGTAATGAAGCTATTTGTTTCGCCACTAACCCTTTAAATTTGTATAGGCCTTTTCTTTTACGCCTTTTGGGCAGAGTATAAGGGCCAAAAACAATAAAAAGAGTAAAGCTTCCAAACAACGTTACTGTGCCAAGGCCTATTCCAGCCAGAAACTTTTTTTCAATGAGAATATAGGCAATACTTATTAAGAGAGTACCAGCGCTTGCTCTCATGGTGTGTTGTAAAGCAATTTCGATACGTTTTTGTAATGAAGCCATTTGTCTAATCACTAACCCTTTCAATTAATCTGCATCATTAAATTTGATTCTTGTGTAGATATTAATATTGGTTTTATGTCAAAGTTATTCATTTTAGAACTTTTTTTAAAATCTGTTTTCGTTTTGTATCGTTTCTAGGGTCTGTAATTGATTCAAGTATAAAGGTTGATATGAAGGTTCCTCCAAAAAGTGCTAGCACTAAACTGAAGTTAAGCTTATTTGTATTCTGTGATATATAAAATATCACAGAAATAATTGCTAATAACTCTATAGCCGATAAAAATGAATACACAATCCTGATTTTCATTTTGTTAGAACTCACAATCCTACTATTTGGGTAAATTATAACATAATTTATTAGGTAGTATTGTATTTACTACCATTCAAATAAGTATAGAGACTTATGGAAAAGTCGTATGACCACCAGGAACAATATATCTAAGCCAGCTTAAAGGATTATTAGTTGGTTTGAGTTCAAAGAAT
>CAMZLP010000137.1 GCA_947311535.1 uncultured Deinococcota bacterium | reverse complement strand
CTTTTACATACTGGGCATTCAATATTTTGTACACTGATATTGGGATAGGTATTTGTGTTCATAACAATTCTTATCCCTTTTTATTTCCTTTGTCAATCTTTGGTCATACGAATTTTCCAGTTGTCTCACATATAGCTTTTAGTGCTTAGTAACCTGAGCTTAGAGATAGAATAGTGTCTAGGACTAACAAAATCCAATTTAATAAAGAAAATTAAATTAAAAATAGAAATAAAGTGGGAAAACGAGGTAAATTACTTGATATTTGATGGAAACAGCTTTTATTTAATAAATATTATCTCTAGAATTGCATTTCTAGAGATAATATATTGATTTATTTAATTCCAAACTCAGATTTAGTAATTTCACCAAAAATTTAAAAGGGTAATATAAAAACCAATATGGTTAAGGATTTAGTGGTACTTAGATTAGTCTTTATTTTGATGATGCCAATTACTGTAACAGCTCAAAATTTGAGCACTCATACCCTTTACAAACTTTCATTCTATAAAGCTTTTCCATCCAAATGGTAGACTCCCGAAAGCAGACCTATATTTGAAAAACCTATAAGTTATTCTTCCTAGGTTTTCATTTTTCAACCTCAAGTAAATTCAAAAATGCAATCGTTTATAAACCTGATACCTAACCCCACCATCTTCATACTCGAGCCCATAGTAATCAGCTGTTTCAAAAAGGATTCTGGCTCCTGCAATTGCTAAACTTTGTTTGGTAGTAAAATCTGTAAATTCCTGCGCAATCATATCATCGAATTGTTGCTGGCTATTTAAAATATTATTAAAGGCTTGTTGGTTTAAAATTAAGGCATTAGTCATTATTTGCTGTTCTTGTTGGATAATTAGCCGCAAACTACTATAAAGTGGGTTTAGAGCTTGGGTAATAGAATTACTAGTATCATAGGCTTGTTTCATCTGCCTAGCAAGAATTTCTTGCTCATGGGGGCTTAGGCTGTACCACAAACTACGGCTACGCATTAAAAACCAAGAACCTGAATTAAATTTAGCTTTGTCAATTCTATTTATAAAAGAACTAATTAATGAAGCTTTTTCTAAAGCATAAGCCTGCTCGCTAACTGTCACAGGGCTCGAGACTATCCCCTCTAAAAAGCTATATATCTTTATGGCTTCATCAATAGCTGAGCTAGTTAGAACTAATTTGTTTGTTTTATCTTCTATAATTATAGGATTGTAACGAACCACAATATCCATCAAATCATTTTCTTGGCTTGCCGAATACGGGTCTGTCTGAAAGGCAAGATAAAAAACATTAAAACGCTCTTCACGCAAATCTTCTAAGAGATAGGCAGCTTTATTTTGCAGATAGATTTGAGGCAATAAATCATTAAAAAAATAAACAGAATTACTAATGCTTAGTTTTGGAAACTTGTTAAAGCTATCAATTGACCAGCGCCTAAGGGCATTTTTATCAACTTGAGAGAATTGGGCTCGAGCCAACCACTCGCCAACTGCAATTAGGGCATCTTGCATTAAATTGGTAAAATAGTAGCCATCATTTTTAGCAATGACATCTTTACTTAATACTAGATATTTTTGGTCGGTATTAGCAGCAAAAACTGAATTATAGTTTTGCACAATGCTCAAAAAGCTGTCATAGCTACCTGCCGAGGGTATCTTCCAATCAAAATATAATGACTTAAACAAGGAGTATTTTAGTAAATCATATTCAAACTCGCTTTTAGCATTGTCTAACAGGCTCTGCCAATCTGCCAAAACCTGATGCGCTTGGCTAGCCAGTTTAGGTGCTAATTTAAAATCTGCAATAGTCCAATTTACTATATTAGCAATATCCTTGTTGCTAATATCTTGCTCTGCCAATATTTCAGACAAGGCAATAACTCTATTTATGTTTTCTTGGCTGAGCGTATAGCCATCTTCTGAGATTATTTGGGCTCGAGCCAAAGCAAATAATAATATTAATAATACTATTGCGTTTTTCATCTTGCTCAGTATAAATATTAAATATAACAATCTGATAACAATTTAATGAAGCCTTAGCCCATTCTCTAGCTTACCCTAAGCCCCTTTCCTCCCCTTCTTGTTCTTCCCTGGAATAACTGGTAATTTCAAATCTTTGCCAGCCAGCTTAGCTTCTATTTCTCTTATCCTATCTCTTATAGCTGCTGCTTTCTCAAAGTCCAAGTCTTCGCTTGATTGCCACATTTCAGTCTCGAGCATGGCCAATTCTTGTTTTAAATCATCACTTACTAGCTCTTTTTCCCAAGGGGCTAGTTTCTTAGTCTCAATACCGTCTTCTTCGGCACCGCGGATTACCTCGCGGATATTCTTTTTGATTGTTTCTGGGGTAATATTGTGTTTTATATTATAAGCAAGCTGCTTTTCACGCCGTCTATTGGTCTCATCAATTGCAGCTTGCATGGCTGGGGTCATTTTATCGCCATACAAAAACACTTCGCCAGCAACATTTCGTGAGGCTCTACCTATTGTTTGAATCAAGCTCCGTTCGCTCCGCAAAAAACCAGCTTTATCAGCATCTAAAATTGCTACTAAAGATACTTCTGGTAGATCCAAGCCTTCACGCAATAAGTTAATGCCAATTAGAGCATCAAAATGCCCTAAGCGTAAATCACGGATAATAACTTGCCGCTCAATTGTTTCAATATCAGAGTGCATATAGCGTACTCGCAGGCCTTGCTGAGCAAAATATTCACTCAAATCTTCTGACATTCTTTTGGTAAGAGTTGTCACCAAAACCCGCTCGTCCTTTTTGGCACGCTCCCGAATAGCAAAAAGTAAATCATCAATCTGCCCCTTGCTTTCTTTTAAAGTAATTTTGGGGTCAAGCAAGCCTGTTGGCCGTATCACTTGCTCGGCAACATTATCACTCAGTTCTAGCTCATAATCGGCAGGTGTAGCAGATACAAAAGCAAGTTGCCCCACCCTTTCCATAAATTCATCACGTTTTAAAGGGCGGTTATCTAATGCGGCTGGCAGCCTAAAGCCATAGTCAACTAAAACCGTCTTTCTGGCTCGGTCACCGCGGTACATGCCTTTTATCTGAGATGCCATGTTGTGCGATTCATCCATAAAAACAATAAAATCTTCTGGAAAATAATCTAGCAGAGTATAAGGCGGCTCGCCAATATTGCGGCCGTCTAGATAGCGTGAATAGTTTTCTATGCCTGAGCAATAGCCTAGGGTTCTTATCATTTCTAGGTCGTAGTTCACTCGTTCTTTTAGTCTTTGTTTTTCTAATAGCTTGCCTGACTTGTCAAAAATTTTAAGTTGGATTTCTAAATCTTCTTCTATTTGAGCTAAGGTAGGCTCGAGCCTGTCCGACTCGGTAATATAGTGCTTAGCTGGAAACACCGTAGTACTATCTAAGCTGGATATTTCATTACCAGTTACTGGGTCAACAATACTCAAGCGGTCAATCTCATCTCCCCAAAGCTCTACCCTAAGCGGATTTTCTTCGTAAGCTGCCCAAATTTCTATTACATCACCTTTAGCTCTAAAACGCCCTGCAATTATCTCAATATCATTGCGTTCATATTGTTGTTTTACCAAACGATCCAAAATTTCACTACGTGAAATGTGCTGCCCAACGGCCAATATTAAATTTAAATTCTTGTAAGCTATTGGTGACCCAAGGCCATAAATTGCACTGACTGATGCCACCACAATAGTATCTTTACGAGTTAACAAGCTCCTAGTAGTAGAGTGACGCAAACGTTCTAATTCTTGGTTTACATTGGCATCTTTTTCTATAAATAAATCTCTGGCTGGTACATATGCCTCAGGCTGATAGTAGTCATAGTAACTTATAAAAAATTCTACCGCAGCTGATGGAAAAAATTCTCTAAATTCAGCAGCTAATTGGGCAGTTAATATTTTATTTGGTGCCAAGATAAGAGCAGGTCGTTGCAATTCTTCTATAACTTTAGCCATAGTATATGTTTTACCAGTGCCCGTTGCACCCAAAAGAGTTTGATAGCGCAAGCCATCATTAAAGCCAGCCACTAAGCTTTTAATCGCTCCTGCCTGATCACCCTTGGGACTAAATTCAGATTCTACTTTTAATGCCATCTTTTCATTTTACTGTAAAGCTATGACAAGCCTATGTCAGTAGCTAACTCAGCAATTAACATTGTCATTAAAGATGCAATTAGCAAGCAGGAATTAGGCTAATAAATAGAAGCAAGAATTAAGAACTTAGTAGCTAGAATTAGCTAAGCAAATTTATCCTTTTCACTTTCTTTTTCCCCTTTCCTCTAATTTAATAAAGAAAGTATTTTTTGAGTTTGGTATAAACAAAGGTCTTTGATTTTTATAGAGGCCAAATAATTGGCACCAGAATCATTGTGATAGTAAAAAGCAAGATTAATAAAGGTGCTCCTAGTCTAAAGTAATCCATAAACTTATAGCCACCCGAGCTAATAACCATGGCATTGGTAGTGGTACCAATTGGTGTTAAAAAAGCAGTAGAAGCGCTAACTGCCACAACAATCATAAATGGTTCAGGAGAAAGATTTAATGAGGCTGCCGCCAATAGTGCAATTGGTGCCATAAGTACCGCTGTTGCACTGTTACTAATTACTTGGCTAAATGCCGTAGTTAGCAAGTAAATACCTGCTAATAAAACAACTGGGTGAATTACTCCTAAAGAATCAACCAGATTATTGGCTACCATTTGTGCAACTCCTGTTTTTTGTAAGGCTGTACCCATGGGTATCATGGCTGCAATCATAATTACACTGGTCCAGCCAATGCTTTTATACATTTTGGCCATAGGCAAACAGCCAGTCAAAACAATAAGAGCAGTAGCAAGCAAGGCCGCTATAGCCGAAGGAACTATTTTAAACATCATCAGCACAATCATAAATACAAGGGCTCCGAGAGCAATATAAGATTTAATATTTAAATCATCAACATCTTTGGCCATGCCTTCTGGGCTACCACAAATAACTACATTTTGATGCTGGTCTTTTAATGTGTCTATATTTTTCCAAGTTCCTCTTATTAAAAACGCATCACCAGCATGAACCACTATTTCTTTTTTTAACAAAGGCTTTCCATCTCGCGAAGCTGCTAACAATTGAATATCAAAACGCTTGAAGAATCTATCTCTCATTATCTTTCTACCCACCAAATGAGATCTTGGTGTGACTATAATTTCTGTCATACCTACTTCTTGGTTGATTAGATTATGCCTTAGTTCATCCTCAATAGGCTCGAGCGGAAGCAAGCCTAATCTAAACTTAATCATCATTTTATTAATTGCCTCAGTCTCACCTTGAACAGTAATAATATCGTGGTAACGCATTTCTGTTTCTGAATCAGGAACTTCAATAAAAGCTGCTGTTCCTTTTAATTTTGAAGGATGTCGCCTTTTTAAACGGATTATTTTCACATCACAATTATCTTCAATATTCCAATCTCTAATCTTAGTATTAATCAGGGGTGATAAAGACCTTATTCGCAAACGATAATAGTCATCACCCACGCTATATGCCTCAATCCATTCATGCAAAGTAGCCTCTATATCAACTGGTTTATTGCTGGTTCTATTATTGGGCAGCAATCGATTTCCTATTAATCTAAAATAAACTATCGTGGCTATAAGCAAGGGCAAACCCAGCAAAGCAAACTCAAAAAACGAAAAACCCTCATAGCCATTTTCAACTAATACATTACTTACAATAATGTTTGGTGGCGTACCTACCAAAGTTAATAAGCCACCTGTATTAGAACCAAATGCCAAGGGCATTAAAAATTTTGAAGGAAAAGAACCAATTGTCCAGGCAGAGGCTATGGTTAAAGGCATTAGTGTTGCTACAGTTCCAGTATTACTTACAAAACCAGAAAGTACCCCAGCTCCCATAGATATTATTATCAGTAATTTAGATGCGCTGTTACCTGCCCAATTCACAAATTTCCTACCTGCCATGGCCGTCCAACCAGTGCTTGATATCCCCTCTCCAACTACAAAAAGTGCAGCTATCATAATAACTGTAGAATTACTAAAACCGCTCAAAGTTTCTTTATAATCTAATATTCCAAACAAAAATAAGCTCAACATAGAAATAAGAGCAACTATGTCTGGTGGAAGTTTTCCCCAAATAAAAAGGACTATTGTGACAAATAAAATTAACAGCATCAAAGTCATCATAAGAAACCACAATAGACCCAATCTAAGACTAATAGTTAGGGCAAAAAGTCCTAATTATTTTAGGTCATCATATAATCATGAAGAAAGCCAACAATAGCATTGAAATCTTTTATCTTAGGCCCTAAAAATAATATTCCTTAAAACCTAAGTAAACAACGTCAGCTAGTCTTTAGAAGTATTTGTTACTTGGTAACACAGCCATCACAGCAACTACTAGCTAATGTTGTAATCTATTGGTACAATAATAAAGAGAACTGAAAATCGCTCTATACAAAGAGAGATAGGCTCTTTTGTAAGGATAATAATGACTAAGTTTTTTGTGGTCGGAGATATAACAGTCGACCAAATGTATTTTGTAAACAAGCTGCCTGAAAAAGGTGGCGAAACTAACGTAGTAAAGGCTGTTTTAGAACCAGGTGGTGCAGCTGGAACTATGGCAACAATTTTGGCCAAATTAGGCAACCAGGTAAGTCTAGCATCATCTGTGGGTACTGGTCCATTTGCCAAACTAGCCCTTAGCGAAATAATAAAAGCTGGGGTAGATATATCAAAATTACAATATAATGAGGACAAACAAACCAGCACTGTAAGCTTGCTAATAACTCCTGATGGCGAACGAACAATGATTAGTTCAGCAGGAGCTAGTAGACAATTAGACTCTCAACTATTGCAAGAAAAACATATTACAGATAATGATGCACTTGTTATGAGTGCTTATAGTTTTATTGGAGGCAAACAACGCGAATACTCACTTTTGGCTTTTGAAATTGCAAAGAATAATAATATTAAAACATTTATTGATATGGGCAGTGGCGCCGTCAATGCACTAGAAGATAATTTAATACCTTTGCTAAAAGGTGTCGATTACCTACTTATGAACCAACATGAGCTTTTTACTATCACCTCTCAAAATTCTATTTCAGACGCAGTTAGTAATTTATCACAGCATGGCATAGGAAATATTATTGTCAAACTTGGCGCTATGGGTTCTATGGTAATTACCTCAACAGATACAGAATTAGTAGAAGCTCTTGAGCTTGATAATATTGTTGATACAACAGGCGCAGGCGATAACTATACTGCAGCCTTTGCACATAGCATAATGCAAGGAAAAAGCTTATTAGACTCTGCCTATTTTGGTAATGTGGTCGGGGCTTTAAGTGCTACCATTATCAGTGCCCAAAAAACTGACTTGAGCTCAGAGAACTTAAATAAATATTATCAATAAAAATGCCCCAGGAGCAGGGCGAGGCTTCAACCCCGCCTATGAAACAGTAATTGAGGATTTTGATATTTTAATATTTTATAGGTCGTTTTTTAGCTTGAACCGTTAATAGCTCTTTTGGCAAATCAAAGTGCCTTAGCTATAAAATATCAAAATAGACCTAAAGACTTGCTAAAAATGCGACTTTTTACTCCTGCTCTTATTAGCAAAATAGCTTAAGCTAATAACAGAATGATGCATTATAGAAATTATCAAAATATGTTTGCAGAAGTAAAATGAGAAAGTTTTTTAATGGATTTAGGCAGCTTCATTGGAAGCTAACCCTAACTTATACTTTGGTGAGTATAGCAGCAATCATATTATTTGAAATTCTTGCCACTATTGCCGTTATCCAAATACTTATGGTTCAGGCTAATACTCAGGGACCAATTTATCTACAAAATGTTAGCGAAAAAATCAGCCCTTTAGTAAAACAAAGTGCATCTTGGGATGTCTTTGATAAATTCTTTCACCCCGTAAAAAGAACAAATCAACAAGACATCGTAGTAGTCTCTGAATTTTTCGATTTTACTTTAGCATTTGATGACTCAACTTCAGATATACCAGACAAGCTAAAACAAACTACTATATTAATTGAAATCCCAAACTCACAAGATACCGTTTCAGACAAAAGAAAAGATAAGGATGTTATAACTGCTCAAGCCTCTGATAGTACAAGTTCAAATGATTCTAAGCTTTGCTCTAATTGTATTTTAGATTTTACATTATAAATTGGCTCGAGTTCTTTATTTACTATAATAAACAAAGCATTTTTTGTTGAATCATTTGAACTTGTACT
>CAMZLP010000136.1 GCA_947311535.1 uncultured Deinococcota bacterium | reverse complement strand
CTACACCCAGAATACGACAATCTGCTAATTGCTGGTGGTTTTTCGGGACATGGTTTTAAATTTGGGTCTTTGTTAGGTAAATTGTTTATAGATAAATTTGCTAAAACAGGTAAATATGATTTGGATATGTTTGGAATAAGTATTTAAATCATAAAGGGAAGTTTTAGTATGGCATCATTATTTGGCCAATTTTACAGTAGAATCAAAGGCTCTCAAGAAGATATTGCTTCTGAAAGTTTAGTTTATATCCGCAATAAATCAATGAGAGCTAGGCAGGCAATAAGTAGCATAGCTAATACCAGCATCCACCAAAGCATCAGTTGAATTAATAAGTGGTTTCGCTATGTCTTTTTGCTCCAAAATTAAAGGGATTTCGGTACAGGCGGCTACTATAATTTGAGCGCCTTTGGCCAGCAGCGAATTGGCTAAGTCTTTCATCTGTGTTTTTACGTTTTGGCTTAGGTCATTGGCTTTTACTAAAAAAACTAGCTCCATTAGTTTTTTTTGCTCGTTTTTGTTGGGGTACAGGCAATTTATATTCTGTTTGTCAAATTCTTGCTGATACAAATTGGCTGCCAAAGCTCCATCGGTTGCTAATATGCCAACATTTTGCAAATCTGGCTTTTGGGCTAAGCAAGCGTTTATAGTTGCTTCTATCATGCTAACAAAGGGTAAATTTACGGCATTTTCTATGTCTTTCTGGTAAGCGTGGCCGGTATTGCAAACCATTAGCAAAAAATCAGCACCGGCGCGTTCCAGAGCCTTGGCAGAACCTATTAGGGCTGGGGCAGCCGATGGGCCAGTGCCGTCAATAGAGGCATGGCGGTTGGGTACTTTGGGGTTGTTGTTTATGATTATGTGCAAATGCTCTTGGTCGGTTTTTGCATTGCTTTTGGTTAGTATTTTTGCAAAAAAATCCAAACTGGCTTCAGGCCCTAAGCCGCCTATTACACCCATGGTTTTTTCTTTGTTCATAAATCTGTAAAATAATCTTGATAAGCAAAAAGTGCGGGGCTGCCGCCTGTGTGGACAAAGAGCACATTGTCATCTTTTTTAAAATGACCTTTGCGCAGCAAATCAATTAGGCCAGCGGCAGTTTTACCAGTATAGACGGGGTCTAATAATATTCCTTCTAGTTGGGCAAATAGTGTGACTGCCTCTATCATGCTATCAGTTGGCAAAGAATAGCCATCACCAACGTAGTCATCATAGACTATGATGTCTTTTTCTTTTATATCTGTTGATAATTCTAATAAGTTTGCAATTTCATTGGAGAGTTTATGGATTTTGGCAATTTGGGGTTCTGACTTTGCCCTAGTGCTTATGCCTGTCAGAGTAATATTAGCATTATTGCCGATTAGCCCAGTAAGTAAGCCAGAGTGGGTTCCTCCGCTTCCGCTCGAGCATATTATATTATCCAGTTTCAAACCCAAGTCAAAAGTTTGCTCTAATATCTCTTCAGCGCAGCTAACATAGCCTAAACCACCCAGCTTATTAGAGCCACCACCCGGAATTAAATAAGCTTTGCGGCCTTGCTCGGCTAGTTCATCAGCTAGTTTTTGCATTTCTGCTTGCAGGTTTGTGCCACTAGGGAAGACTGCTATTTTTTCTGCACCTAGCAATCTAAATAAAAAGTTATTACCACTGGCATCTTTACTATAGCTATTGGGTACTCGCTCTTCTAAAACTAGCTGGCATTTTAGCCCTTCTTTTACCGCTGCTGCCAGAGTTAAGCGGCAATGGTTGGATTGCACCGCTCCAACAGTTATTAGGCTGTCAGCTCCTTGGGCAAGGGCATCAGCTACTAAAAACTCGAGCTTACGGGTCTTATTACCACCGGCAGCTAAGCCCAATAAATCATCACGCTTAATATATAAGTTTGGCCCTGCCAAATACTCACTGAGCTGCGGCATAAATTCAATCGGGGTAAATCCGTGAGTGTAGCGTCTTCTGGGAAAGCGGGCTAAATGCATAAGATACTCCTTAATTTTTTATGATTTTACCTTATTTGTGATAAACAAACTATTGTTGTAATATTTTTGATAAGTTAGTAGCTAGTAGTCTTAAGAATTTACAGATCGATAATTTAATAATTATAGATAGTCTTTGCTTTAACGGGCATTTTGAGCGACGGTAAAAGTCGAAAGATCTCTTGTGTTGTATATTGCCAATAAATTCAAAAACTAGGGTAATTTGCTGTCTTTGGAATGAATGCTTATTTCACCCAACGAGAGATTCCTCGGCTAGATTCGTAACGGCACCAGTTTTGTCATGAAAACGCTAAAGAAATTGATGAGATAAGTATCACTTTTGCTAGTAACTGCTAGCCATAGCCAGTTATATGGATAGCTTAAACTACCTGTACTAAATGCCCAAGTTATACTTTTCTGCACCTGCTTTTAAAAACTTTAAACCCTCAGTTGCTAATACTTCTGAGCCTTCATTAGGTGGTCGCCACAAGCAAGTAGCCGCTGCTAAGTCTGGGTTTATCGCTGCAAAAGACTCGAGCACAAGTTTCCCTGTAAACTTAGCGTCTGCTAGCCCCTGCCAGACTTCAGACCAGTTAACAGTGCCTGTGCCTACCAAGCCTCTGTGGCTTTCACTCATGTGGATGTAATCCAGAGTTTCAGCATTATTAACTAAGGCATTATAAAAGCCTTCTTCTTCTATATTCATATGATAGGTATCAGCATGTAAAAATAGATTGTCTTTGCCAACATTTTTAATAGTTTCAGCGGTATCATCTAAAGAATTGTAAAGATAAGTTTCATAACGGTTACAAGCCTCTAAGGCTAATTTGATATTGCGTTCTTGGGCATAGTCTGCAACTTCTTTTAAAACTTCAACTACAGTATCTCTTTCTGCTTGGCTGGGCGCCTTGCCTGTTAAGGTGCCAAGCGAATAGGCAATACAACCACCCAAATATTCCGAGCCAGTTTGGGCTACTTTGTCTAATGCCAAAAATAAAAAATCTTTAGCTTTTTTTGGCTTAGCAGGCATATGAGAATCTTTGGGCAAAACTAACGAAAATGTAGCTTCGATATTATTTTTGCTAAGGGCTTCTTTGTGGCTGGCTGCGTCGAACTCGGCTGGGCGTAAAATAGGTATTTCTATAAAATCAAAACCTGTCTTTGCCGCTTGCTCTATTGCGTAATTTCCAGTTTTAGTTGTCCAATCACCAATCCAAACAAAAGCGTGTGCACCATAAGCAATCATAATTTATAGCCTTTCTTTTTCTGTATTACTAGCAATAAAATCATTCTAGTAATATTATTATTCTACTAGTATTTCAAAAAAAATAATAGTACTGCTAGCCAATTTATAAAATCAAAATTTAATAGCTGAGACGTTATTGAGATGTTTGCTTTTTATACTCTTAACCAAGGAGGAATTAACCATGGCTAGAATATGGAATTTAAAATACTGTTGTGGCTTTTCATAGGTTTTGCTCCACTTACGTTCAAAGGTTGTAGTTTTAGACTGCAGCCTTTATTTTTATTTAAAAACGAGATGTAAAAATTAGAAAATAAAAAGATAAAGACATTTGTCCTATGAAAATTTGCTGATGTTTGCATATACTCTAAGAATGAAGAAAATTTTATTTTTACAATTACTAATTCTGGTATTTTTTAGCAGTGCTTTTGCTCAAATTGACATATTCACCGAAGATTTTTGGAAAGTGGCCAATGTAGAAACAGTGGCAAGGATTGATGATGTAAATGCAGCTGATGAATACGGCAAAACTGCCCTGATGTGGGCAGTGAGCTTTAGTGACAAACTGCCAGTGATAGAAAAACTAATAGAAATGGGTGCGGATATAAATGCAACTGACGAATACGGTGGCACAGCTTTGATGAATGCTGCCAGTATTAATGAGCTTGTAGCAATGATTGAAAAATTAGTAGAATTGGGCTCAGATGTAAACGCTCGAGACGATTACAATAGTACCGCTTTAATGTTTGCTGCTGGCCTAAATGATAATCCAGCTATTGTAGAAAAACTAGTAGAACTAGGTGCAGATATAAATGCCCGCTACAACTACGGTTGGACTGCCCTAATGAGTGCCGCTTATAACAACTACAACCCTAAAATTGTAGAGACTTTGCTCAAGCTAGGCGCTGATGCCAGCATAAAAGATGATCATGGCAAAACGGTTTTGGACTATGCCAAAGAAAGAAAATATGAAAAGTTTAGACCAGATTTGTATAAGCTTTTGCAAGAAGCAACTGGACATTAGGCTAGCTTTAAGACCAAGATTTATCTAAAAAATCTTTAGTAGCTTCTTGACCTAAGAGTGGTTCAGGGTCATTACCTATTTGTTTACCCATCTCACCGAAGATATTAAATAGCTCTTCATTGTTCTAATAGCTTTAGAGCTCTTTTGATAACTTTGGAGTTTGAACTCAGCTTATATTGAATTTTATAAAATCTTAAGAAATTTGCGCTGTGCCTTGTTAATAAAACGGTCATTTGACTTTTGGGCATCTAGGCCATAGTACTAACCGAACTAGGTATTGCTCAAACTATATCAATTTTTTTGCCATTTGAGTTTTGCTTGTGCTAGGCTTTTATAATGGATTTTAGTGCTGCAATATCAGTTTTGGCAAATGCAATAAAAAACAAAGAATTACCGTCGGCAGTGGCAATTGTTGGTAATAAAGATTCGCTTCAGCAGGTTTTTGCTGCTGGAGTAGAGCAATATGGTGGCAAAGCGGTAAATTTTGAAACTTATTACGATTTAGCATCTTTGACCAAAGTTGTTTCTACTCTGCCAAGTATTCTCTATTTGATATCAGAGGGTGAGCTTAGCTTAGATGATAAGGTGGCTAAGTTTTTTAGCAATTCTGGCTGGTTTCAGTCACCGTCAGT
>CAMZLP010000135.1 GCA_947311535.1 uncultured Deinococcota bacterium | reverse complement strand
TATCTCGGCTAAATCTTCAACAAAATGGACATTGTGTTTTTGCTCTAAACGTTCTATCACGGTGTTGTTATGCACAATTGCATGATACACGCTCAAGTCACCATCATTATTGGCTTTATTTTCTTTGGCAGCAATTTCTACGGCTTCTATAGCCATAACAACTCCGGCACAGTAGCCACGTGGTTTTGCTAGGTAGATTTT
Source organism: uncultured Deinococcota bacterium (assembly GCA_947311535.1). Taxonomy (GTDB): domain Bacteria; phylum Deinococcota; class Deinococci; order Deinococcales; family Trueperaceae; genus CAMZLP01. The sequence goes on along the minus strand of CAMZLP010000135.1, from coordinate 4,360 downwards.
TTCTAACATTTTAGATACTTAATTATAAAAACTATAGTTTGCATGATTTTCCCTAAATCCCACCTTAATACTAGCTTAGTTATCTCCAGATTTTTGTGTTTTCCTAAAAATAGAAATATAGAGGTAAATTTGTCAAGATAAATTTACCTCTATATAGTATTCTGCGCATATACTAACATTTAGTATTTAAAATTAGAGATTAGTAAGTGACAAGTAGCAGGAATTAGGATTATATAAAATACAATCCTAATTACAACAAATTATTTTGCGAGGTACAAAATGAATTTAGTACTATTTTCGGTGGTTGCCTTAGCCCCTCTAGTGTTGCTATTTCTTCCTTTTATTTTTAATGGTTCGTGGCAATACTCAAACCCTCCCCATCCTTTATTTCGTTTTTTATTGGTAATCATAGGGTTGCCATTCATCTATTTTCGTCCAGACTTAGTATTGCTAAAACAAGCAGCAATGCCATCTACCTTATATATGATGACAATAGCTTCATTATTTCTTATAATAATAGGAATATTATCGTGTAAATACTCCAATTATTATGTTTTAGAACTCTCTTTTTTCTTGTCTTTTTTTATAGTAATCTCTTTTAGGCACTTCATCTAGAAGAAAAAATTGAGTGACGAGGTTAGTATAGCTATATATGCATAATAGCATTAACTACAAATCTTTAGCTAAGCTCAGCAGCTTATTTGCATGCTCAAAAAATACATCACTTGTTTCAGCTAAAACCAAATCAATATTGTGCTCTTTTAGCTTATCTGATAGAGCTTTAACTTCCTTATCTCTTTTTAAACCAGAAACATCTCGTATATAAACTGCCAATATCCGCTCTGGATATTTATCAACTATTTCGGCATAAATTTCTGGGTCTTCTTGACCGCTATCACCTATTAAAATAAATTTTAGGTCATGGTTTATTTCTAATATTCGGCTAATCTCGGCTAGTTTGTATTTTTTGTTATGGTTTGGCAAAACCTCATTTTTGCTAATACCCCAATCACGCAGTATTAGCGGTCCAAGGGGTAGATTATTGATTTCAAAAACCTGCAAAATGCTGTCATATAAATTCCAAGGGCTTGAAGAAAGATAAAAAATTGGATTCTGCTTGGCAACAAGTGCTTGATAAAATTTAGCCGTGCCCTCAAACACTTCTTTGCTTTGGGCATTGCCAAATAAGGTGCTTTTGGCTAGTTTAAAGAGGTTTTTTACATCGCTTTTTATAACAGTGTCGTCAATGTCAGAGATAATGCCAAAATTTGGATTATTAGTTATTACTATCGGGGCTTGGAAACTTTCTTTTATTTGCCTACTTGGGCTAGGCTCCTTTAAAACCAAATCCACATATTCCACTAAACCATCTCCCCTAATATCTAAATCCAGTAGCTCTTCTACAAAACCTTCTTCGTTAGACTTAATTATCTTTTCAAAATTACCATAGCTTAGCTTGAGCTTTGCATTGGCAATTTCTGATGACGCAAAAAAACTCATGTTTCTTTTGAAATTCTTAAAGCTAGAGTCGGTATCTTTTGCCCTTTGGCTGGCCTTGTATTCTAAAACTCTGGCTCTCACTAAAACCTTGTTTTTATAAGCGTAGCTTAGATAAGTTTTAATCTCCAATGGGTCACTGCTGTGCCTACGAAGCCTGCCTTGGAGCTTATCGAGCTTGTGCTCGAGCCTAAAAATCCCAGTTGCTAAAATATCTTTCCAAGCTGTCATATAAACTAGTGTATACAATTTCACAGCAATAATGTGCGACTAGCTCTTGACCAATAGCAAAAAATCATGATAAGCTCGCTAACGCTTAGCAACAAGGGCGATTAGCTCAGTTGGTTAGAGCGCGTCGCTGATAACGACGAGGTCAGTGGTTCAAATCCACTATTGCCCACCAAATCACAAAACTGGCAGCTAAAAATAGCTGCCAGTTTTTATTTTATCTTTTTTGAAAGCCGAAGCTAAAAATCTCACAAATTTAATTAGGTAGAATATTTCTCTTATTGCTTAAAAAAGGCTTAGTATACTAAGCGGATGATAATAGGAGTTATTAGCGACATTCATGCAAATATAATTGCGCTCGATGCAGTTCTTCAGGAGCTAAAAAGCAAAGGTGCAGATACTATTATCAATCTTGGTGATGTTGTTGGCTACGGCCCTACCCCAAATGAAGTAATAGATTTATTACGTAAAGAACGAGTATTTAGCACTATTGGCTCTGCTGATGAACGCATAGCTTATGACTTTGCTCGAGGCAATATCCCTCGTGAAGGAGTTGCAGACTCAACTCTCGAATGGACTAGAACAATTATCGAAGAAAAAAATATTAAATACCTGCGTAGCCTGCCCGTACAATTACGTTTAAATACCCCAGCGGGTCGCCTTAGGTTTTTTCATGGTAGCCCAGAAACTCCAGCAACTAGAACAGATTTAAATCAAGATCCATTAACAATTGGTAAAATGTTTACCAAAAATCGCTGTAATATTTTAGTAGCTGGCGGAAGCCATGTACCATTTTATAAACAATATGGCAAAAGTTGGGTCATAAATCCTGGCTCAGTTGGTTTGTCATTAAATGGTGAGCCAGGGGCAGATTATGCTCTTATAGAGTTTGATAATACTGGTGAAGCCATTGTAAGCATGGGCAAAGTAGAATATGATTTTGCTGCAGTAGCCTTTGATATTATTGCTTGGGGCCTACCAGATATTGTTGCTGAGGCGATACAACAAGGTAAATTCCCAAATACAATTAGTCAAGAATAAAAATAATAACTAACATCTAAAACTAATGCCTGTGATAGGCTATAAGAAGTGGAAGATAGTGCTCATAGACCAAAAACCTTGGCTGATTTTGTTGGTCAAGAAAGCCTAAAAGAAAAATTATCAGTGTATTTAGGAGCCAGCAAGCAAAGAGCTGATGCTCTTGACCATGTTTTACTTTATGGCCCTCCTGGACTTGGTAAAACAACTCTCGCTCATATTATTGCCTATGAGCTTGGAGTAGGTATCAGAGTAACTAGTGGACCAGCCATAGAAAAACCTGGTGACCTTGCCGCAATATTAACTAATGCAATTGACGAAGGTGATGTTTTATTTATTGATGAGATTCACCGCCTAGGCAAAGTAGCCGAAGAGCATTTGTATCCGGCCATGGAAGACTATAAAATAGATATTATCTTGGGCCAAGGTCCGGCTGCTAGAACCATTCGCTTAGATTTACCAAAATTCACTTTAGTAGGGGCAACTACTCGCCCCGGTCTTATTACTGCACCAATGCGGAGTCGTTTTGGAATAATCGAGCATTTTGAATACTATAAAGATGATGAGTTAGCACATGCTGTGCAACGTGATGCAAAAATAATGAACTTAGTTCTTAATGATGATGCTGCATTTGAAATAGCAAGGCGATCACGTGGCACTATGCGTATTGCCAAACGTATGCTTAGGCGAGTTCGTGACTACGTAATGGTTGCCCACGAGGATAGTATTAGCTTAGAGCGAACAAAATATGCTCTTGATGAAATTGGTGTGGATAATTTAGGTTTAGACAAACGAGATAGAGCAATTTTAGATAGCCTAATTTTAAAATTTGCAGGTGGCCCTGTTGGTTTAGATACACTTGCAACCTCCGTTGCAGAGGACAGAGTAACCTTAGAGGAAATATATGAGCCATTCTTAATTCAGCGAGGTTTTATTCAGCGTACCGCCCGTGGTAGAATTGCTACCCCAAATGCCTATAAACACATGGGCTATGAGTATACAAATCCCCAAAGCCCTCTATTTGATGAAAATTCTGACAGTTAGGGCGAATAGATGAAAATTCTGACAACCTAAGCAGTGATAATTTAGTTTAATATTATTAGCTTATGATTGAAGGAAACCTACGAAATATGCCACTATATGATGTATTCCAGATTGTATCAGCTGGAATGAAGTCAGGCATTTTAACTTTATCGCGACCAAATTATAGATCTCGTATTTACTTTGAGATGGGGCGCATTCAATATGCTCACTTAAGCCCTGGTGTTCATTTGGGTGAAGTTTTGGTACGTATGGAAAAATTATCTAGTTTTGAAGTCCAAACAATTTTGCTAAAACAAAAAAGAGAAAACGCCGGTACACCCCTAGGGTTATCGGCAGTAGCAATGGGTTATATTGAAGAAGAAGACCTAAAGAGTGCTTTATATTCACAAATAACTGAGGTTTTAACTGAGCTAATTTTTTGGAAAAAAGGTATTTTTCATTTTGCTGAGAAAAGCAACTTAGCCTCACAAATCCCTACTGAGCATGCCTTTGATGCCATGACATTATTAATGCAAGTTGTAAAGAATGTTCATAATTGGAAAAAAGGTCATGT
>CAMZLP010000134.1 GCA_947311535.1 uncultured Deinococcota bacterium | reverse complement strand
TCATGGGCTCGAGCACAAGCTATCATTTTTAGGGCTTGCCGTATTCCTCCTGATTTCATTAGCTTAATATTAACCCCATCAACCTTGCCCGCTAAAGCAACAATATCTTTTGAATCCCGAATAGGTTCGTCAGCAAAAACTGGCATTATTGCCAAATCTTTTAGCTTTTTCATGCCTTCATAATCATCTTCTGCTAAGGGTTGCTCTATCATTTCTAAGCCTAAGTCAGCTAGTTTTGGTATTAGCCTTTTGGCTTCATCAAGGCTCCAAGCACAGTTTGCATCAGCAACTATTTTGGCAGTTGTAATTTCTTTTACTGCTTTTAGGGCAGCTAGGTCTTGCTTTTCGCCAGCCCCTAATTTTAGTTTAATAATCGGGAAGTCTTTATCAAGGCGTTTGGCGGCTGCTTGTAAATTTTCTATGCTAGAAATTCCTAAGGTAAAAGACGTAGCTGCTTTAATTTCTGAGTCTAATCCTAAAAGCTTATAAAGCGGCACGTTTAGTTTTTTGGCTACTAAGTCATGCAGGGCGATGTCAAGGGCTGCTTTGGCCGAATTAGAGCCTGTGGGTAGATTATTTAGTATAAATTCTAAGCGGTACAAATCATTAGCTAGTACAGTTGAGTCTAAATAAGCCATTACTGTTTCTAAACTCTCATGATGCTGTTTTACTGGGGCTGCTTCACCAAAACCTGTAAAGCCCTCGTCAGAGATTTGCAGGATAACGTTATCTCTAAAACTGCTGCTACCGTGGGCAATTTTAAAAGGGGTTCGTAGTTTTAATCTGATTGCTTTATAGTTTACTTGCATGGCTTTATCTTAACTGTTTTTAATTCTAAAAATGCATATAATACCCCTAGTGAATAAACAAAGCCACAAAGCACCGAGTTTTATTAGGCAAATAAGATTGCCGCTGGGCCTGCTTGGTTTAGTTTTGATATTTGGCTCTATTTCTTACTACTTACTCTGGCAAGAATATAATGCAACTTGGCTCGAGTCTATATTCATGACATTTATTACCATTACTAGCATCGGTTATGGTTTGGCATACCCCTTAAATAACTTGGGTAAAATATTAACCATGTTTATTGCTATTGCTGGTATGGGCAGCCTGTTTTATCTGTTGTCATCAGTTATGGAATACTTAGTTGCTAGAGGCTTGAGCGACCCTTTTGGAAGGAGAAAAATGCGCAAAGAGATTAAAGAACTAAAAGACCACGTCATAGTAGCTGGCTTTGGCCGATTGGGCCGAAGAATTGTAGAAGAATTAGCAGCTGAAGATTTGGAATTTGTAGTAATTGACAAAGGTGAGCATTTAGAAGAGCAATGTGAAGAAAAAGGCTATTTGTTCTTAAAAGGTGATGCAGAAGAAGATAGTGTACTTCTAAAAGCTGGTCTTATGCAGGCAAAATCTATAATTATTGCTACTGGCAACGATGCTGACAATGCTTTTATTGCTATGAGTTCACGGGCATTAAACGATAAAATCTTTATTGTTTCTAAAGCTGATGGCGACAATGCCGTAAGAAAGCTAAAAAAAGCTGGTGCTGACCGAGTAGTAAACCCCTATGCCATAGCTGGGCAGAGGTTGGTTAATATTGTAGTGAGGCCAGTTGCTTTGGAGTTTATGAGCTATACTATGCAGAGCAAAGACAATGGTCTTAGTATTCAAGAGTTTCATGTTTTAGCTGATAGTGCTTTTGCTAATAAGAGCTTGTCAGAAATAGAATTGCGTAAAAACTATGGCCTAAATGTGGTAGCTGTAATCAGAGATGGTAAAAATATTGTTAACCCCGATGCAAATTTAATAATAGAACCTGCTGACCAGCTAATAATGATGGGTGCAGAAGAACAATTTGAAAATTTAGCAAAATTGGCTTCGCAAGCGTTAGCTAAAGCCAGAAATTAAGCCATAAAAACGCTAAACTTTTATATTGCGAGGAAATTGTGGAAGATAATCAAAATGAAAATCTAGAAATCGAAAAAGAATATAATATTGATGAACCTTTGGAAAGACTCGAGCTTAACGGAGTAAGACATACTATTTTAGGTACGGCTCATGTTTCTAAAACTAGTGCAGAGGCTGTAAAAACCCTGATAGAATCTGGTGATTTTGATGCAGTAGCAATAGAGCTTGATCAGGGCCGATTTTCGGCACTTAATAATCCAGATGCTTATGCCGAGATGGATTTATTTAAAATAATTCGCCAAGGCAAAGCTGGGGCAATTGCAGTTAGTTTGGCTTTGGGTGCTTTTCAGCAGAGAATTGCCGAGCAAATGGGCATAGAGCCAGGTCAAGAAATGCGCCAAGCGATTAGCTCCGCCAGAGAAGCTAATATCCCGATATTGTTAATAGATCGTGAAATAGGCACTACTTTGCGTAGGGTTTATGCTAATGTGCCTTGGTGGAAGCGAATTACTTTGTTTTCTGGAATTATAGCAAGTGTATTTTCTAATGAAGAGATTAGTGAAGAGGATATAGAAAACCTTAAACAAGGGGATATGCTCGAGTCTACCTTTTCGGAATTTGCCGAAAACTCACAAGATTTGTTTAAACCGCTAATTGCCGAGCGTGACCAATTCATGTCGGCTCAATTACGCAGACAAACAGTATTTAATAATGAAGCAAAATATAATAATGTTCTTTCAGTAATTGGGGCTGGCCACCTAAAGGGCTTAGTGAATCATTTGAAAACTGATACTGATGAGCCTAGCCAAGTTATTTCAGATTTAAATGTATTACCACCACCTAGCTTTTGGCCTAAATTAATCCCTTGGATTATTGTAGCTATAATTTTAGCTGGTTTTGTAGTTGGTTTTATGCGTAGCCCAGAGCTTGGCTTAAATATAATAAAAGATTGGTTTTTAATAAATGGGGTGTTATCAGCAATTGGGGCAGCTATTGCCATGGCTCATCCCCTCACCATTGCTGCTTCTTTTTTAGCAGCTCCTTTTACTTCTTTAAATCCGACAATTGGGGCAGGGGTAGTTGCTGCGGCTGTAGAACTTTGGTTACGCAAGCCCAATGTTTCTGATTTTCAAAACTTACGAAAAGATGTAAGCTCGGTAAAAGGTTGGTGGAAAAATAAAGTTTCTAGGACTTTATTAGTTTTCTTTTTGGCATCATTAGGCTCTGCTATAGGCACATTTTTAGCAGGTTCTAAGATTTTTAGCCAGTTATTTTAGATTCTTTTTAGTTTGTTGTGGGTGCGTCTAAAATTTAGGAGATAGTAAGATTAACGTTTAAAATTAGGCTGAAAAGAAACATATTTGGCTTCAAAATTGCTTATTTGATTACTGTAACGTTTTATAAGCATAGTTTGTATCCTGCTATTTTCTCTGTAGTATTACTCGTTTTATTAGTTCTTAATTTTCCCCGATTTCTTAGATGCACCCCTTTGTTGTTTAGTACTACCG
>CAMZLP010000133.1 GCA_947311535.1 uncultured Deinococcota bacterium | reverse complement strand
AACAAAGTTTTACCACCTATTTCTTGATAGCTCTCGAGCATGTTTAAGGTTATAGGCCCTAGCTTGACCTTTAGGCTTCGTTTTTTATTCTCTTCAAAGTCTACAATCTCTTGGATAACCTTGAAGTTTTTACCCAAAATATTTACAGTTTCAGCAGTTTTGCTACCCTTTTGAAGAGGGGCAGGAGTGATTTGTGTATGTTTTACCAAACCTATTCGCCATTCCTGAAGTTTGTCAGGATTATTGACGTATGCAAATACTTCTTCAACTGCTTTGTTTATAGTAATTTCTCGTTCTAATTCTAATCTTTTCATGTTTTATTTTGCCAATTGGGTGGCCGTTTTTCTAAAAACGCTGTCACTCCTTCAACTAAGTCATCGCTGTTTCTAGACAGCGCATTAACCCCTATGGCATATTCTAACCCATCAGCTAAGCTAAGGCTAGCTAAATTGCTTATTAATGACTTTGTAAGGCTCAGTGAGCTAGGGGCATTATCGCTAATTTGTTTTGCAATTTCTAAGGCTCGCATTCTAAGATTCTCTTTTGCCACCACTTCATTAACTAAGTTCATAGTTTTGGCTTCCTTGGCTGATATTAGCCTAGCTGAGAGCAATAAGTCTCGGGCATGTTTTTCGCCGACTTGACGTAGTAAAAATACACTAACTAAGGCAGCTACAAAACCAATGCGTGCTTCGGTATAGCCCATTTTTGCATCTTCACTCATTATTGAAATATCACAAACTGAAGCAAGACCAGCTCCACCAGCAATAGCATGACCATTAATAGCTGCAATTACAGGTTTGGGTAGATTGTAAATGAGTTCAAATAGTTCAGCTAAGCTTTTAGAGTCTGCTAAATTTTCTTGCTCAGATTTTTTGTGGATAGTTTTTAAGTCATTTAAATCTAAACCAGCACAAAAAGCCCTGCCCTCGCCAGTTAAAATAACAACTCTTACTGTCTTATCGATTGCTGCTGTTTTAAATGCATTTATCAGAGCAGTTCTTAGCTCAAGATTTAAAGCATTACGGATATCAGGCCTATTAAGGCTTATCACTCGGATATTGCCTACATCTTGGGTCAACAAAATTGACATAAATCTATTTTAACTTATGATTGAAGATAAAGATGATTTAATCTTGATGTTTCATCGTAGCTAATAATAATTTGCCTGTCATTTTAAAATAAGAATTATTTAAACTATGATAATCTAAGTTTAAAGGTAGTTAAACAGTATTTAGGTGCTGAAAGGCAGTTTGGGTTTGTGAAGTTTTTGTGGATAATTCTACTGGTTTTGATTGTTGTAGCTCGGCTATTTTATCTTTGGCCTGTTTCTAAGAGAACATTTGAAAACTTAAGTTCTAAGGTGGCTAAAAATATTGCTATCTATCATGAAAACCCTAATATAATTAAAAATGGTGCTCCCGACAGGAGTCGAACCTGTGGCCTACCGCTTAGGAGGCGGTCGCTCTATCCTACTGAGCTACGGGAGCAAAAATGCATTCGGAGCCTTTCACACATGAGGGGAAATCATTGTTTTAGCTCCAAATGCTGGTCGGAACGACTGGAGTTGAACCAGCGACCCCTACCACCCCAAGGTAGTGCGCTACCAGACTGCGCCACGTCCCGATAAGAACCTTGTTTTAACCATAAAGTATAGAAATACTATTAAGTTAAAGCAAGTTTGACAAAGCAGTCCAATTTTGAACTGCTCAAAAAGTCTACAAGTTTTTGCTTGTTTTTTCAAGTGATTGGCCTATCTTTGAGCTTTTATAAGCTTTGTAACGTTGTTTTGGCTGCTAATTTTATAGAATAACTGATATATGCAAGAAGAGTTAATAGATGTTTTAGATGAAAATGGCAATAATACTGGCAAGCAAAAACCAAGAGAACAAGTTCATAAAGATGGTGATTGGCACAGAAGCTTTCATTTATGGATTGTAAACGGCAATGATGTTTTATTGCAAAGACGCTCTGCTAAAAAGGATTTAGAAGCCAATAAAATCGATGTGACTGTTGGAGGACACTACAGTGCCGGCGAGGGCTTAGAAGAAGTACTAAGAGAGACAGAAGAGGAGATTGGTCTTTTTGTAAGGCCTGAAACAGTAAGCCATTTGGGTCAAAATAAAATTGAAAGAAACTATAAGGGAGCTATTGATAGAGAATTTCAGGAAGTATATGTGCTAGAAAAAAATCAGCCCTTAGATCATTATTATTTAAATTGTGATGAGGTATTTGCAATTTATGAAGTAAATATTGATAAATTAATCAATTTATATCAAAATGGTGGCTTTGCGGCTGCTAACGGTTGGGATTGTCAGCAAAGAGTCAACAATGCCTTGCTAATTGAAGTGGATTTAATAGAACAGGCTCGAGCCCAAACCCTTAAAACTCTAAAACTAGTCAAAGGGTGGATGCTCGAGCCTAAAACTTAACCTTCAATAATTGTAGGTACTATGACCGGATTGCGCCTAGTAGCTTTACGTACATAACGTCTGACGGGGTAGAAAATATCATCTCGAATAGCCCCTAGACGTTTTTTCTCACGAATACCTTTTTTAAGCTGCTCTAAAGCTATTTTTTCGATATCTTTCTTTAAATCATTTTTGTCGCTAGATACCCCACGGCTAATAACTTCTACACTAGGTTGGCTACCCTTGACTGCTATTACAATAATAATTCCGTCATTAGATAACATCTGCCTATCACGAATAGTGGGTTCACTGATTTCGGTACCAGTTTTGCCGCCAACATTATCTAAAAATAAGGCTCCAGATTCAATTTGACCTTCAATTTTTATGCTATTTTTGGTCAAAACTATAATATCACCATTTTCGGGGATGATAATCTTTTCTGGTGGATTAGACATAGTTTCGGCAATTCTTTTGTGGTTTACCTGATGGCGCATTTCACCGTGCCAAGGCATAAAGAACTTGGGTCTGGTTAAATCTAAAATCAGTTTTAACTCTTCTTGATAAGCATGGCCCGAGGTATGCACTTTATAAGTAGGTGGATAAAAGACATCAACATTTAATTCATAGAGCTGATTTATTATCCTTCCTACGGCTTCTTCATTGCCTGGGATTGGGCTAGAGGACATAATCACAGTGTCACCCTCTTTAAGAGTTAATGATCTATGTGTTCCATAAGCTAAACGAGATAGGGCTGCCATTGGCTGCCCTTGAGCACCAGTGCACAAAAATAGAATTTTGTCATCTTGCAATCTGTTTAGCTCTTTGGTATCGGTAATCAAAGGATTATTAACTTCTAAATAACCCAAATCCTGAGCAATTTGGGTATTTTTGACCATAGAACGACCTTCTATAATCACCCTTTTGTCATGAGCTTCGGCAATTCTGATTACGTTTTGTAAGCGGTGAATATGCGAGCTAAAAGTGGTCACAATCACTCTGCCTTTGGCAGTAGTAACTATCTTTTCTATGGCAGCTTTAATATCACGTTCACTAGGTGAGTAACCAGGGCTTTCGGCTCGAGTCGAATCTGAGAATAGCGCCAAAACCCCTTCTTCGCCAGCTTGAGCTAATTTATGTAAATGGCTAGTCTTACCATCAGCAGGATGATAATCCAGCTTAAAATCACCCGAGTGAACTACTCGACCAATTGGCGTATGAATTATTAAACCTGAGTTATCAGGTATTGAATGAGTCATTCTAAAAAAATCTACAGTAAAAAACTTACTAATTTTTATACGATCATCAGGGGTGATTTCATGTAGGTCAACGTCATCTTCAGTTAGCTTAAATTCTTCAAACTTTCCTCTTAAAAGCCCTAGGGTTAGTTTTGCCCCATACATCTTAATTTTGGGTAACAAACGAATCATATAAGGTATGCCACCAATATGATCTTCATGACCGTGGGTTAGCACCCAGCCCTTAATCTTATGAGCATTTTCTACAATATAGTCAATCTTGGGTACTAAAATATCCACCCCAAGCATGTCTGCATCTGGGAACGCTAAGCCACCATCAACAAGTAGAATCTCATCTTTATATTCAAAGACGAACATATTTTTACCAATTTCGCCCATGCCACCAAGTGGCATTATTTTAAGCTTGCGCTCTTTTTTCTTCACGGTTCTCCTTTTCATGCCATAGCCAAAGAAACCGACCCTTTGGCTAGACTCTGCTTGTATTTACGCTTGCAGAGAAAAGCGATCATTTAATAATAGATTTATTATTTATAGCTAAAGATTAATTGTTCTTTAAGCTAATGCTATCTGCGTCCGCCACGGTTACCACCACGATTACCGCCACTGCGGTTATCACGTGGTTTGCTAGGGCGACGCGGAGCAACTTTGCCTTCTAATTCAGGCCTAATTAAATCTACTTTGCCTCGTGGGTCAATACTGGCTACCTTGACTTCTAAAACATCACCCTCTTTTAAGAACTCATTGACATCTTTAACATGCTCTTCAGCAATTTGAGAAATATGCAATAGGCCATCGGTACCAGGTATTAGATTAATAAATGCACCAAAGTCCATTATTTTAGCAACTTTACCTTGATAAATTTGACCAACTTCAACGGTTGCAGTTAGCAATTCTATTTGCTCTTGAACCTTTTTAGCAGCCACGCTATCTTCACTATAAATTCTTACTCTGCCGTCTTCTTCAATTTCTATAGTTGCACCCAAGGCTTCCAATTCACGGATTTGTTTACCGCCTGGGCCTATTACTGCACCAATTTTATCGGTAGGGATTTTAGTTTGAATAATGCGTGGAGCATTTATATTGACCTCTGCTCTTGGTTTGCTTAAAGCCTCGTCCATAATATCTAAAATATGAATACGACCATCTTTGGCTTGCAAAAGAGCTTCTTTCATTATGCTCGAGTCTATCCCTTTAATCTTAATATCCATTTGCAAGGCACTAATACCATCACGAGTACCAGTTACTTTAAAGTCCATATCACCCAAAGCATCTTCTGAACCCAAAATATCAGTTAGTACTTTATAATCATCGCCTTCTTTAACTAAGCCCATAGCAATACCAGCCACCGCTTTTTTAAGCGGAACTCCGGCATCCATCATAGACAAACTGCTCGAGCATACCGTAGCCATAGAACTAGAACCATTGGATTCCAAAGTTTCACCAACTACTCGTATTACATATGGGAATTCTTCTTGGCTAGGAATCATACGCTCCAATGAACGCCTTGCTAAATTACCATGACCAATTTCACGGCGACTTACCCCGCGCAAACGTCTGGCTTCACCAACCGAAAATGGTGGAAAGTTGTAATGCAGCATAAATTCTTCGCTAGTTTCAATACCCAAATCATCAACCAAGCGGTTGTCTCTGCCAATACCCAAGGTTGCCACACTTAATACTTGGGTTTCACCACGGGTAAATATAGCTGTACCATGCGCTTTTGGTAATACACCTAGTTCTATCCAAATAGGTCTAACTTCTTTAGAGTTTCTACCATCAGAGCGTAAATCTTGGCTTATCACCATGTTTCTTAAAGTTTGGCTTTCAAGTTTTCTAAAGCTTGTTTTCAAGTTATCAATTTTTTCGCCAGCATCTTCAGCTTCAGTATCTGGAACAAGTTTTTCAATTAAACTTTCTCTATAGTTTTTAAGAGCTTTAGAGCGGTTATGCTTGCCTATAACCATTAGGTTTTCTTTGAAAACTTGCTCATCAATTTCGTTTTCTAACAAAGCTAGATACTCTTGGCTGCTATCTTCTGCTGCGGCAATTTCACGCTTTTCTTTGCCGATAGTTCTTTGTAATTCTTCAATTAATTCTATAACTGGTGCTAAGTTTTCTTGGGCAAATTCAATTGCGCCAATCATTATATCTTCGTCTAATTCATCGGCACTTGCTTCGACCATCAATACAGCATCTTTAGTTGCCGCTACAGTCAGCTCGAGCCGAGACTCATTATCTTTAATCTGTTGCATGCTTGGGTTAATAATGTATTGACCATCAACATAACCAACACTAACGCAAGCAGTTGGCCCATCCCAAGGGATATCGCTCATAGAGAGTGCCGCAGAAACACCAGTTGCAGCTAATGGACCTAGCTCTATGCTTTGGTCAGTGCTTAAAACTGTAATAATTACCTGAATTTCATTGCGTAAGTGCTTAGGGAATAATGGGCGGATTTGCCTATCGGTGATACGAGCGTTTAAGGTTGCCTGATTACCAGGGCGACCCTCACGGCGTAAAAAACCACCAGGAATTTTACCAGCTGCATAATGCCGTTCTTCATATTCGACAGTTAATGGTAAAAAATCCATTCTAGAAGGGCTTGTACCCATTTCTGCGGTTACTAAAATCATATTGTCGCCATAGCGAACAATAATACTACCTGAGGCTTGTTTGGCATATTTGCCAGTCTCAATACTCAGCTCTTTGCCACCTAGCATTGTGCTAAAGCGGTGTCCTTTTGGTTTAGTCATTTAATTTCTCCTTAAAAATTAAAAAAGCGAGGCACAAGACCTCGCTAGAATTCCTAAATTATCTATTTGCTTTTTTTATAAGATTAGGCACAAAATTAACGACGTAGGCCTAAGCTTTTTATAAGCTCTTTATAGGCTTCATAGTCTGTTTTACTTAAATAATTCTGTAAACGCTTACGCTTACCTACCATTTGTAAAAGGCCACGTTGTGAGTGAAAATCTTTTCTATGTGTTTGCAAGTGCTTACTTAAATGCTGAATTCTTGCGGTCAATAATGCAATTTGCACTGCTGTTGAACCAGAATCACCATCGACTTTACCGTATTTAGCAATTATTGCTTCTTTTTGTTCTTTAGATATTGTTGCCATAAAATATTCTCCTTGGAGTTATTGCCCAATGCTAGATTTTATAAATATAATCTTAGTTCAGGCTCTCAGCCCAAAAGCATAGCATATATGGGGTTCTTTTGTTGCTATTGCTGATATATAAAAAATTCATTTAAATTTAGGCTCTAACTAAAAGCTAAAGAATAGTTATATATTTTCATGGAATATGTGCTTAATCTGGCAGAACTCAGTAGCAATGTAGAGCTAATAGCCTGAGGAATGAATAAAAACGATAAGTGTTGGAATATAAAGCTAAACCAGCTTAAAGCGACTTGCAAAAATATTTAAACCTCTTAGTTATGGCTCAATAAGCGAGCTTAAAGCCACGGCTCCGACGTATACAATCAAACTTTTATGATTAATTTGAATACTATGTCATCTTATTCTTAATTTAACTATAGCTAGTCTTTAAGCTTTATATGTCGTGGAAATGCTATAAATATGAAAAAACCCACAATAATTTAAGTAGTTAAGTAGATTTATTAGAAGTTTTTTATATCTTAGTAGATACTTATAGAGCTAAACTAATAATTATGAATAAAGATATTATATTTAAAGGGGTATTGAGCCTAGTATTTTTATTGCTAGCTGCTTGCGCACCAACTATAGAGGGTGCAAAAAGCTTAGTTAGTGGTAATGCTAAGGCTGAGTATATGAGTTCAGCAGAAGAAATTATTTCTGCTATTGAAGATATGGCAATTGGCATTCAGGTGACTAATTATCACACACCGTTTTTTGTGCAATCAAAATCGGCTAATTCGATTGTCTTAATTGCTAAGCCATTAACTGGTTCTGCGGTTAGTGCCTCATTGGGTGCCAGAGGCGCAAGTGTAATAACTATAACCATAACCATAGAAAATAGAGGAGGCTATACTCACCTAGTATTTAGCCCTAATCCTAGTTCTGAGGAGGCTCGAGCCTCTCAGGAGAAATTTATAGAAAAACTTGATGAAAAATTTCCTCGCTATAATGAAAGCAGCCTAAACAGTTTTTTGGAACTAATCTAAAAAAACTCTAGCTTTAATAATTAACAACTTGCCTTATCAAATAATAAAGCAGGTTGGTTTTTTTGAGATATATAAGTGAAATTACTTAATTTCTAATAATTGTATCAATCTTTTCCAAAATATCTGCACTAAGTTCTAATTCACTGGCTTGTAAATTATCCTCTAATTGACTTAGTTTGGTAGCACCTGTGATTACGCTCGAGACTCCATCTTGACGCAGTACCCAAGCAAGAGCCAATTGTGCTCTTGTAATACCTAAGCTATTGGCAATGGGCTTTAGAGCTTTTACTCTTTTTGTATTTTCAGCAGTCATTATTTGATCTTTAAATTGGTCATAGTTAGCAAAACGGCTGTCTTCAGGAATGCCATTATCATATTTACCCGTGAGCATACCCATAGCTAGCGGGCTCCAAACAACTAAGCCAATGCCTTTGCGCTCGGTTACTGGTAAAATTCCTTTTTCTACCCTTTTTATATAAAGCATAGAATATTGTGGTTGCTCAACCACTGGTGCTACCAAACCATTTGCTTTGGCAAAAGTATGTGCTTCGGCAATTTCTGCACCGCTCCATTCACTAGTACCCCAATAATGTGCTCTACCGCTACGAACAACATCACTAAAAGCTTCTACGGTTTCTTCAATAGGAGTTTCATGGTCATAGCGGTGGGCAAAATAGATATCTAAATAATCTGTTTGCATGCGCTCTAAGCTCATATCAATCGATTCTAAAACATGTTTGCGACTTAAGCCCCTATCATTTATATTATCAGTCATTGGCCAAAATACTTTTGACGACAAAACTAGATGATGCCGTGCGGGGTTTAAGTCTTTAAAGATTTCACCCATTACAGTTTCGGCATTACCAGTTGCATAAATGTCAGCATTATCTATAAAATTAATGCCGCTTTCTAAAGCCTTTTCTACAATTGTGGTAATTAGTTTTCTATCTTGAACGCTACCACCATAGGTTGTCCAAGCACCTAAGCTAATTTCACTTATTTTTAGACCGCTGTTGCCAAGTCTACGATATTTCATATTGTCCTCCTATAGGTATTTTAGCAGCCATTAAAATATTTTTCGTTCTGTATTTTTAATATCATTTGCCAAAAATTGGTATAATTACAGCCAGCTAAGAAAAACTAATAAAAAGACTTAGGATTTTAAAACTTTGCTGTTTTACTTTTAAATGCCTATTTTTTAGTTTTGTGGGTCTATTATTTAAAGTTTTGCAGTCTATGACCTTTTAGCTATTCGATATTGATAAGAAAACGAAAAAGCGAATCTTTCTCGGCGTTGATATAGTTAAACTAACCTGAGCTCGGAGATAGAATAGCGTCTAAGATGAGAAAACTTAAATTTAATAAAGAAAATTAAATGAAAAATATAAATAAAGCGAGAAAACGAGGTAAATTACTTGATATTTGATGAAAACAGCTTTTATCTAACAAATAGCAAACCTAGAATTGCGTTCCTAGTGCTAATATATTGATTTATTTAATTTCGAACTCAGGTTAAACTAGCTTAATTTGCCATAAAAGTTATTTAATGTGATGGTGGCTGAAGAATTTAGTTTTAGTTAAACGAACGTTGCGGCATATTATCTAACAAGGCTTTGGCTAATTTTCTAGCTGCAGATTTATCTAAAAACTGATTACCATTGCCACACTTTGGCGACAGGGTGCAGCGTGGACAGCCCTTTTTGCAAGGGCAATTGCTCAGCCGTTCATAAGCTGCTTGTAGCCACTTAGGAAACAAACTTGTACCGGCTCGAGCATAACCAACTCCACCTGGATAGCCATCATAGATAAATATTGTTGGCTCAGCCGTAGCTGGGTAAATAGGATAAGAAACTCCGCCAATATCACTGCGTTCACACAAAATAAAAGCTGGCAATAGGCCAATTAGGGTATGCTCTAAAGCATGTAGACCAGAGCCTAGGTCTGCTATATCAACAGCCTTATTTATATGGCTAGTTGTAAACCACATTGCTTGGGTATTATAAGCAATCTCTGGTAAATTTAGGCTGCGTTCATCAATAACATGTTCTCTAAAATAGCGTTTTTTAACATAGCTAGTATAATTTGTAGAAACTCTTACTCGGCCCACGTTTACCCCAAACAAATCAAATTCTTTACTTATTATCTCCACCTCAGTTTCACTTCTGGTCTGGGTATAATAGTCTTCTAAATGCGGCAACAAAACGGCAATGCCTTTTTCTAAATCCAATTTGCCCACCAAATAGTTTTCACCTTGATGCAAATAAACAGCTCCTGCGTGTAAATCACGTAGGGCAGTCTCATAGTCACTAATGCCTATGGCCTTGTCAAAACCATCTTTTAGTATTATTCGTTTACCGCCTGTGCCACGTATATTTAAGTTTTTGTGGGGGTATTTACCCTGATAAAACCATTTGTCATTTTTTAGGTACAAGTTGTCATTGGGCTTTGGCGTTAGCCAATTAGCCACATAGCCTTCACTAACAAGTATCGGTTTTTCATAAGCTGCACAAGCAACATGCAGTGGATGGATTTCACTGTTATAGCCATCAGCCACCGCCGATTCGGCTCGAGCCTCAGTAATTAATTCTGGGTGCTGCAAGTAGTATTCGTCTAAGGGGTTATCAGCCACAATTAGCATTGCTAAAGCCCTAGTTTTAGCACGCCCAGCTCGGCCCACCCGTTGCCACATTGCCGTCATACTGCCAGGGTAGCCCAGCATTACCACCGCATCTACTCCACCAATGTCTACTCCTAATTCCAAAGCACTAGTAGCCATTAACACGCTAAGTTGCCCTTTTTTAAAAGCACTTTCTATTATTCTGCGGTCTTCTATGGTGTAGCCAGCCCGATAACTGGCAATTTGTTGTTTTTCATCGTCATTAAGATAATTTTGGGTATATCTTTTTAGCAATTCTGCTGACTTACGTGAATTACAAAAAAAGATGCTTTTTAAATCATGCTTTACAAAATAAGCCGCCAAATGGGCGGCCTCGGTATTGACACTACGGCGATAATTTATTTCTTTATTAACAACTGGCGGTTGCCAAAATATAAAATCTCGGGCTGCCTTGGGGGCATAATCTTGGCTAATTAGCTCAAAATTCTCTTTGCACAAATTATTAGCATGTTCTAGGGGGTTAGCAATAGTGGCACTAGCTGCAATTATTTGTGGCTTGGCTCCATAGTATTTAACAATTCGCAAAAAACGCTGCAAGACATTAGCCACATGGCTGCCAAAAACTCCTCGGTAGATATGCATTTCATCAACTACCAAATATTGCAAATTGGCCAAAAAATCTGCCCATTTTTCATGAAATGGCAATATGCCATAGTGCAGCATATCTGGGTTTGTTAGCAAAATACCCGCTTTGCTACGGATTGCTGCTCTTTTATTGCTAGCGGTATCACCATCATAGCTAGCTATTAATTTTTTAATTTTTAATTCTTTTGCCATTGCTTGTAATTTGTCTAATTGATCATGAGACAAAGCCTTGGTAGGGAAGAGAAAAAGCGAATTTTTACCCTCTTGCAAAGACTGCAAGCTAGCTATTTGATAATTTAAAGATTTACCAGATGCTGTTGCCGTTGCAACTACAATATTTTTATTATCCTCCAAATAATTAAGAGCCTGTATTTGATGCCGATATGGCTTTATTTTTAAATTTTTGAGCAGCTTTGCAAATTTACCTTTATAAGCTGTTGCTTTTGTTTTGGCTCTTGCCGGAAAATAGCTATTTGATTCAATTTGCCCATCATAGTCTTTGATAGCGCGTAAAAAACTACTGTAGTTCTTATATAAAAAGAGCTTTTCGGGCATATCATCGGGCATTCTTGTTAGTTTATCCTGATTTGGGTTTTTCTTTTGCTTTTGAATAAATTTATTTTGCACTAAGAAAAAATGCCACAATGGACTAATTTCATGCTAAACTTGTTTTTAATGAATCCTAGGGGGGCCTTCTATTATATGTTAACGGCTTTTGTAGTAATCCTTTATTTATTGGTTTTGCCTTATATCGGCCTTATGCTGATGGTTTTGGTTGGTATGTATCGGGCAAAAAATCGACCTATTAGCTCTAAAACCCCTAGCGTTAGTGTGGTTTTGCCAGCTCATAATGAAGAAGATAAGCTAGCGGCTACTTTGGAATCTTTGTCAAAGCAGCAGTACTCAGCGGATTTGGAATTTGTGATTGTCAATGACCGATCTATTGATAAAACTCAGGAAATAATTGAAAGCTATCTTGCCAAAGATAGCCGTTTTAAATTAGTGAATGTAACAGAGCCAAGCCGCCGCTATGCACCTAAGGTAAATGCTGTTAATATTGGTATAGAAAACTCAAATGGTGAAATAATAGTAGCTACCGATGCAGATTGCCAATACCCCAAAGCTTGGGTTGCTGAGATGATTAGTCATTTTGAAGATGATGTTTCTATGGTGGTGGGCTATGTGGAGAGCACCAGAAAAAACAGCCATAAAAATTGGATAGAATTATTTGAATCGGTAGACTGGTTTACACTTATGCTTACCTCGCGTTCACTCACTCATTTTGGTTGGAAGTTTGCAAGTAGTGCCAACAACCAAGCATATCGCCGCAGTGCATTTAAAGAAATTGGTGGTTTTGGTGCGGGCGGACGTGCACCTAGTGGCGACGAAGATTTATTAACCCAGCGCATGGGGCGTTTACCAGGTATGAAAGTTGTTTTTGCAAGCACAAATGACAGCCGAGTATTAACCCAGCCAACCAGCCATCTTATGCCTTTATTACATCAGCGTAGGCGTTGGGTTTCTCGCTATCAACATATGATGCACTACCACCCTGCATTTTTACTTAGCATTATGGTTTTGGGTTTTCAGAGCATCTTTTTATCACTTGGGGTATTGTTGTCACCATTTTTTAAAGAGTTGGTACCTTGGGTATTTGGTATTTGGGCAGTAAAATTAGCAGTAGAGTATTTTGGCATGTATATTGGCACATATCAATTAGACAGAAGAGATTTTTGGTTTTTACCGATATTTTTCTGGGCTTTATTACATCCGTTTTTTATTGCGACAATAGTTATTTGGTCGTTATTAAAACCAGGGGCTTGGTATGCAGGTGCACGCAGTTATCGCAGGCGACTATTTAAGCGACGTATGCAAGAGCTAAAGCGTAAAATTGTGAGCATAGTTCACTATTAATGATTGAAATTAATCAAAATAAAATTAATGGGGTAATTTTATGAAAAGAAAAGGCATACTTTTTGTAATGACTGGTGCTTCTGGAGTGGGTAAAGACACAATAATGCAGGCAGCGCTATCAAATATTGATAATCTTTATTTTTCTATTTCGGCAACTACTCGTGAGCAACGCAAAGGCGAGGTGCATGGCAAGAAGTATTATTTTTATAGCCGTGATGATTTTGATAAAATAATTGAAGAAGATGGCTTTTTGGAACATGCTGACTATGTTGGTGACTACTATGGTACACCGCTTAAACCAATTGAAGATGCTTTAAAAAGGGGTGAAGACGTTTTATTGGAATTAGAGTTGGTAGGAGCACGTAAAGTAAAAGAGCGCTTACCCGATGCGATAATGATTTTTATAGCCCCACCAACCTTAGTAGAATTAGAGCGACGTTTGCGTGGTAGAGCAACAGACAGCGAAGCAAAGATTCAAAAACGTTTGGCTAGAGCTCGTAAAGAGATAGAAGCAGTACGAGAATTTGATTATGTGATTGTAAATGACATGTTGGGTAAAGCAGTAAAGGAATTTACTAGTATTATTACTGCCGAGAGATGCTCGAGCAAATACTTATTAGATTCACAGATAAAAAGATTCTTAAAAGAACTATAATTAGTAATTACAAATCAGGCATTTTTACTTTTGGCTGTTTTTATTGGCATTTTGCGAGTTGTAATAATAAACTAGGTTAGAATATTACCTTCTAAAGTTTTTTAATAGTGTAGAATGAAGTTTGCTTTGTGCATAGGAGGCCCCAATGGCAGTAGAAGGAATTGACAAATTATTAAAACTTACAGATTCTCGATATAGTTTATCTATAATTGTTGCAAAACGTGCAGTACAATTAAAAAAAGGTTTTCCTAGTCTTTTATCTCATGATGAATACCCTAAAACCCGTAATATGGTGACAGTAGCTCTAAAAGAATTGGTATTAGATAAAGACATAAAATGGGGTAAAAGATTACCATCAACTGATGATCAGAAAAAACAGCTTGATATAGAAGAAAAACTAAAGCAAGAGTATGATGGAGTGACAAATAGACCTAGCCTGTAATCTTAGCTATTAAATATTTGTGACCTGTATTTTATTGCAAGTCTTTTTTATTAAAAATTCAAATATCATAGTTATAAAGTTGTTGGCCTTTTTATGATACATAGGGCAAAGACCATCTATATTCTAAAACATACCCAGCCTTAGGCTAGCAGATACTAGATGCTTAATTCTTGCTCCTGCTCTTAGTCAATTCAGTGTTTTCTTTGAGATAGTCTGTTTTTGTGTACTATCAAGACTATTTATGCATAATCTGAGCTTATACACTGTATAAAGTTTCAGGATTTTATGTATAATTGCTTAATATGCCAAGTAAAGAATACAGACAAAGATTAATTGAAGAGCTTGTAGAAAGAGAATTTATTTCTACTCAGTCAGAAATTGCCGATTACTTAAAGTCTAAAGGGATTAAAGTGACTCAGGCTACAATTTCGCGAGATGTAAATGAGTTGCGTTTGGTACGGTTGCCAGCGGGTAATGGCCAGCACCGCTATCGTTCTACACCATTAGCAGTGCAAGAAGATGTAGTTGGTGAACTAACACAGCGATTTAAGCTATTTGTTCGTAGTATGGACCGTGGCGAAAATATCATTGTTGTAAGAACTGACGAAGGTCATGCAAATGGGATTGCTTATGTTTTGGATAAATTAGACCGTGAAGAGATTGTAGGCACGCTTGCTGGGCAAGATACTATTTTGATAATTGCAAGAGGTAGTAAAGATGCCGAAGATCTCTTAGATGAGCTTGAATCGTTTTTGGACTAAAGGGTCAGAATTGGGAATTAGGAATTAGGAATTAACAATAGCTAAATTGCCATAAGGTGACATAGTATAATTGTCAAATTAATCATAAAAGCTTGAAATTCTACGCTGGAAGCAAGGCTTTAGCCCCGCGCATTGAACAACTGAGGTTTTTTAAATGCTTTTTAAGCCCATTTTAACTATAGTTTAAGTTTTGGAGGTAAGTGTAATTTATCGGCGTTTGGATAGCTCAAAAACTATTAGTACAATCAATAAACTAAAAATGCGTATTGATGAGCGCTTTCCTGCGTCTGGCCTAGTTAAAGTTGCCAATGAGCTAGAAATAATCGCCAATGAAACTAATCAGAAACTTGCTTGGATTGCCAAACCAAACTATTTATTGAGAATTACATTAATAAGTATTATTGCTTTGATATTAGCTGTCTTGATTTATAGTATTTCAAATATGAATATCTCTCTTAAAATAATTAGCTTGGCTGAACTAATTCAGCTTATAGAAGCAATTTTGAACGATATAATTCTAATTTCAGCAGCGATATTCTTTTTACTTAGTTTAGAACAAAGAATCAAACGCTTTAGAGCCCTAGCTGCTTTAGATGAGCTTAGAGCCTTGGCCCATGTGATTGATATGCAGCAACTAACTAAAGACCCAAGCCGAAGTTTTAAATACAAACCTACTAAGTCTTCACCTGATCAGAATTTAACAGCTTATGAACTAGGTCGCTATTTAGATTATTGCAGCGAAATGTTATCTTTGACTAGTAAAGTGGCCGCTCTTTTTGCTCAACATTTTAATGATGCACTTGTTTTAGCAACAGTAAATGATTTAGAAAACCTAACAACAGGCCTCAGCCAAAAAATTTGGCAAAAATTAATGATAATTCACCGATTATCAGAAGATGAATTATTACAAGAATCAGTAAACCTTAAAATCACTTAAAATTGATAGACAAAGCCTAGCTTAGTTTTTGTTATAATCTGATCATAAGTTGGAGGCTTGAAATATGGATTATGAAAACCTGAGTAGTTTTTATTTGGGCAAAGAATTTGACCTAAAAAACAAAGAATTAAAAGAAAATGTAGTTT
>CAMZLP010000132.1 GCA_947311535.1 uncultured Deinococcota bacterium | reverse complement strand
CTGCAAGTAAAAGACCCCGAAAAACTAATAGTATTAACCCAAACAACCCTAAGTGTTGACGATGTCAACCAGACCATTGCCGTGCTAAAAGAACGCTTTCCAAAGCTGCTAATTCCACCATCTGATGACCTTTGTTATGCTACCAAAAACCGTCAAGATGCCATAAAAAACATTGCCCCCAATGTTGATTTGTTTTTGCTGGTAACTAGTAATTACAGTTCTAACGGTATGCGTTTATTAGAACTGGCCGATAGCCTAATGCATAATTCTAAACGGATTGAAGGCTTGGCTGATATTAAGCCAAACTGGCTAAGAGATGTTAAATCCTTGGGCATTAGCTCGGCAGCTAGCACACCTGATGACTTGGTTCAAGAAATAATCGCCTATTTTAAAACAAAAAACCCTCAACTAGAAATAATAGAAGAGGGTGAGTGGGAAAATATTAAATTTCGTGCTGCTAAAAAAATTGCTGCTAAGAAACGTCCCGACGTCTAAAGCTCCAAAGCATAATAAGCCCAAATACAAGAGCATAAACAGCCATCACTTTAGCAGAATGAGTGAGAGTGATATTGGCACCAATGATATTGGCCAATGGTCCTAAGTCAGAATTGTTGCTTAGGTTGCCACCTAGCTCAGTAATCACATTTGATAAGGGGTCTCTGGCTGGGGCATAAAAGTTTTTGGAAAAGAAGTATTTGGGCAAATTTTCTAAAGTAGTTCTTAGTTTTAAGCCCTGAAAGAAAATATTTAATTGATTGACTGGTTTAAAGCCAACAACTGTTGCATAGACGGTGTAAATGCCTTCTAGTAAAGCTGGTAAAAAGAAGATGCTGATTATACCCAAGGAGATATTTTTGAACCACCAAATCATTAAAAATGCAAAACTCATGCCAGCTACCCCAAAAAGCCATTGCAATAAATACAACTTAGCCAAATAAAGCCAGTCGCCAGAAAAATCGGTTGGTAAAAATAAAGTACCAATACCGCCATAGACAAAGCTGAGCAAGTAAGAACCCAGCATTAAAATTCCAAAGAGAATCATGGCAACAAGAAACTTACCCAGTAAAACCGAAAAGCGGTTTGGTTGTGCAACTAGGGTTGTTTTCCACATATTTTGGTTACGTTCTTCGCCTATAAATAATGCAGCTAAAAGTGCTAAAACAATTATATAAAAGCTAGGGCTAATTATTGATGGTAAAACCAACGATAGCCTAGCAATGCCAAAAGGTGAAGCAAAAGCTTGTACAACTGTTTGAGCATCAACCCCGTTGTTTCCTGCAAAATTAGTGTTTAGAGTGACATAGGCAATCTTGCCAACTATTAGAGCTATGATAGGCAAAATTACCCACAACAAGGTTGCCATAATATAAGTTCTTTTTTTCTTGGCAGATTTAAATAATTCTGCCCTCATTACATTTATTAATGCACTCATGATGGCCTTCCATCTTCTTTTAAGAGCCTTAAATATGCTCCTTCTAAATCTTCGGTTTCCTTGCTTGCTTGGGTCAATTCTACGCCAGCATGAATTAGCTTGCTCAATAGGGTATTTGCTTGGGCTTGGGGGATATAGGCTCGAGCCTGACCCTTTAAATCCTCATACTTAAAGCCCAGTTCATCTAATACCAAACTTAGTTTTTCTGGATTGGTTGCTTCTAAAATATAAACAACTTGAGCTTCGTCCATTTGGCTAATTAATTGGCTCATTGGGCCGTCAAAAATAAGCTTGCCCTTTTCTACGGCGATTATTCGCTCTACAAATTTTTCTAATTCTGCCAAAATATGGCTAGAAATCAAGATAGTCACACCTTGCTTGGCAATGGTTCGCAAGTTTTCTCTAATTTCTGCAATGCCCACCGGATCTAGTCCGTTTGTAGGTTCGTCTAATAACAATACTTTTGGTTTCCACAACAAAGACCTTGCCAAACCAAGCCTTTGTCGCATACCTTGCGAATACGCTCCGACTCGTTTTTTAGCTGCTTTTTCCATACTTACAAACTCGAGCATCTCGTCTATATAGCGGTCACTAACTCCGCCATGCAACATAGCAGCATGGCGTAAATTGTCACGACCCGTCATATATTTATAAAAAGCAGGTTCTTCTATCATAGTACCAACGCTCAATAAGCTATTGCTGGGCACCTTTTGCCCCAAGATTTCCCCGTGGCCTTTTGTGGGTCTTATAAGCCCAGCTAACATCCGTAAGGTGGTAGTTTTACCAGCGCCATTTGGCCCTAAAAAACCTACAATTTCCCCTTCGGATATTTCAAAACTGAGCTTATCAACTGCATTAGTTTTGCCATAACGTTTTGTTAAATTAATTGCTGAAATAACTTTCATGATAAAGAGAATAGCCTATTCAATATAAAACTGCTAGCTACTAAAGTAGTATTACTTAAAAGACAAAAGCACTGCGCGCAATACTTTTGTCTAATTCTATATATTTTTTAAGTAGCCAGCTAAAAATATAGCTCTTTAAAACCTAGTTTGTAGGTTCTTCGCTAAGATTTAGCAAACCTGTACCAACTGCTTCGGGGGTACATATGTTTTTAGGGCAGCCAATTTGTGTTAAATCAGTAGCACTGTCTTTTAGGCCTTGCTCTATCTCGGCTGGGCTCATTGTCGGGTTGGCGCTTCGCCAAAGTGCAAGCGCACCTGCTACTAATGGGGTGGCAAAAGATGTGCCACGATAGTTATCATAAATAGGGCTGCTAGTACCATTTGGAGAACCGCTTTTTAAAAACTCTCCAGGAGCAGCGATGTCAAGATATTTACCACGGGTACTAAAATCAGAAGGAATCCAATAGTTTTTATGCGGTTTAACAGAACCTACCGCTACCAAGCCTTCTAGCAGATAAGCAGCTGGATAATGTGCCGGAGAACCATCTAAACCTAAGTTACCTGCCGCAGCAGCAATTAGTACACCTTCATCTAGGGCGTAGCGTAAAATAGCGTCTAAGGCCCTAACCTGAGTATCGCCACCAAGGCTTAAATTTAGTACAAGGTTTTTACGGTCTGGTGCTTTTTCTAAGGCGCGGCAAACACCTAAAATTACATTACTACTTAAACAACTTCCTTTAGAATCACAAACTTTTATTGGCATAATTTCTGCTGCTGGGGCAACACCCAAAGTAGCACCAGCGGCTAAAACTGCAATTGCTGTACCATGGCCGTCATTTTTATAGTTAGTTGATTTATCGTCAAAATCGTCTTTGGTATTGTTATTATTAGCAACAAAATTGTAGCCTAAATCTGTACGTAAGCGAGAATCTATTTCAGAATGCGGGCTTACGCCAGTATCTAAAATAGCTATCATAACGCCTGTGCCATAGATATTTATTTCATGGGCGGTGTTAGCTCCTATTGCTCCAATATGGTCAATTGAGCCTGTATCCCAATCAGAAACAGGGTCAATATATAATAAAGTTCCATCTTCTTCTAAAGCCTTAAGCCTTTCTAAGGCTTGTCCTAATGGAATACCGCCAATATCAATTTCAGCATATTCGCCAGAACATTCACCGTTGCTACCAAGGTCTTGGAGAGCGGTGCTTAATTTGAAACCAAGCTGTTGTAATAAGGCTTTTGCTTGTGACACTTTTGCGGGGTTCACAATTACTGAAACCCTGTTACTAACTACTTTTCCTAATACTTCTATATTTACACTACGTACAGTACCATTTTTAGGCTCGAGCCAAACCTGCTGAATATCGCTTGGAGAAGTATTGGGTATAACAAAAGTGAATTTGTTTTTACTAAGAATTGTTAAATTAAGCGTTTTACCAGCAATAGATAATTTGGCACCCTCTAACGCAATGCCCCTGACAGTGCCAGTGATTTTTTCACCCCTGCTGGCTCTACCACGATCTAAAGAAAATTCAGAACGGATAATTTTTATCTTACCACTAGCTGACTTATTATCAGCTTGAATTATAACAGGCTGTTCACCGATTTCGTCATTGCCTACATTAGGAATTTTAAAACTAACAGTGCTAGCACTAGTTGAGACTATTTGGGCATTTTTTTGAGCTACTGTTACTTTGGCTCCAATACCAGTCATATTCTTTAGGCTGGCCACTACTACTGTACCTGGGGCTGCTTCTTGTAGGTTCAGTGTAAAACTTGCTTGTTCGGGCTTTGGGCAGGCAGTGATAAGCAGCAATATCCATAACAACACCCATAGCATCTTCCAATTTAAGAATTTCATTATCTACCTCCGCTAATATGATCCCATCTATTTCAATAATACTAATTGGCATAGCCAAAGTATAGGCTATTTGGTCTGAACGAAGCCTGAACGTTTTTAATATCTTAATTGTCTAAATGGATGATTTTCAGGAAGATGCTTGATATGTTGCTCAATAACTTCTTCTTGGCCTGCCTCTTTAAGAATATTTAATGCTTCTTCCCAAGCATCTTGATTCTCGGTGAGTTCTGCTAAATTAGCCAAAAACATACCCAACATTCTCTTCTCGCCAGTTAAGCGAGCAATTTCCAAAGCTTTATTATAGGCATTTTTGGCTTTTTTGATATTTTTACCCAAATGATGAATTACCCCGATATTATTCCATGCTCTTGCCGAGGTTGCATTGCTTATATTTTCAGCAAGATCAATTGCTTCTTTATAAGAACTTAAAGCTAATTCTAGTTTGTTAGAGTTTCTAAACACTAATCCTTGATTCAATTTTATACGAGATTTTAATAGTGGATTATCTTTGGCAACCTCTAAAGCTTCATTAAAGCTTGATTGAGGGTTTTTATTATTGGTTGCTTCTACAACTGCTAAAATTACTAAGGCATTTGCTAATCGGGTTGATTCATTAGTGGTTCGCCAAAGTGCAACAGCCTTGTGGGCTTGTTTCATAGCCTCTTTATTATCACCTTGAGATCTGGCTAGGTTTGCTAGCGTCATGTGGGCTTCTGCTCTGGGCTCGAGCCCACCTTCTAAAGCCTTTTTAGAACATTGAGTTGCCTTATCGGTATCACCCAAACGCCAATAAATAGCACCTTTTTGAGCCAAAATACGCGCACTATCTGCTAACTTATTTAATTCTTGCAGAGCTTCTTTATAAAGGCCTGTCCGCTCTAAGGCTCGAGCCTTAATAAAGCTAATCTCGTCATTAGCTACTAGCTCATCTAAAAGTTCAAAAGCACGCCTCGGGAAACCCCGCCTTAAAAGCTCATTAGCCCAAGCCAAATAGGCTTTATTAACTTTTTCCAAATCATCGTCTTCCCACAATAATTTAGATTGCTCAAAAAGAGGAAAAGCCTGAATAGCTTTTAACTCTCTGGCTAATAATAGGGCAATTTGAGATGCTTCTAAACGTTGGCTTTCCAAATATTTTTTACTGGCTTGCGGAGCTATAATTTTACCCGAAGCACGTACCAAACCTGCCTGAATTAGGTTCTCAAATGCCAAAGCAGTATCGGCTGCTTGTAAACTTAAAGCACGCCTCACTAAGCTTGGGTTGGTATCGCTTAGGGCAAGTGCTAAATATATTTTCTTGGCTGTTTCATCTAAAATTTCAACTCTGGTTTCAAGTGCATCTTCTAAAGCTTCATTACGTAACAATGCCCCAACTAAAACCGGTAAGCCCTCGGTTTTTTCCCAAGCATTATCAATATTTTCTAAAGCTTGTTTTTTGATTGGACCGAGCTCGAGCTTTAAATTGACAGGGATTTGGGGTTTTTCTTCTGAGCTTATTATTATACTTGCCTTTGTGCCTAAATTTCTTAGTTCTTTTAAAAGCTCTTGGCTCTCAAAGTCCATCCATTCCCAGCCGTCAATTATTAAAGTGCTTGTTGTATTGGCTAATTTGCGGAGCATTAAGTCTTTACCCTCGCTAATGGTATCGCCTAATATTGATTCTAAGGTGGCATAGGGGAGACCTTTTTTAGCGACTAGGTATTGCCCCGATATGCTTTTTAATAGGGTGGTTTTACCCATGCCACTAGCAGCTTGTAGCCAAGCCCAGTCACCAGTATTCATTGACTTTAGCTTAGTTTGTTCGATTTCTCGGCCTATAATATTTGATTGCAATCTGCTTTTGGCATCTTTTGCTTCAATAGATAGCTTTATGCCATATTCTAAGGCTTCTTCTTTGAGTTTTTTTGCTAAGTCATGATTGCTAGCTATTAATAGGCTGTAATAGTTACTGTAGTCTTCTGGCTCAATAAAAGCCGCCCCTTTTAGCTTGTAGGCTTTTTCTGCTAGTTCAGCAGCGGGCACAAAGTTACCATGAGAGGCTTCTATTTCGGCCTGCTCGAGCATAGCCTTTTGAGCTTTGCTAGCTAAATATTCTCTTTTTTCATATACCCATTCTTCTAATTCTATGCCCCAGTCATTTAAAAAAATCCCATCAGCAAAAGAATCTTTATAAAGCTCAATAGCTTTTTTGTAATCGTTGGCTTTGCAAGCTTGCAAAAATTCGGCAACATCGGTTGTTATATTTATCCAAACGTGGTCTTTATCAGCCTCTATGGGGCTAATTTTGCGCAATTGCGACAAGGCCCGAGACAAGCTATTAAAACTGTCACTGGCACTTGGCCAAAAGAACTCAGAAATATATCTGCGGTCTTGTCTACCCTCCAGAGCCAAATAACAAAGCAATAAGAGAGGTTTTTTTCTGCGAAACTTAATATTTTCTAATTCTAGCTTACCAAAAGCCTTTAGGCGCATAGGCCATTTTAACCGTAACTAGGCTAGTTTAGTAAGGCTAGTAATTACCTTAAAATCAATATATATTGATAATGCTAAAAGAAAAACTGTTCAGAGAGAATTAAAAAACGTTCAGGCTTAGTTCAGGCCTTATGTTTTATCTTAACATCAGGAGGTGCCAAAGATGGCAAGTAGAAATATATTGAAGCAAGAAAATAAGCAAGGGGAGAAGTATAGAGAAACTAAAGGAGATTTTGTAATGAAAAGAAGATTTTTAGGACTATTGGCAGGAATAATCGCATTGGTGTTAACAGCATGTCCGTCACCACCACCACCAGTAGCAGATACAACAAAGCCAAGGATATTGAGTGTAAGCCCAACAAACAATAAAAATGGTGTGGTAGATACAACAAATATAGTAATTAAATTTAGCGAGCCAATGAACAAAGCATCTGGACAAGCTGCATATCAATCGAGCATCTCTAGAATAAAACCAAGTGAAGTGAGTTTTGATTGGAATGCCGCTGGTACAATCTTAACAATAAACCCAAATAGTAATTTGAAGTATAGATCAATCACCTACCCTAGCAATTCTCTAGCAAATCAATATATCTATAAAATTACAAATACAGCAACTGATTTAGCGGGTAATTCGTTAGATAACCCACAAACGGTCGAGTTCCGTACTTTAAGAAGAGTAATGCATACGCTATATAGTGTGATTGATAGTGGTGTGCGTGCAGATGGTAATACCAGCGTTGATTGCTCTAAGAGTACTTCAGTCTTTATGTGTGTAGG
>CAMZLP010000131.1 GCA_947311535.1 uncultured Deinococcota bacterium | reverse complement strand
CCTGCTGGTACTAATGGCTTAAACGGCGCTCAAGGCCCTGTTGGTGCAACCGGTGCTACTGGTGCTCTCGGTCCTGTTGGTCCTGTTGGTCCTGTTGGTCCTGTTGGTTCTACTGGCGCAACTGGTTTAACTGGTGCAACTGGTGCTATTGGTCCTATCGGCCCTATTGGTCCTATCGGCCCTGTTGGTGCTACTGGCGCAACTGGTGCTATGGGTCCTGCTGGTACTAATGGCTTAAACGGCGCTCAAGGCCCTGTTGGTGCAACCGGTGCTATCGGTCCTATTGGCCCTGTTGGTGCTACTGGTGCAACTGGTTTAACCGGCGCAACCGGTGCTACTGGTCCTGCTGGTGCTAATGGCATTAGCTGTTGGGATAGCAACCGTAATGGTGCTGGCGATGCTAATGAAGATAGAAATGGCGATGGCCGTGTTGATGCTCTTGACTGCCTAGGTGCTACTGGTCCTCAAGGTCCTGTTGGCCCTATGGGTCCTGTTGGTCCTGTTGGCCCACAAGGTCCACATGGTGCTCAAGGCCCTGTTGGTACTCAAGGTGCTATTGGTCCTATTGGTCCTCAAGGTATAGCTGGTCAAAATGGTGCTATGGGTCCTATGGGTCCTATGGGTCCACAAGGTGCTACTGGCCTAATTGAACAGCCTTATTACAGCTTCGTAACAGCATTCTATGACTTCTGTTCTGGCTATAACTCTTCTGTTGACAGCGCATATGTTGCTCAATTAGAAGCAGAAATTGCTAACTTAAGAGCACAGCTTGCTCAATATGAAAACTGTACAGTAACATGTGGTGCTTCACTGCAGCCAAATGTTGTAGCTACACCTCATCAACCTGCTTCTGAAAAATAAGCAATAGATAAGGTTAATTAAGTAATTCAAGAAGGGCGGAAATTTCCGCCCTTCTTTTTTGTTTTTCTGAAGATAAGCATAGTTATAGCACTGTCGTGATTCATAACAATATTTTTTAGCTTTTATACCAAACTCGATAAAGATGTTCTTTTTAGCTTTCTTTATCAGTACCAAATGAAGGGAAAGGATAAAGGGGAAAGTTTTTTCAGGACTTGACGACTAATTCTAGCTCCTAAGTTCTTAATTCTTACTATATTCTAAATAAAGAGTACAGCAAATAGCTTGAAAAATGCTTTTTATAAGAGAAGTAGTTCATTGAGCTTGATATTAAAAGTCCTAATCTTTAGCATTTTTATGACTAATACCAACAGAATTATAAACTTCTCAAGCTTATACTAAATCTGTTGTTCTCAAACTACAAGATGACAGGCGGTGCATGGCACTAACGCTTAATTACACCCTACAAGTTTTTAATGGGGATATGTCTTCTCGTGAAAATACTATCTTAAATCCTTGTTTGCAATTAAACTAGTCTAGCTGTACTAGTTCGTATTTGTAATAAACCAATACCCAAAAGCAAAAGCGAATATGGCCTCAGCGACTATGTAAGGCAAAATTTTGGGAAAAATCTTTGCTCTCTGTGCCCTAGCACTTAAAATTGCAAAAACCATAGCCAAGCCAGTAATCAAATTAAAAACAACATAAGTAATAATTCCTTTTGTTAATTCATCCATAATCTATATTAGGCTCATCAAAGGCAATATCACCATCAAAAACGCCACTTTTAGTATTAATATTCTCAAAATCAAATAGTTCTTTATCTAAAAGATGTGAAGGGCTAACATTCTTTATCGCCCTAAAGATGCTATCTATTTTTTTGGGATTTTGGGATTCCCAATCGTTTAACATCTTGCCAATAACTTGTCTTTGCAAATTATCTTGAGAGCCACAAAGATTACAAGGAATAATAGGAAATTCTTTGGCTCGAGCATATCGTGCGATATCCTTTTCTTTGCAATAAGCTAGTGGCCTTATAATCATATTTTGCCCATCATCACTGACTAGTTTAGCTGGCATTGCCTTTAAGCGGCCGCCATAAAACATATTTAAGAAAAACGTGCTCAAAATATCATCTCGGTGATGCCCTAGAGCAATTTTATTTACTCCTATTTCTTGGGCTAGCCTGTATATAACTCCACGCCGCAAGCGTGAGCAAAGTGAACACATTGTTTGACCTGGTTTTAGTTTATTAGTAACGGTTGTATATGTATCTTGTTCAACAATTTTATATTCTATGCCTAGGTTTTTAAGATAATTTGGTAAAACATCTGCTGGGAACCCTGGTTGTTTTTGATCTAGATTCATAGCAATTATTTCAAAATCAATAGGGGCTCGTTTACGTAGTGCTATCAAAATATCCAAAAGAGTATAAGAGTCTTTACCACCTGATAGGCAAACCATAACTCGGTCGCCATCTTCAATCATATTGTAGTCAGTAATTGCTATCGCCGTATTGCGCTCGAGCCTCTTCCTAAGCTTATTAAAACTAGCTGAAGTCTTTATTTTTATCTCAGCCATTTAATTTCTACGAAGCCTTAGCAAGGCTACCCTTAAATACCTCTGCCAAACTCTTAATACCACTGTCAATTTGCTCGAGGCTAGCAATAGAGTAGCTTAATCTCAGAGTATTTTTAGCAGATTTATTGGCAAAAAATGCTTCGCCTGGTACATAAGCCACCTTTTTAGCAACTGCTTCTTTTATTAGAGCAGTAGCATCTAATTGTGTTGGCAATGTCAACCATAAAAACATGCCACCCTCTGGCCTTGTCCAAGCTATTTCAGTAGGGAAGTATTTATCCAAAGCTGCAAGCATTGCTTCGTTTTGGATTTTATAATAAGCCCTCACTTTAGTTATTTGCTCAGTCATAAAATCATCTTTAGTAAGCTCATGAACAATCATCTGTGTAAAACTAGATGTATGTAAATCAGAAGCTTGCTTGGCCATATTAATAGGCAGCAAAACCTCAGCAGGGGCAATAAGCCACGCTAATCTAAAACCTGGAGCCATTATTTTTGAAAAGGTTGAGCTATAAATCACCCTTTCTGCTGCTAATTCTAAGAGGTTGGGTAAATATTCTCCTCTAAAACGGAGATCTCCATAAGGATTATCTTCTATTATTGGTATATTATATTTACGAGCCAAATCCACTAATGCCTGCCTTCGTTCTAAGCTCATAGTAGTACCACTCGGATTATCAAAATTAGGAATTACATAAACTATTTTTGGATTTTGCTTTAAAGCTTGTTCCAAAGACTCTGGCAACATACCATCGTCATCACATTCAACAGAAAGATAGTCTACTTCATAGACATCAAAAGCTCGTAAAGCTCCCATATAAGTTGGCGACGCCACAACTACTTTGTCATTTTTATTTAAAAATATTTTGGCTACTAAATCCAAACCCTGCTGTGAGCCAGAAACAATTTGTACATTTTCGGCTTTGTGATTGGAGCGTTTAGCAATCCATTCACGCAGTGGCAAATAGCCTTCGGTAGTGCCATATTGCAAGGCTTTGTCAGCTTGCTTTGCCAAAACCCTATCAGTGGATTCTTTAATTCTTTGGCTAGGGAATAAGCTAGGTGCTGGCAAACCGCCAGCAAATGAAATCATATTGGGTTGTCTGGTTAATTTTAAAATTTCACGAATTGTGGAGGGTTTTATATTGTCTACACGCTGTGCAAAGTGGTCTTGCCAATTCATAATAAACTCCTTGCTAAGATAAGTTAGCATATTGACAAGAATATTCAAAGCTCAAAGATAAATAAAATTCGTTTCAATTGCTAAATCTAAGAGCACACTTACCCTTATTTTTGCTTTCTACTCTTGATTATTAGGAGCCCTAGTCAATACTTATTCTAAAACATAGTCAACTTATTTAAAACTTCTTTGTCAATCTCTAATTCTTCGGTAATCATAATTGTCACCGAGCCGCCAGTAAAATCATTTAAATCCTCAGACAAGGCTTTGTTTTCTTTGGACACAAGGGCTTTTTCTAAAAGATTAGCGTTTCTAAAAGTCACCTCGGTAATCAAAAAATAGACTGGCTCACCACCATAGCTGTCAGCTTTTACTTGGCTTGCTTTAATCGCACCAGCTTTTGGAAGGTTTTTTAGCATTGGCAAAAATACCTCGTTATGATGGTTTAAGAACTCTATTGGGTCACCAATTTTTTTAAAAAGATACATTAGTTTAACTGCCATTATAAAACCAATAACCTGCAAATTTCTTCGATTTTGTTTTTTAACATTAGCCTTATGATAATTAATCAATCTCACTTATTAAAATATTATTAGGTTAGGCTCGAGCCAACCTTAGGATTAATCTTACTCAATAAGTTGCCATCATACAGATAGAAGATTCACATTTTTAACTGTAAATAGCCCACAAATGGCTATTGTGCAAAAAATAGTAGCTTAGATTTTGCAAGCAGATATATAATATAAAAAACCCTTCCATGCTAGGATTAACTAAGATTTTGGGGTTTTAACCCAAGCAAAGGAAAACTAAATGCGAGCAAATATTATTACCTATGGCTGCCAAATGAATGAATATGACAGCCACACCATAAAATCAGAACTAGTCGCTGGTGGTCATGACATGGTAGACCACCCTAGTGATGCTAATTTAATAATCTTGAATACCTGTGCCGTACGCGGTAAGCCCGTAGAAAAGGTAATTACTCAATTAGGTGAACTCAGAAAAGAAAGACGACAAGGTCGTGATCTAACAATTGCCCTTATGGGCTGCCTAGCACAATTAGAAGAAGGCCAAGTTATTGCCAAAAAATTTGGAGTAGATATTTTAATTGGTCCGGGTGCTATTACTGATGTTTTAGATGCAGTCAATGAAATTGAAGCGGGTAAAAAGCAATATACCAGCTTAGAATTTAAATCTCATTTAGAAACCCATATAACCCCAGCACCCAATTCATTAACAGGCTACCTAACAATTATGCGGGGTTGCAATCATCACTGTACTTATTGCATAGTGCCAGATACCCGTGGCCCCGAAGTATCGCGCCCTGTTGACGTAATAATGCAAGAAGCAGAAGCTATGAAGGCAGCAGGGATTCAAGAAATATATTTACTTGGGCAAAATGTTAACAGCTATGGGCTCGAGCAAAATAAGCTCCCATCATTTGCACAAATCCTCAAAATGGTTGCCTCTACTGGTATTCCTAGGGTCAAATTTACAACTAGCCATCCTATGAACTTTAGCTCAGATGTTATTGATGTTATTGCCGAAACCGAAAATATTGCTAATTTTATTCACCTACCTGTACAATCTGGTAGTAACAAAATCTTAAAACGTATGGCTCGAGAATACACTCGTGAAGAATATTTAAAAATAATTCGCGAAATCCGTGAAAAAGTAGAAGATGTTGTTATTTCAACCGATATTATTGCTGGCTTTCCTGGCGAAACAGAAGCAGACTTTGACGAGACCTTATCGCTTTATGAAGAGGTCAAGTACGAACATGCCTATATGTTTATTTATAGTGCCCGCCCTGGTACACCGTCATATAAACACTTTGAAGATATGCCCCGAAAAACCAAAACCGACCGCTTGGGCAAGCTAATAGAAAGACAAAAACACTGGTCATTAGAAAGCAATAGGCGCTACGAGGGTAGAAATGTGCGAGTACTAATTAAAGAAATAGGTCAAAGTGGTGAATATGTTATGGGTTATAGTGACCAAAACCATACTGTATTAGTACCTGCAGAACAAATAACTAAGCTTGGCTTATATACTGTTAAAATAAATACTGCTACACCACATACTCTTTATGGCACGGTTGAGGGCTTTAAAACCGAGACTATTCCATTATTAATGGCTTAAAAATAGTAGTGCTTAATCTTAAATAGCTGTAAAAATGCAAATTAAACCTTTTTTCTAAGCTCAAGTGGAGAAAATATAGCTTGAACCCAGCTTGTATTTTAAAAAAATTACCAGCTTATACGGTCAAAAGCTATGACTTTAAAAACTTCTGGCCTTATAAACCCACTTTATAGCCTAAACATGGTCATAGCCTATTGCCAAAAAGACTAGAAATATGCTTTAATTAATAGATTGTCAAGAATTTGTCAAGAAATGCCTAAGGAGGACGTCCATTAATATGGAAGATAATAAAAAACAGGTTACCGAAAACCCTGAAGTAACCGCCGATCAAACCCCGAGTGAGAGCCCTAATTCAGTAACCGGAGATGCTGCCCAACAGGGTACAAGCAGCACGCCGGCAAGTGAACCAGTAGCAAATACTGACTCATCAACACTGGATGAACAGCTAAAAGCAGCTACTGATGGCGAAAGCATTGAAGAACCCGTAAGCGAAGAGCCAGCTAGCTATGATGAAAATATGACCATGGAAGATGTCATGGCAGCCAGCGATAAGCAAATGGGCAAACCACCTGTACATCGCGGTAAAATCATAACTGGTAAAATAATTATGCTTGCAAATGATGGCCTAATTGTAGATGTTGGTGCAAAAATAGAAGGCTTGTTGCCATATACCCAACTTGCCGATGTTGAAACCACCAAAGAAACAGCCGCCAAGGACTATAAATCAGGAGATACAATCTTGGCTTATGTAGTCAGAGCTGATATTTCTAATGGCGTTATCATTTTATCTAAAAAACGTGCTGAGCAAGAAAAAACATGGAACCTATTAAAAAGCTTCCATGAAAAAGCTTTGCCTTTAGAAGTAGATATTATTGAAAAGGTCAAAGGTGGCTTAGTAGCTAACATGGGTGTACGAGCATTTTTGCCAGCTAGCCAAGTTAGCATAAGACGCAGTAGCGAATTAGACCCTTTTGTTGGTAAACGACTAAAAGTGAAAATTATTGAATTAAACCGCAAGCGCAACCGAGTAATTGTTTCTCATAGAGCTGTTTTAGAAGAAGAGATAAAAGAGCAAAAAGCAGAGACAATGAAAAAGCTCGAGCCTGGTTTAGCATTAGATAGTGAAGTTGTTGAAATCACAGACTTTGGTGTCTTTGTTAATCTTGGTGGGATTGATGGTTTGATTCACCGCAGTGAATTATCACATGGACGCTTTAATCATCCTCGTGAGGTTGTAAAACTTGGCGATAAAATTAGAGTAGAAATCATTGATATGGATTTAGAGCGCGAGCGTATAAATCTATCAGCTAAAAAGCTAGTGTCTGATCCTTGGATAGATGCTTTAGAAACTTATACTGTTGGTCAAAAAATCTCTGGTAAAGTTACTAACCTAACACCGTTTGGTGCTTTTGTTGAAATTCAACCAGGTTTAGAGGGCTTAATTCACGTTAGTGAAATGAGCTGGACCAAGCGTATTCGTCATCCTAAAGAAGCTGTTAGCGAAAATGATGATGTTGAAGTAATGATTCTAAAAATTGACCCAGAGCAAAAACGTATTTCTTTAGGTCTCCGTCAAACTCAGCCTGATCCATGGAGTAGCTTGCCAGATAGGTTCCCACCAGGAGCAGAAGTTACTGGTAAGGTTACAGGTCTTACTGATTTTGGTGTATTTATTGAAATTGAAGAGGGCATTGAAGGCTTAATTCATATTAGCGAATTGTCTCATGACCATGTTGATAACATCAGCGAACAATTTAAAAATGGTGACGAGATTACTGCTGTAATTTTAAATATTGACCCAGTAGAGCAACGTGCTAGCTTGTCTCGTAAGCGTTTAATTCCTTATACACCTGCTGAAGGTGAAGATGCAAGACGCAAACCTAAAGGTGGCCGTGGTAAAGGTCGTCGGGGTGGTCGTCGTTCTAAAGGAATTGACTACGATTATAGCTATGCAGCTACAGACTCTAACTATACTTCACCAAAATTAGGTGACGTATATGCTGATCTTTTTGCTCAATTTGGTTTAGCTGAAGGAAGCGAAGAGCCTAAAGAAACTAAGCCTAAAAAAGCTAAGGCCAAAAAAGCCAAAAAAGCTCCTGCAAAACCAGCAGAAAGTAAAAAAGAAGCCGAGCCAGAAGTTGATCCTGAAAATGCGATTGATGCTGCCGAGGCTGCTGCACTACTAACTGCTGCATTCCGTGAAGGCAAAAAACCAGTTGCTGAAACTGATTATTCTGACCACGGTACAGAAGCAAGCGAAGCGAAGCCAGAGACAGAGACTAAAGCCGAAGAAACTACGATTACAGAAACTAAAACTACAGAAACTAAAGTTGAGGCAGTTGAAACCGTAGTTGAAGAAAAGGTCGAAAAAACCGAAGAAAAACCCGCAAGCAAAACAGCTACAGATTCTTCTTCTGATGATTTGACTAGAATTGAAGGCATTGGTCCTAAAATGAGCGCTGCTCTAGTTGCTCAGGGCATTGATAGCTTTAAGAAGCTCGAGTCTAGCGATGTAGCTAGTTTAAAAACAGCTCTTAGCAATGAAGGTATGAAGTTTGCACCTAGTGTAAGCACTTGGTCAAAACAAGCTGAATACTTAGTTAAAGGTGATGAAGAAGGATTTAAGGAATATACCGACTATCTTGTTGGTGGCCGCGATCCAAACGCTTAAAAACTAAATTTCGTTAAAAAAAAAGAAGGCAAGTGACTAAGTCACTCGCCTTCTTTTTAATATGCTAAGAGCTAATAATACCAAACTTAAGAAAAAACTTATCTTTAGTTATTTCAACTTGTATGCACGGGCAAGTGATAAGGTTAAGACAGCAACTTCGTAGTTAATGCAGCAAAAAAAAACACCATAACAGTACTACTATACAAGCTCTTCCAAAAGATACTCGAGCCTAGTTTGAGCACCACCCTGAGAACCATAGATAGAGCGAATTAAGTCACCTTCTTTGTTAAAAACAAGCCAAAATGGAGTACCCAAAGCTAGCCAACTCTCGGCAATTTTACCATCTAAATCTAAAGCTACCGGATATGGTAATCTGGCAAATTTTTCACTAAAGTGTAAAAGTGTCGGTACAACTTCATCACGTTCAAAAAGCTTATGACCAAAAGAGGTATGAATTACAAAAACTGCTAAATCATCGCCAAATTCTTTATGTAATCGCTTTAAAAAAGGTATACCACGGGTAACACAAGCTGGGCACTCTAAATTAAAAAACATCGTTATAGCTGGCTTATTAAGCTCACTGGGTTCTGGGATTGCTTCTCCCCATACAAAATCACGAGGCCAAGTGCCTATTTTCAGTTCTTCACTCATTGGGCTATTTTAGCACTTCAAATCACTGCTTCACTGTCTTTTTATGCTCTAATTGCCAAGCAAAAGTAAAAATCAATTCCTATAACGGTATATTGCCATGTTTCTTATAAGGGCGGCTCTCTTGCTTATGCTCGAGCATATCCAAATTATTAATCAAATAACGCCTAGTATCTTTCGGATCAATAACATCATCAATATAACCACGCCCAGCAGCCCAATAGGGGTTATCAAAGTTCTTTTTATATTCTTGCACTAATCGTGCTCGAGTTTCATCAGGATTTTTCGAATCAGCAATCTCTTTGCGATAAATTACATTAACCGCACCTGCAGCACCCATTACAGCCACTGCCGAAGTTGGCCAAGCCAGCACCACATCAGCTCCCATATCTTTAGAATTCATGGCCAAATAGGCCCCGCCATAGCTCTTGCGAACAATTAGCGTGATTTTGGGCACTGTTGCCTCGGCATAGGCATAAAGCATTTTGGCACCGTGGCGTATTATCCCGGCATGCTCCTGTGATACCCCTGGCATAAAACCGGTCACATCGACAAAGGTTACAATTGGCACATTAAAAGCATCGCAAGTACGAATAAATCTTGCCGCTTTGTCACTGGCATCAATATTAAGAGTACCTGCCATATGCCGTGGGTTGTTGGCAACAATACCCACCGATTGCCCGCCCAAATGTGCAAAGCCAATTATTATATTTTTAGCAAATAATGGCTGAATTTCTAAAAATTCTTTGTCATCAACAATTGTTTTGATTAAGTCTTTCATAGGGTAAGTGCGGCTTTGATCCGGGTGGACTATATTTAAAACCTCTGGGGTTTCACGATCACTAGGGTCTTTAGTTTCTC
The DNA here is from genome assembly GCA_947311535.1 of uncultured Deinococcota bacterium. Lineage (GTDB taxonomy): Bacteria > Deinococcota > Deinococci > Deinococcales > Trueperaceae > CAMZLP01. The sequence continues at coordinate 1,471 of CAMZLP010000131.1, read as the reverse complement.
TTCTTAGGGGTTTTTCTTTGGCATTTTGAGGTAAATAAACTAATAAATTACGAATCTGCTCCAAAACTGCCTCATCGTCATCTTCTTCTAAATGAGCCACTCCAGATTTTTTGTTGTGCACATCTGCCCCACCCAAGGCCTCAAATGTCACTTCTTCTTTAGTTACCATCTTAATGACATCTGGGCCGGTAATAAACATATAAGAACTACCTTTGGCCATGAGTACAAAGTCGGTCATGGCTGGGCTGTACACTGCCCCACCAGCACATGGGCCCAAAATTGCCGATATCTGTGGCACTACGCCCGAATAAATTGCATTGCGATAAAAAACATCACCATAGCCAGAAAGAGAATCCACACCTTCCTGAATACGTGCCCCAGCTGAATCATTTAAGCCAATTATAGGCGCAGCCATTTTGGCAGCCATGTCCATAATTTGGGAAATTTTTTGACCGTGCATTTTGCCCAAGCTACCACCCAAAACCGTAAAATCTTGGCTAAAGACAAATACCTTACGGCCATTTATGAGCCCATAGCCCGTCACCACGCCTTCACCAGGGGCTTTTTGGTTTTTCATCATTTCTACGCCCAAGTGTTCGGTAAAGACCCCTAGTTCTACAAAACTATCAGCATCAAGTAGTTTTTCTATTCTTTCGCGAGCTGTTAGTTTGTTAAGCTTATGTTGCCGAGCTATCCGAGCTTCTCCGCCACCCGCCTCAATCTTTTTGCGCCGCTCTTCCATCTCGGCGGTAAGCTCATTCATCCAAGCCAAAGTATCATCAGACAATTTATTTCCTCCAGAGTAGTTAGTAAAACATAGAGCAATTATATCTTATTTAGCTGGCTCTACTCTTTTATTAAATTAATCTATTGTTTAGGACTTGATTTTTAAACAATAAGGGTAGTAGTTTATCAAATAGATATAATTTCCAACTTTAACTCTCTGGCTACTTTTAGCCAAGACCTATCGGCAGTATAGACAGTGGCATTCAAGCGTTTTGCTAACGCCAGACAAAATCTATCTGCGATTGAAAGACCATACGGCTTAGTCGTTTTATATATTTTAGCTGCATAAAATAAATCTTGCCTATCCACACTATAGAGGCTTAAACCAACTTGCTCGAGCCTTTCAAAGGCTGCTACGCCATCAACACCGTATTGCTCAAGTTTTTGTATAAACTCGCTGGCGTTTATGGCAGTCACACAGCTCTCTAGAAATAGGTTAGAGATATCTATACTAGATTGCTCATTTCTCGCAAAGGCAATTAACGCACTTGCATCTAAAACAATCATTCTAGTTCTGCTTCTTTATGTCTTTCCCGAATTAATTCATCTACAACATCAACTTCAGATTCTCGAATATTTTTACATAAGTTATAGAAATCTTCTAGTAACACGTCCTTAGTAGAAATGATGATTTTACCATTTTCAACACTAAGCAGCATCAGATCACCATCTTTTAGGCCAAGTT
>CAMZLP010000130.1 GCA_947311535.1 uncultured Deinococcota bacterium | reverse complement strand
TTTACTAGAAATACCAATGACTTTAGGTGTTGTTGGTGCACTAGTATCTCCTGTTTTGGCAGCATTGGGTGCAGTTGGTGCTTTAATTGCTAATTTACGGATAACCGTAGAAAAAGTGAATACAAATACAGATATTGTAGTAGTAGAAGAGCCAAAGAAAAAAGCCAAGAAAAAAGCTAAAAAGAGTACAAAGAAAAAAGCCAAGAAAAAAGAATAATCATATAATCCCCCCTTACTAAAAAAGCCCTTAGATTTTAGCTTTTATCGGACTAGGACCTAAGGGCTTTTTATTGTTAAGATAGCAAGATGATAAATACTGCCATTCCTAAATTTACTATGCGTTTTGCTGGCCCAGATGATGTGGGGCAGATTTTGACCTTTATAAAAGAATTAGCTGAATATGAAAAACTAGCTCATGAGGTAGTTGCGACCGAAGAGGCCCTAGCCAAAACCCTTTTTGGTGAAAGAAAAGTAGCTGAGGTTATTTTGGGTTTTTATGATGATAAGCCAGTTGGTTTTATGCTATTTTTTCATAACTACTCTACATTTTTGGCAAAACCGGGCATATATTTAGAAGACCTCTATGTACAACCGTCAATGCGTGGCAAAGGTTTAGGTAAGACCATGCTGAGCTATTTGGCCAAGCTTGCTAAAGAGCGTGATTGCGGTAGGCTCGAATGGTGGGTATTAAATTGGAATAAAGTAGCCATAGATTTCTATAAATCATTGCAAGCCCAAGCTATGGATGAGTGGACGGTTTTTAGACTGAGCGACAAGACCTTGGATAATTTAGCTGACAGTTTTAAATAGCTGAGAAGTTCATTATTTTGCTGTTGTTAATTATAAAAATACCAAGATAAAAGCTTTTTGATTTTTATAAGGTAGATAAAGAATTTATTTTAGATTATTTACCAAAATACTGCTAAATATTAATTTTATAAAGCTAATTGTTGTAACTTCCTTGTATCCAAAACAACCACAGCTATATTTTAAGGTTATACACTCATATACGTATATAAACTTAAGTCTTTACATGGAGGAAACATGGCAAAAAAATATGGAAATTTGATAAACGGTGAAGAAGTCAAATCACGTAAAACTTATAAGTCTCGTAATTCTAGTGAGCTAGCAGATATTGTAGGTATATTCCCAGAAGCAAGCAAGGCTCAGGTGCGTGCTGCTGCACAGGCAGCCAAAGATGCGTTTAAAACATGGTCAAAAACTCCAGCACCAATTCGGGGTGATTTGATTGGTAATATTGGCGTTGCCCTCACTCGTGAAAAAGAGTCTCTTAGCAGGCTATTATCTCGTGAAATGGGTAAGACTTACAAAGAAGCCTTAGGTGATGTTCAAGAAGCAATTGATACTTGCCACTTTTTTCAATCTGAAGGCCGCAGATTATATGGCCAAACGGTACCATCAGAAATGCCTAATAAAGAGCTACTAACTTACCGTCGTCCTTTGGGTGTTGTAGGCATTATTACTGCGGGTAACTTCCCGGTAGCAGTACCAGCTTGGAAGATTATCCCAGCATTATTAACTGGTAATACAATTGTTTGGAAACCATCAGAGGATTCACCGGCTACTTCTTACGCGCTTGTTAAGCTTATGTTAGAAGCAGGTTTACCAGATGGCGTGCTCAACCTTGTTTTTGGTGGTGGGGCTAAAGCTGCTGGCGAATATTTGATAGATATGATTGACGAGGGTTTGATAGACAAATTTGCCTTTACTGGCAGTACCGCAGTGGGGCGTAAAATTGGTGAAATTGCGGGTCGTAATTTGCAGCACCCTACTTTGGAGCTTGGTGGCAAAAACCCACTTATAGTAATGCGTGATGCTGATATTGAAAATGCTGTAGCTGGTGCACTTTGGGCGAGCTTTGGTACTGGTGGGCAGCGTTGCACAAGCGCTGGCAATATAATTGTAGATGCACCTGTATATACTGAATTTAAAAAAGAATTTGTCAAGGCTGCTAAAGCCGTAAAAATTGGTGACCCTAATAAATATGATGATGTCTTGTATGGTCCATTTATTAATGAGAGATTTTATGAAAATTGGTTAAAACATTATGACTGGGCCAAAAAAGACGGTGCAAAATTACTCTATGGTAATGGTAGAATTACTAAGGACAATAAACCAAAAGGTTTTGTCGGTGACCCAGAAGCAGCATTTTATGGTTGGCCAACCATTTGGGAAAAAGTAACAACAGACTTTAAACAATTCCAGACAGAAATCTTTGGTCCTACTATCAACCTTGTGAAAGTAAATGGTATTGCCGAGGCTATGGAAGCTGCCAACTCTGTTGATTATGGTTTGTCATCAGCAATTTATACTAATAACCGTGAATGGGCATTTATCTTTAAAGATAATATTGAGGCAGGTATGAGTTCAATTAACAATTCTACCACAGGTGCCGAGGCCCATATGCCGTTTGGTGGAGTAAAAGGTTCTGGCAATGGTACTCGTGAGAGCGGTATTTGGGTAATTGATAATTACACTTATTGGCATGGAATTAATGATGATGTAAGTGGTAAATTACAACTTGCACAGATGGATACTGAATATATTGAAGCAAAAGATGAGGTTGATATAGACAATATGTTTTAGCTTTTACCTCAATTGAAAATAAGCCCACTGAGATATTATGTTGTGGGCTTATTTTTTTTTGATTATAAATGGTAATTTATATTTATTTGGAGATTACTTACAATTTTAGAGGAAATTAATAACTCAATGTCAAAGGCAATAGTCTTCTATCATTTGCCTATAGACCCCTACCGATCTCTCTAATTCGGCAATATCAATATATTCATCAACTGTATGAGCTTGTTCAATATTACCAGCACCCAAAACTACCTGATCTAAAAATGGTTGATAAATTAGTGCATCGGTACCATAGGGTACAGTCATGGCTTCTTTTTCGCCGGTGGCAGCAAGGGCTAGCTTGATTACTTCTGAGTTTTTATCGGTATAAAAGGCTGCCACTCCACTTCCACTAAAATCAAAACCATATGATTTGGCACGTTCTTCTATATAGTCTACTAGGTCTTTCTCGCGTGAATTTGGCATAGTACGGAAGTTTAAAGCTGCTGTTGACTTTGCAGCGGTGACATTATGAGCAGTTTTATAATCATTTAGTATTAGATTAAAACCATTGGTTGCTGGTGTAAATTCATGGTTCATATAAGATTCATCGACCATTAGTTTTTCTCGTAATTCAGCCATTTCTGCTAAAAATGGCGCAATCATAAAGTTAGCAGATTTACCTAGGTCTGTGCTCGAGTGGGCTGCCCTACCGTGAGCGGTCACTTCAATTTGATATGCACCCTTGTGGGCATAAACTGGTATTAGGCCTGTTGGTTCGGTCACTACACCCATATCTGGCCAAGAATTGCTTGTTAACATATTTTTGCTTCGGCTAAGCTGCTTTGCACCTTGCAAACCCCATTCTTCATCAGCCACGGCTACAAAGTAAACAGGCTTTTTTAAATCTTTAGCTTTAAGACCTTTAATTGCTAGCAAGGCAGCAGCAATTGGGCCTTTCATATCACAAGCCCCACGACCAAAAAGCTTATTATCTTCTATTCTGGGCTCAAAGCCTTGCCAATCATCACTTACTGGCACTGTATCTGAGTGTACAAAAAAACCTAGACCACCTTTGCCCTCACCTAGTTTGGCTATTAGATTATGTTTTGTAGTTCCAAATCTGTCTTTAAAGCTATATCGCTCACAAACAAAATTAAAAGACTTTACTATTTCTTCTAATTTATCTGTAATGGCTTCGTTACCATCTTTGCTAACAGATGGTATTTTTATAAACTCTTCGGTTAGTTTTATGACTTCTGATTTTGACATGGCTACATCATATATCTATTTTGCTGGATATGTTAATGTTTTTATTTTTTAGGGGTGCGTCCAAGATTTAGGGGAAGGCAAGTAAACGAAGCTGATTAAAGTCAAGAATAGTTTGAGAGGAAGCATATTCGGCTCTCAAATTTGCCATACGATTGATACCAGAGAAAGTCCATCGCATACC
>CAMZLP010000129.1 GCA_947311535.1 uncultured Deinococcota bacterium | reverse complement strand
TGAAACATGGAAAAATGTGCCCTCTATTCAACGCGGTCGCATAATTTGGCGAGCAGCTGATATTGCTCGCCGACGATTAGAAGAAATAGCTTATATTATGAGTTTAGAAGAGGGTAAAATAATCCGTGAATCACGTGGTGAGGTCCTAAAAGGAATTAGCCTTTTAGAATACTATGCTGGCGAAGGCTTTAGAATGCGCGGAGAAACCTTGCCTAGCGAAGTGAGCGATGTACAAGCCTATACAATTCGTCGCCCTTTGGGCGTAGTAGGTCTTATAACGCCTTGGAATTTCCCCTGGGCTATACCTGTTTGGAAGATTGCCCCTGCCCTTGTGGCTGGAATACAGTTGTATTTAAACCTGCTGAACTAACTCCAGGAACTGCCAGTATTTTTGTAGAAATATTAGAAGAAGCAGGCTTACCAGCCGGTGTATTAAATATGCTTGTGGGTTCTGGTAGAACAGTTGGTGAAGCCATAATTCAAGACCCCAGAATTAAAGCAATTTCTTTTACTGGCTCAAACGGCGTTGGTATGCATATTAATGAAGTAGCTGCCAAACGTGGTGCTAGGGTTACCTTAGAAATGGGCGGTAAAAATGCAGTGATTGTAATGGAAGATGCCGACCTTGATGCCGCAGCCTCAGCCATTGCTAGTGGTGCATTTGGAGCAACGGGGCAACGTTGCACTGCAACCTCAAGAGTAATTGCTATGCCCCAAATCCAAGAAGAGTTATTAGAAAGAGTAGTTGCCAAAGCCAAAGCCATGAAAATGGGCGCAGGCTTAGATGAAAGCAGTGATTTGGCCCCTGCTGTAGATGCAAAACAGTTCGATGTTGACCTAAAATATATTGATCTTGCTAAAGCTGATGGTGCTAAATTGATTTATGGCGGTAAGAAAGTAGATATAAATGGTGGCTATTTTGTTGAACCAACCATTTTTGCCAATGTAAGCCCTGATATGCGAATTTTTCAAGAAGAAGTCTTTGGACCAGTTTTATCAATTTATAAAGCAAAATCTTTTGAAGACTCAATTAAAGCTGCAAACTCAGTGCAATATGGCTTGGCATCGGCAATATTTACCCAAGATAACAAGCGAATAATGCGTTTTATAGAAGATATTGAAGTAGGCATGGTGCATGTTAATGAGCCAACTATTGGCGGTGAAGCCCAATTGCCATTTGGTGGAAGTAAAGCAACCGGAGTTGGCCCCAGAGAAATGGGTGAGGAAGGTATTAACTTCTTTACCGAGATTAAGACCGTGTTTATTAACTATTCGGGTACTGGAGTGCAGGCTTCGATTAGGTAAACTATTGTGCTTCTATAAGTCATTTTAAACATACATCCAAGTGTTAAATTGATTTGGACCGTGAAAGTCTAAAATATGGACATAGAAAGAAATTTGAGAAAGTTTTTATAAAAGAACTAGTTCATTAAGTGTGCTATTAATCTATAATTCTGGATACAAATCTTAGCTTATTTAAATGCTTTTCTAGCTCTAGTTATCATATGCCAGATTTTTAGCTTTGAGAATGTCTTGTCTTGGACAAATTTAATTTGTAAATTCTCTTAAACTTAAGTTATTAGAATCGCTGACAATAATTATTGCTAGCTATGATTGATGGGGTAAAGATGCAACTAGAACAAACATATAATCCAAACACTGTCTACATGCGTATTGGTGCTGAAAAAGGCGTAAAAGAGCTGGTTAAACGGTTTTATGACTATATGGAGAGCTTAGACGAAGCCAAAGGCATACGTAAAATGCATGCTGAGGATATGACTGAAATAAGAGAGACTTTTTATTGGTTTTTGTCAGGTTGGATGAATGGCCCAAACCTTTATTTTGAAAAACGTGGTCACCCGATGCTCCGCAAGCGCCATTTCCCTTTTGCAATTGGAGAAACTGAGCGTGATGCTTGGCTGCTTTGTATGAATAAGGCTTTGGCAGATATGGATATAGATCAAGATTTGAAAGAGGTCCTAGGGGAGAGGTTTGCTATGGTTGCTGAGCATATGAGAAATCGGGAGTAATTTAAACCTAGGATTCCATATCCGCTATACTGAAATATGCAATATTTAGCGGCTTGGTACAGTTTAGTTGTCTATTTGTCTTTTTTTACGCCCTTAAGCAAGCAATATAAGAAAATTGCTAAAAGCTTTAAAGAAGGAATTTTTGTTTTAGCGTTTTTAGCATATTTATTTGCAAGCAATTTTGCTTTAGATTTTGAGCTCTTAAAAATATCAGTTTATTTTATTGTTGTTATCCTTTTTTTGCGTTTATCAAAATATTTTCCAAAAAATGAGTTCTTATTTCAATTTTTGGCAGTATTAAGCCTTTGGTTAGCAATAGAATTTGACTGGCTCCCAGAGCAGTATGGTTTATTAGCAGCTGGGATTCCCGTACCGCTTTCTGCTTTAATTGGCCTATTGCTGCTGTTATTTGCTTTTAGAATTGTTTACCCTCTAGAAGATATGGGCGTAAGCTTTGCCTTGGGCTTTAAGGATATTGCTTTTGCAATGATTGGGGTTTTAGCTTTTGCAATAATTGGCTTGCCTCTTGGTATGATGATTAATTTTTTGAACTTTAATTTTGTTTCGCCGGATATTGCTAGTTTGGCCTCTGGGCTAATATTCGGCTATTTATTTGTAGCGCTGGCAGAAGAAATTTTATTTCGAGGAGTGATACAAAACCTCTTTTATACTGTTTTTAGTAATAAGTTTATTGCTCTGGCTACGGCATCAATAATTTTTGGATTATCACACATTAACAATAAAACGGCTGGTTTTAGTACTCCTAACTGGGGTTTTGTGTTGCTGGCAACAATTGCAGGTTTTTGCTATGGTGGGGTTTACTTAAAGACTAAAAAAGTCACTGCTGCGGCTATAACTCATTTATTTGTCAACTTGATTTGGCTGCTGTTTTTTGCCACTTAAGAGTTTTGTTAGTGAAATCTGTTAGAATATATATTTGTGATGGGGATTGATGGATTGATAATAGTACTTGGCTCACCAAATGATGACCAAGGTAATTTGAGTAGAATGGCTTTGGCTCGAGCCAAAGCAGCCCTAAGTAGTTTTAAAAAACACCCAAGCTACAAATTTTTACTAACTGGTGGTTATGGAAAAGGCTTTAATAAAACTAATAAACCACATGCTTTTTACTTAAAAAAATACCTGCAATCACAAGGCATAAGCGAAGCCAGCTTTGTAGAATTTGCCGAAAGCTCATATACTGCTGACGATGCCTTTAAAGCATTGCCAATTGTAAAAAAATACCAGCCAAAAGAATTGCTCATAATTAGTTCAGATTTTCATATGGAAAGAGTTAAATATATTTTTGATAAAGTTTTTTTTGGCTACTCGCTTTCTTATTTAGCAGCGGCTTATTTGGATAACTCTAGCGCTAGTGAGGTTAAACGCTTAATAGAACATGAAAAAAAGACCTTAGAAGACCTTCAAGATGATAAATGGTTGTTAAACATAGCAAATGATTGAAAAATAAACTATTATTTAGGAATATTATGATGCCAGAATTTAGAGCAACAAATCAATTTATAAATGAAAACATAAAGTCAATAGAAATCTACGGTACTGGAAATATTAATGATACCTACTTGGTTGAGTCTGAAACAAAGAAATTGATTTTACAAAAGTTAAATACTAGTATATTTACTAATCCAAAATATGTATCCAATAATATTAAGGCATATAGTGAGCACCTTAAAACAAAGCTAAATGGTGAATACAAAAAAGAATGGCTAGTTCCTGAACCAATTTTGACAAATACTGGTCAAGAGTATTTCGTTGACGGTGATAACTATTGGCGAGCTTTTGAATTTATAGATAATGCCCGTACTTACGAAGATATTCAAAGCTTAAAGCATGCCTCAGAAGTTGGTGCCGCTTTGGGTAAATTTCATAATTATCTGAGTGATTTACCAATTGAGAATTTATATGATAGTTTGCCAATCTTTCATATTGCACCTAAATATTTGGCGGCTTATGACAGGGCATTAGCTGATTACAAGGGTGATAAGGCTGAAATTGCTGAATATATTAAAATTATTGAAGACCATCGGGAGCTTTTTAGTATTTTGGAAGATGCCAAGCACTTAGGCAAGCTAAAAATACGGGTTATTCATGGTGACCCAAAACCATCTAATGTAATGATTTCTGATGATAATTTTAAGGCAATTGCTTTTGTGGATTTAGATACTCTAAAACCTGGTCTTATTCATTATGACATTGGTGATTGCATGCGTTCTAATTGTAACCCAGTTGGTGAAAATGGCAAGCCTGAAGAGGTTGTTTTTGACCTTGAATTGATGCGTGGGGTTTTAGGCGGCTATTTACCACAGGTAAAGAGCTTTTTGAGCGATATTGACTATGATTATATTTATGATTCTATATGCTTAATTACCCTAGAGATGGCAGTACGATTTTTTGAGGATTATTTGAATGGTAATAGCTATTTTAAAGTCAAACATCCACGCCATAATTTAGATAGGGCAATTGTTCAATTTGAGCTACTTAAAAGCATAGAGGCACAAGAAAAAGAGATTAAAGAAATTATATCATCGCTTAGATGATTTATAATTTAGTTCAGCATAAGGCAGATACGGTGCAGCTAGAGCTTGAATTTTTGGCTAGGCTCGAGCCTAATCACAATACCCTCCAGCTAAACTATCAAATTAGTGGCAATTTAGAAAACTTAATATTAGCCCAAATAAATCAAAAAATCAAAAGAGCAGATAAGCTCTGGCAAAATACTTGCTTCGAGGCCTTTCTCAAATTAAAAGACAGTCCTGAGTATATAGAATTAAACCTTAGCCCGTTCTCGGCTTACAATGCTTATTTATTTACTGGCTATAGGCAAGGAATGCAAGAGATTAAAATTGCTGATATTAATATGGATTCAGCAATGCTTAAAAATCAATATAGCTTTAATGCTGAGATAAAATTTGCCGAAAGCTATTTTTTTGAAAGCTTTTCGATGACTGCTATTCTAAAATTGCAATCTACTAAGACCACCCATTGGGCAATTACACATGCTTCTAAGAAAGCCGATTTCCATTTGCCAGATAGCTTTATTCTGCTTTAATAGCATAGCTATATAGTCGTTCATAGATTGCTTTAATTTCCTGATATACCTCTTCTAATTTTTCTCTATTACTTTTTTAAGCTCAAGCTTTAGCTCATCTTTAGATAAGCCAGTATCTAAGTCAATTGCTTTTGCACCTTGATACAATCTATCCAGATGTAAATCCAAAAAGCTAAACTTACCGCTGTGTAAACGTATGCCTTCCCAAACACCGTCACCAACTAAGTAGCCACTATCAAAGACCGAGATTTTAGCATCTTCTCTTCTAAAAAACCCTCCATTTATATAAACCAAAACATCTTTATTACGTTCATCATTTATTGCTTCATGAGTACCTTTTTTCATAGTGCAGTCTAACTTTTTTGCGATAAATTGTCAGCCGTCTTAAAAAATGTACACAACTGGCTTTATTTTAGCTGTTAGCCTACAATAATCTTATGATTCCATATGTAGGCGAATACAAAAGATATAAGCAGCTTTTAGATAGAACTTTGGCTCAAATAAATGACGATGAATTTTTTGAAGTTTTAGCCCCTAGTACCAATTCTGTTGCTGTGATAATGAAGCATCTGGGAGGTAACTTGGCTTCTAGATTTACTGATTTTTTGACAACTGATGGAGAAAAAGAATGGCGCAACCGAGAAGGTGAATTTGAAGTAAGTGGTTTATCTCGAGCTGATATTGAAGATAGGTTTGAAAAAGCTTGGCAAATACTATCTGATAACGTTTGGCAATTAGAAGATGCAGATATGAAGCGAATTATTACCATTCGCAAGGTAGAAATGACTGTGGAACAAGCACTGCTGCGTTCGGTATCACATTTTAGCCATCATGTTGGAGAAATATTATTTATAGCTAGATATTTTAGAGCAGAAGATTGGGAGTATTTGAGTATTGCTCCGGGTAAAACCAATGACTATTTGAAAAATCCAGACAAAGAGAAATTCAGCTAAGAAATCCTTAAGATTTACGTAAGTTTTTTGTAAGTGCTAAAGCTATATTATATAAGCCAAGGCGCTGGGACTTTCTTGCATCGTGTATTCCCTTTTCATATCACCCCTTAACCAGCGCCATTTTACTATTCAAAGAAAGTAAAAAAGATTTATGGCATAATAGCCTTATGTCTATAGAAACCGTCACCCTTGGAGCAGGTTGTTTTTGGTGTGTTGAAGCTGTATTTCAAGATTTAAAAGGTGTTGTAAGAGTAAGCCCAGGTTATACCGGTGGAGAAACTCTTAACCCTAGTTATGAAGATATTTGTACTGGGCTTAGTGGCCATGCTGAGGTAGCACAGTTAGAATATGATGCTAATGAAATAAGCTTGGCTGAGATTTTAGAAGTATTTTGGTATACCCATGACCCCACAACGCTTAACAGGCAGGGCAATGATATTGGCAGTCAGTACCGCAGTGCTATTTATTATAATAATTTAGAACAAAAAGAAATTGCTGAAAAAAGCAAAATAGAGATTACTGAAAAAGCAGTTTATAATGACCCTATTGTTACTGAAATAACAAAACTAGGTAAATTTTATGTAGCCGAGGATTATCATCATAAGTATTTTAATAATAATGCCAATCAGGCTTATTGCCAAGCTGTTGTTAATCCGAAGGTTTTAAAGTTTAGGAAAATGTTTGCTGATAAATTAAAAAAGTCTAGCTAAAGGTTTTCTTTTAACCATTTGGCTACACCTAGTTTTTCTGGCGAGTCTATATGTTCGCTAGCTGCTGCTAATACTTCTTTAGTGGCATGTGGGCCTACAGCTATCCCCGTTTGAGCATACTCGAGCATGGTCAAATCATTTGGCCCATCACCAAAGGCAATTATATCTTCTGGTTTTATACCTTGCTCTTTAGCTATTAGCTTTAATGCTGAGCCTTTGTCGGCATTTTGGCAAGTTATTTCTAAATAAGCGTTATCCCACAAATATCTGACATAGTCAGTATTATTTTCTGAAATCTCTTCTAAAAATTGAGGATTGTAACCATTGCTAATAAAAACTATTTTATCAGCTCTTAAGTTATGGTTTTTATCAAATTTTTTGACATGACGATTAATTGTATGAGCCCAAGACCAGCGTTCATCATTTGGGGTTTTTACATGAAGAGTATCTTCAACAATGCAAGCAAATTCTAAATCTGGGTGGTCATAATATGGTGAGATTATTTCATTTACGTTTTTAGTTTCTATTAGCTTATGTTGTAAAACTTCACCAACTTTTCCTACAACAAATACTCCATGATTAGTACTAAAATATTCGCTTACCCCTAAGATGTTTAAAAAAGGCGTAGTAGCAACCGTTGGGCGACCTGTAAGAATCGAAATCTTATGTCCTTTGGCTTTAGCATCTAATATTGCATTGGCAATTTCTAAAGGCAATTGGTGGTCGTTGGTAACAATTGTTTTGTCAAGATCAAAAGCTAATAACATATTTTTATAGCTTATCGCTTATGGGCAGATTTAAATGATAATTTTAATACTTTTAGTACACTTGTAAGCCTTACTACAAGCGTAATTTACAGCTGTTGTAGATAATTTAAGCTTAAGCTTTATAGGTTTTCATTTAGGGGGCTTGCTAGTCTGTATCTTAAAAATATAGCTAGCTCATTTTTTAAATTAGCTAAACTTGCAAACTTAAAGCTATCAGCTGCTTTTTTAATGCTTTCTGATAATGATGGATATGGAAAAACAAGCTCTGAAAGTTTATACATAGAAACTTTATTATTAACAGCATAGCTAAGGATAGGAATCATTTCAGAAGCATTTGGAGCAACAATTGTGGCTGAGACTATTCTACCAGTTAGCCTGATTGCATGAATCAACACAAAACCTTCATTTAAGTCCTGAGTAAAAGCCCTATCTGTTTTTGATAACTCAAAGCGTTCAGTTTTGATTAGCTTTTCATGATATTTCTTTTGCAAATTATCCAAAGTCAAACCAACTTGAGAAACTTCTGGGTTTGTAAATACCGCACTAGGATATGTAGGCTCGCGGCCTATTGGTAAATATGGAAAGGCAAGTTTTTGAGCTAAGCGTCTACCTTGGGCATTAGCGGAGTGGGTAAAGGCCGAGCTTGCTTGATCATCAACATCGCCAATTGCATAAATATTTTCCATATTTGTTTCATGAACTTTGTTTGTGGGTATACCGCGGCGGCCAAATTCTATGCCTGCTTTTTCTAAATCTAAGTCTAAATTAGCTTTTCTACCTATTGCTAAGAGCACCTTATCTACATTCTCTAAGCTAATATCAGTGCCATTACTATCTAAAACCAAAGTATTTGTTGATTCATCATATATTTTACCTTTTGCACCTGTATATACTTTTACCCCTATAGACTCGAGCCTAGCCAAAATAAGCTCTGCTACTTCAGGCTCGAGCGGGCCCAAAATACGCGCTGCTAAATCAATCAGGCTGACTGTGCTACCCAACTTATTAAAAGCAAAAGCCATCTCACAACCAATAACCCCAGCACCTACAATAGCAATGTGCTTTGGTAAATCCTCTAAATCAAATAAGCTTTCGTTTGTTAAAGCTCGCTCGGCGGGCAAACCCTCAATCGGAATAATAATTGGCGAAGATCCAGAAGCAATAATAATATTCTCTGCTTCAATCTTTTTTCTTTTCGTTCCTGTTTGAACTTCTAAACTGTCATTTGATATAAACTTGGCTTCGCCTTTTATAAAATCGATATTTTCTTGATTCTTGATCCATTCGTCTTCTTCGTCTCTTAGTTCATTCCGTTTTGCTCGGACTCGAGCAAATATTTCCGAGCTATTTAAATCCCCAGCATCATTTGCTAAATGAATTAAAAGTTTAGAAGGTATACAGCCAACATTAGTGCAATCACCACCAACATGGTTTTTTTCTATGACTACTACTTGCTTGCCCAAACCTGCTAAGCCCACAGCAACAGTAAGACCTGCTGAACCAGCACCAATAATTGCACTATGATATTTCATTTCTTTCTCCTTGCCGTTTTTTTATCAGTTTTGAAACCACTATGCTTGTAATAAAGATTAAGATGGAAACTAATAGAATTCGAAAATCAAAGCTAGGTTTAGAATCTAAATCTTTGGCAGATGCGCCAAAAAATACAAAAGAAAAGGCTCCGGGTAATGAACCTAAAATGGTTGCAGTGATAAAAGAAAAATAATTTATTCCTAAAGACCCAGATAAATAATTGACAAAATCATAGGGAAGAAAGGCTAGGCGCATAATAAAAACGGTTACAAAACCATTTTTTTTGAGGCGGCTTATGTAGTTTTGAAATTTATTGCTATTTTCTACAAAATCCTTCATAAAAAAACGACCAATGAAATAAGCTAGGCTAGCACCAAGATTAGCACCAATTATGTCATAGATAATGCCCCAAAAAGGCCCAAAAAGAACTCCTGCTGTGATGCTGAGTAGGGTTGCTGGAAACACAAAAATAGGCCTTAGAGCATAAAGAATAATGAATATAATAGGGCCGTATGGGCTGTTGTCTGCAAAGTGAATTATCTTTTTGAGACTGGCTAAAAAGCTAAGATTATTTTTAAAGCTATAAAATGCATAGCTAGATAAGATTATTAACCAAAATCCAGCAACGAGTATTTTTTGCCAATGCTTGGAAATAAAAGATGTTTTGGGCTTAATAGATTTTGTCATAGCTTGGTCAAATTCTTTTGTGCCCAAACCATTCTCTGGGCAATTGTTATTAGCATAAGTGCAGCCATTATAAAAAATAAAATATTTAGGTATGGCCAAAATAAAATAAATAAACAATAAAATACTATTGTTTCAAAGCCTTCAATAAGACCACAAGGCATATTGATGCTAGTTTTTTGATTGTTTTTGTCTAAATTATGAGCTTGTTTTTCTAGTAACGCTGATAAATACATCCACGAGCCAGCATTGATATAAAAGCTGGCTAATAAAATGCTTAATGCAAAATATTTAGAATTGCTGGGGTTTTTATAAACTAGGGCAATAGGTATAAGAGCATAGATAATAAAGTCAAGCATAATATCCAAGTAGCCGCCCCAATCAGTCTGCTTGTTATGGGCTCGAGCCACTTCACCATCTAAGCCATCTAAAGCTCTGTTTAAAAGCCATAAAAATAAAGCAATATAATAAAGCCTAAAAAAGATACAAATAATTGCTAATAAACCAACTCCAAAAGCAATAATACTCAATCTATTAGGGTTTAGTGTACTAAGGCGTTTTGCTAAAGGTACAAAATACTTTTCTTTTGGTTTGCGGAGAACTTGGTCAATCATCAGTATAAGAACTAGACTATCCTATATTTAGCCATGTAGTCGGTTAAATAATGTACGTGGCTTATCTTGCTCAAGCTTTATCATCGACTGTTGTTTTTTTGAAACATTCAGTTATTAATTTAAGGAGAATTTATGAAACCTTGGTATATTAAGGATACAGATTTTACTCAAAGAGTCAGTGAACAAGATATGAATACTTTTTTAAGAGTATGTCCTCAAAAGCCTTATCAGAAAGCAGAAATAATTTTCCATACCGGAGATCAAGCCACCGACTTGCATGTTATTGCCAAGGGGCAAGTAAAGCTTGTAACTATGACCCCTAATGGTGGAGAACGTATTTTAGCAATTTTGGGTCCAAATGACTTTTTTGGTGAGGCTTTTTTATCAGCTAATGCCTATTACCGTGTAGATGCTATTGCACTGACTGAGGTAGTTAGCTGTCCTATTAGTCGTAAGCAATTTACTAATATGGCGGTGGAGGCACCTAACTTTACGCTTACTTTTGCAGAAATATTAGCCCAGCATATGTTTGACTGTCGCGAACAATTAAGCTCGAGCTATGCCCCTGTAAAGTCTCGAGTAGCCCATGTGCTCTGCGACCAAGCTGAGCGTTTTGGAAAAAATATTTCTGAAGATTGGGTAAAACTCTCAACTGAACTCAAACATGAAGAGATTGCTTCTATGATTACCGCTACCCGAGTGAGTGTCTCGATGGCAATTGCCGAATTACGTAATGATGGATTTTTAGAAGGTACTCGTGGAGAATATATTTTAAATACAAAGGCTTTAAGTCAAGATTTTGAAAGCTAAAAACTAAGTGTTGTAAGTTTCGTGTACAACATTAATAACAATGCTTAATTTAGTAGTTAAAACATGTTAGTATAACTTGTTATGCAGAATAGTTTCAATATTCTAGGAGGCATTTATGTATCGCGGTAGAGAGGGACAGTGGGCGTTTATTTTTCATCGTGTTTCTGGTCTGGCTATTTTATTTTATTTACTTGTCCATGTTGCTGAATTAGCAGCAGCTATGTGGGGGCCACAATATTCTAATGCAATATTGGGCTTCTTTCACACACCAGTGTTTAGGCTGGCTTTGTTAGGGATTATTGCGGCAGTTTTGTATCATGCTCTAAATGGTCTCAGAATCATCTTTATGGATTTTACTGGCTGGGGAGTAAAATACCAAGCAAAAATATGGTATGGAGTCTTTGCGGTGTTTTTAGTAATTTATATCCCTGTACTAATTAAAATCCTTCCAGAAATATTTAGAGGTCACTAATGGTAACAAAAGTGTATACATTAAATGATGCAAAAGCTGCAGCTGGTAATAATTTTGAACTTTACTGGTGGGTTTTTATGCGAGTTTCTGGCTTATTGCTAGTATTTTTAGTACTTGGTCATATTTATATGCAGAATATTGCAATTAATTCTGCTGAAATTAATTATGACTATGTAGTCAGTCGCTTTTCTAGCCCAACTTGGAAGATTTACGACATTTTTTTACTGGGCCTTACAATTTTGCATGGAGCCAATGGTCTTCGTTATGTAATAGATGATTATGTCAAAAACCTAAGTACTAGATTTTGGGTGAAAACTATTGTATTTACAGTTATTGCCTCGATTTTTGTTCTTGGATCTATTACACTTTGGACTTTTAATTTTCAAGAGATTGGTGACGTTATGCGTAGCGTCCCAAGTCATTAGGAATTATATGAATAGAGCACATAAATATGATGTATTAGTTGTAGGAGCTGGAGGTGCGGGTATGATGGCAGCTCGCTATGCAGTTCAGAATCCAAATGTCAATGTGGCGGTGGTTACTAAGCTTTATCCAACTCGTTCACATACAGGGGCTGCTCAAGGTGGGGTTGGGGCAGCACTTGGTAATATTAATGAAGATAAACCCATATGGCACGCCTATGATACCGTCAAAGGCGGTGACTATCTAACTGACCAAGATGTTGCTGATATGTTCTCGCGGGATGCAATAGATGCTGTCTATGAGCTCGAGCATATGGGGTTACCATTCTCACGGACTCCTGAGGGGAAAATTGCCCAACGTAAATTTGGAGGCCACACCAAAGAATTTGGCAAGGCTCCAGTAGAGCGTGCTTGCTATGCTGCCGATCGCACAGGTCACATGATTTTGCAAACTTTGTATCAACAATCGATCAAAAATAATGTGACCTTTTTTAATGAATTCCATGTTCTGGATATCATTATAGATGATGGCATTTGTAAAGGTGTAGTTGCTTATGAGCTTGCCACTGGTGAGCTGCATACTTTTCAGGCCAAGTCAACAATAATTGCTAGTGGTGGAGCTGGTCGTATGTTTAAAACAACCTCCAATGCTCACGCTTTAACTGGTGATATGCAGAGCATTGTCTATCGACGGGGTATTCCAATAGAAGACCCAGAATTTTTCCAATTTCACCCTACAGGTCTAAACAAGGTGGGCATTTTGCTTACCGAAGGCGCCAGGGGTGAAGGGGCAATTCTTCGCAATAGCGAAGGAGAGCGCTTTATGGAGAGGTATGCACCTAGTATTAAAGATTTAGCACCCAGAGATATGGTATCTAGAGCAATGTATATAGAAATTGCTGAAGGTCGTGGTGTAGGGCCAGATAAAGACTACATTCTCTTAGACCTTACCCATATAGATGGCGATATTATCGAAGAGCGATTACCAGATATTACTGAATTTGCTCGTATCTACTTAGGGGTAGACCCTCTAACAGAACCTGTACCAGTGCAACCAACTGCCCATTATGCTATGGGAGGTATTCCGACAACAATTGATACAAATGTGATTATAGATGGTAATAACACCGTTGTTCCTGGGCTTTATGCTGCTGGTGAGGTTGCTTGTGCTAGTTTGCATGGTGCTAATCGCTTAGGTACAAACTCGCTAAGTGATCTAATTGTTTTTGGTCGCAGGGCTGGTATGTTTGCCTCAGAATATGCAGCAGAGCAAAACTTTGCTAAACTTCCTGATGGGGTTCAGGATTTTGCCAAAAACCTGCTCCAAGATGCAATGAATGGTTCAGGAAAAGAACGTGTTGTTGATATTCGTAAAGAACTGCAAGTAACTATGATGGATAATGCCAGTGTATTTAGAACAAAAGATCTTTTAGAGAAGCAGGTAAAAACTGTTGCAGAGTTAAAAGCACGCTACAAAAATATTGGCGTTAGTGACAAAGGAAAACTATATAACACAGAGCTTATGGAAGCCATAGAGCTAGGTTTTTTACTAGATAATGCGGAACAACTTGTAGTTTCTGCCCTCAATAGGACAGAATCACGAGGTGCACATTCTCGTGAAGATTATAAAGATAGAAATGATGATGAATGGTTAAAGCATACACTTGTCTATAAAGATGGTGAAGCTACTAAAATAGACTATAAGCCAGTTGCCTTAGGTATATTCGAGCCTAAGCCGAGAGTATACTAGAGGTTCTTTATGCAAGTAAATGTAAAAATAAAACGCTTTAATCCGGAGCAAGATAATCGTCCTTATTGGTCAGAACACAATGTAGAAGTAAGTGAAACTGACCGTATTTTAGATGTTATGAATCAAATAAAATGGGAAGAAGATGGCAGTTTTACTTATCGGAGAAGCTGTGGGCATGCAATTTGTGGCTCTGATGCTATTTTGCTTAATGGGGTAAATCGTCTAGCTTGTCGAGTATTAGTCAAAGATATTGGTAGTAATATCAACATTGAACCAATTCGGGGCTTGCCGGTAATCAAAGATTTAATTGTTGATATGGAGCCATTTTTTGACTCATATAAAGCAATTCTGCCGTTTTTTATGAATGATGACCCTGAGCCTACTACCGAAAGATATCAATCTGTAGAAGATAGAGCAATTTTTGATGATACAACTAAGTGTATTTTATGCGCATGTTGTACCACTAGTTGCCCTATATTTTGGACAAATGGTCAATATTTGGGCCCAGCAGCGATTGTAAATGCCCACCGATTTATTTTTGATTCACGTGATCAAGGTACGTCTGAACGCCTTGGGGTATTAAACCAGGTCAATGGTTTGTGGCGTTGCCGTACTGCTTATAATTGTACTGAGGCTTGCCCAAGAGATATACCAATTACCAAAGCAATAGAAGAAGTTAAAAGAGAACTATTGTGGCGTAAGGCCTAAATAGCTATTAAAAGTGCACATGTTTAGCTAGCGTTAAAAGCCTAAAATATTTTAGGCTTTTAATAGCATTTTTACGGGATATACCTCCATTAAAATTTTGTAGGCTACAATAAGCGTTAGCGCCATGCATCGTTTATTATTTTGTATTTTGTAAATATTAGCTTTAATACAAATTTAAAAACTTTGTAATTTTGTTGATATTAGTCATGAAAATGCTATAAATATAAAAATCTATAAGCTGCATAAGTGATTAGCTTCTTGTAGACCGTTGTCGATAGTTAAACTAGGCCTACTTACAATCTTATAAAAATATTAATAATCAGCTCCTAAATAGCTTTTAGTAGGAGTTTACCTCGAGTGCTAGTAGAAAGGACTAGACAAAAGGCAAAAAAAG
>CAMZLP010000128.1 GCA_947311535.1 uncultured Deinococcota bacterium | reverse complement strand
GCTATTTGGAGGCATAACCACAAGCCAATAAAACAACTAACAGCCTTTGAAAGATTCTTTGAACTCAAACCAACTAATAATCCTTTAAGCTGGCTTAGATATATTGTTCCTGGTGGTCATACGACTTTTCCATAAGTCTCCTATATGTTGCACAGTAAAACTATGGATATTTTTTAAATTAAATAAAAATCAGCTCGAGTCTATCCAATTAAGACCGATTACTTGCTTATAGAGCAATTTTACTATTAATATTATATTCGTTAACCCTTTTAGTTTATTATGTTAGACTAAAACCAATAGGGAGGCATTAATGAATTTTAAGTTAGGCGATGCCGTGGTGTACCCTTCTCAAGGGGCCGGCATTATAGAAGAAATAACTGAGAGAGAAGTTTTAGGGGAGACCCATAAGTACCTGAAAATTGTCTTAAATCGTGGGCATATGGAAATTTTAGTACCACTAAAAAAGGGTCAAGAAGTTGGTTTGCGCCATTGTATTGGCAAAGATGAAGTTCAAAATATATATGATAGTTTGCAAGCTGCTGACCTCAAACTACCAGATTCGTGGCCACCACGCCATAGAGCGGAATTAGATATTTTATCTGTTGCTAATCCATATGAGCTAGCTAAGCTGGCAGGAGTTTTGGCTATTCGTGATGTAGAAAAAGGCTTGGCATCTACAGAGCGAGATATCGCTGAAAAAGCAAAAGATATGATAGCCAGTGAATTAGCAGTTGTAGAGGATATAAACGTAGATGAGGCTAGGGCTAGGCTCGAGCAAAGTCTAGCAACAGCTCAAGCTTAATATAAATCTTTAGTAATATAAATCTAAACAAATATGTCTAAAAAACCTCTTTATTCTATTGCCCGAATTCAAGAAATTCTTGATAAATACAATCTAAAGGCAGATAAACGTTTTGGGCAGAATTTTTTAATAGATGTCAATATATTAAATAGAATTGTAAACACTGCCGAAATAACAAAAGATGACTTTGTATTAGAAATTGGCCCAGGGCTTGGGGTTTTGACTTATGAGTTAGCCAAAAAAGCAGCCAGCTTAGTAACTATAGAATTAGATAAACGCCTAATTGAAGTGCTAGAAGAGAATTTGGCAGAATTTGATAACTTTAAAATAATAAATCAAGATGCCCTAAATTATAATTTAGGGCATCTGCCAAATAATAGTTTGCTGGTAGCAAATTTGCCTTACAATGTCGCTACTCCAATTATTATTAATGCCTTAGAATCTAATAAATTTAAAAGGCTGGTTTTTTTGGTACAAAAAGAACTTGCCCAAAGATTTTCGGCGGTACCTGCTACAAAAAACTATGGAGCTTTGAGTTTGATAGTTCAATATTACGGGCGAGCCCAGCGAATAGCAGATGTCAGCCCTAATTCGTTTTTCCCAGCGCCTAAGGTCACTAGCAGTATTGTAAGAATTGATATTAAAGATGATATAAAGCCTAATCCAGAACTATTTAAACTAATTCATCTGGCATTTAAGCATCGCCGTAAAACTCTTAAGAAAAATTTGATTATGGCTAATTATCAAGCCGTACAGGTTTTGGCAACAATCGAGAAGCTAGGCTTAAAAGCTACGGCTCGAGCAGAAGAGCTATCTTTAGCAGATTTTATAAAATTACAATTAGAACTAAGCAATTCTCATTTTAGATAATTTGCAGGTTTGATATTCTTTAGCCTTTGAAAGGAAATATAGTTAACTATGCCAAAAATTACAAAGAAAGCCAAAGATAGCCAGATAAATAACCAAGGATCAAAGTGGATAGGTAAATTTGCGGTAATTGTTCTATTAATTGCGTTTTCTTCTACTAAAAAATGAGGCTTGGCAGATACCTCCCAAGGTAATTCCATAGAAATTTTTTGCTGACGTAAGAATATTAAAGACAATATTCCTAGTAGATTTCCAAACGCTAAGGCAAGTGCTAATATAATTGTAGATTCGCCTATAAATTGCTTTTGTAAATCTTTAAAGCCCCAGCCAATCATACGTAAGACGGCAATTTCTCTTTCGCGTGTTTTAAAGTTGTAAAAGACAAGCAAGCTAAAGACAATTAGAGAGATTAAGCCTAAAATAGCAAACATAGTCTTACCCAATGTTGAGACTAGTTTGATTTGTTCTAAAACCTCTTTAGTAAAAGTTTTTTCGCTAAAAGTAATATAGCTATTGTCCATACTGTTAATCAGCTTCTCTTTATTACCTTGCCACTTGGGGTCTGTATCTAAGGCAACTATGTTTACAAAATCTTTATTTTCAAATTTGTATATCCTTTGCATCTCTTCAGATTCTAAGGCAATATTTTGTGCCTCAGATAAATTCATATAAATATCTGCTGGAATAATGTTGCCACTGAGATTTGCTTTTAAGATACCGTTAATTATGAATACATTGTTGCCAAAATTAATTTCTTGACCTAAGCTTAAGTCATTCTTTTTTGCAAAATCATTTGTGATTAAAACAGTTTTATTTGCTAGCTTAAAATCGCCTTGCTCTAAATTCTGTTTTAACAAATTAGAAAAGCTGGAATCAGTATCTTTAATGCCCAAGCTAGTTTTGAAATATTGATCGTCAAAGTACCAAAAATAAAGCCCAATATCAGAATTTTGTACAAAATCTAGCTGAGATAACTTCAAAACCTCATTTTGATAAATAGGTCCGTTAGAATGAGGGAAAATTGCCCCAGTCATTTGTGAAGGTAATTGCCCTGTTTTTTGTACAATAGTGGATATGCCGATTTTTTTAAACGGAAGAGAGGCTAGCTCTGGCAAGGTTTTATTTAGGCTAGCCAAAACTACTGCTAGAGTAAAATAAATGGCAATATTTAAAATCAAAATGATAATTTTTAGCTTATTGCTTTTGTAAAAACTAATAAAGTAATTGATTAGCATAAGACTACAGTTTGAAATCTTGGCTTAATAAGCTGCCAATTTTTAAGTAGGGGAATATTAATTGGTAAAAAACAATTAATAATATTGAGGCTAATACTAAGGCGCTAGATAAAATATAGCCAGATTCAATAAATATCCATTGACGAACTTTTTGCTGTGGCCAACCAATAGTCTTTAAAATCTTAGTTTGTTCTGCAAATTCTAGGCGGCTCATTTTTAATATGAAAAAGATTAATAATGATGCAAGAGCAAGTATTCCTAAGCTAAAATAATTGCCAAAATGATAAATTAATGCGGTAAAAGAAGATAGGTTCTTGAGTAAGCGGTCTTTGCTTATAACTGAATACTCAGGCAAAATATTCTCGATATTCTTTTGAACTTTGTTTAATAATGAAGCGTTTTCTAAAGAAATATAAACTTGATTTACAATGGCAGTATCGCTATCTAATAAACTAAGGGCAGTATTATAAGGAATAAAGATTTGAGCATTAGATAGATTGCTTTGCTCTTTAAAATCAACAATCCCAATTATCTTGTGATTTATGCCTTTTATAAGATAATTGGTATTTAATTTGTGACCAAATAATTTGGCAAAATGACGTTCTAAAATGACTTCTTTGGCATTATTAGTGCTAAAGAATTTACTGTTTGGCATTAACCAAGATTCAATTTTTCTCAAACCTATTTGGGAGTCATTAATATCTATACCAACCACAGTTTTATTGTTTTGAGGATCAAATTGCCAAAGAGTAATTATGCTTGAAATATCTTTTATTTCACTAACCGATGATAATTTATCTAAAATCTTGGTTTTGGAAAATGATTGTAGATTAAAAGGCTCAATAAGACCGCTGGTTTTTATATCACTGGCACTTTTGCTAAGCTTATCTTGTTGCAGTATTATTTCTGTTTGCAAAGAATTAAGGGGTTGATTGGCTAGTTCCTTTATATGCTTGCTAAATAGCCAAGCTGCCAAAGCTATAAAAAGTAGAAAACTAATCAAGCTTATTGCCAAAATTATTTTTTGCCAATAAAAGCGTAAGTTTTTATAAATAATGCTAGTTATCATTTTTATATTTATCAGGATTTGCTAATATTTTTTCTAAATCGCTATAATCCCATGACCCTTCTAAAGAAGGTACAAATGCGTTACCTTTAGGAAAGTTTGCAAGTTTAACTATAGAATCTCCAACTTTAAAACTGCCAACACCAGCAATAAAGATGGCTATGGGGCTATGCTCGAGCAAACCGTATTCATCCACTTTTTGCTTATTCTTTTCATCATCAAAATCATAGTTAATAACTGTATATTCTGGATGTTTTTCTAAAATAGCTTCTACTTTTTTTAAAATAGCTTGTGCTGGTGCATGGTTTAAATAAAAGATTTCAACTAAATTTTTATTATTCTTAGAGCTAACTACAGTAGTTGTAGAACCATTATTTGTGCTGCTAATGCTTTGAGGCTCGGTGTGCTTAGCCATATCATGCTGAGTATAATTTGATTGCCAAAATAAAAAGGCTGCCAAGGCAATAATAACGGCGGTAATAGCGACAATAATATTTTTCATAATAACTCCAATTTCTGGCTACTTAGTTGATATATTTTTTGAGTTTTGTTAGCAATGTCTGAATCATGTGTGATTACCACAAAAGCAGTAGATAGCTCTGAATGTAATGACTGAAATAAATCCATAATACTCTCAGATGTAGCTTCGTCTAAATTACCGGTAGGTTCATCAGCCAATACTAATTTTGGTTGACCAACCAGGCTTCTAGCAATAGCTACTCTTTGCTTTTCTCCACCAGATAAATTAAAGACTTTATCATGTGATTTATGTGCTAAACCCACTTTATTAAGCACATTTTTCACCCTTTCTTTTTTCTTGGTTTTAGCGATATCTGTTCTGGGGTGTAATGCTAAATATACATTGTCAAATGCAGATAGCGAGGGGATTATTTTAAAATCTTGAAAAACAATACCAATATTTAAAAGTCTAAAATGGGCAAGTTGTTCTTCGTTATAATTACTTATTTCTTCATTTTGAAAAAAGCTTTTGCCCTGGTCTGGCTTAACTAAGCCAGCCAAAACTGATAACAAGGTGGTTTTACCAATACCCGATTTGCCAATGATACTGATAAACTCTTGGCTGTTAATTTTAAAATCTACATTATTTAAAACTTGTTGATTGCCATAACTCTTTGAGATTGCTTTAAGCTCGAGCATATTTATCTTTTATAAAGGTTTATGACTTTGTTTAATTTTTCCATTTGTACCTGAGATACCTTTTTCCCTTCCAAGAATTCGTTTAAAATGAAGCCTTCTAAAGTCTTAGCTCTTAATGAGTCAAATGACTTTGCAATTGAGGTTGTAAGCTGAGCAATATCGCCACAAGACCTATCTTCTTCCAAGTACTTTTTTAAACTTTCTATTTGGCCCTGTATTCGGTTCAAATGATGAATGCTTTTAGTACGTCTTTCCTGAATTTCACTGTTTATTTGTATCTTTGACATATCTATATACCCCCACCCCTATATACTATAGGTCATATTCTTAGCTTTGTGTTGGCTTTTATACCAAAGTAGCTAATTTACTAGCAAAATATTGAATCTATTATTGAAAATGTTAAAATCTTTAAAAAGGTATGTTTAATACCTCAAAGGAGAAAACATGCTGTTTTTAGTAATTGCCAAAGATGGTACAGACCCCGAAGCACCCGCACGTAGGCAAGCTGTCCGAGATGAGCATTTGGCTAATATTAAACCCTCGGTTGAAGCTGGTATTTTGCACGTTGGTGGAGCTATTTTAGATGATCAAGGCAATATGGTGGGTTCTGCTCTAATTGCCGAGGCTGAAAGCAAAGAAGATTTGCAAAAGTTTTTGGATAACGATGTTTATACAAAAACAGGAGTTTGGAAGAGCTTCGAGATTTATCCATTTAAACGAGCAGTTTAGCTGTTGTTTTTAGGGCTTTAGCTTGTCTTTGGCCCTAAAATATTTTTTTGCTTGCATAGTCTTGACGAATACTGCATAACGTGCTACAATATCTTTTATCAACGCTTTGAGGAAAGCGTTATTTTTTTTATCAATTTTTTAAAATTAAACTATTTCTTTTAGTAATAAGCGTTTGGGTTAGAATGTAGCTCATGGCAGAATATAACTTGGCGCAAGTATTTATAAAAAAATCCAAAGGGCAAATGCAATTACTTTTGGTCTTAGAAAACATTGCTGGAGCTAGGTACAGAGAAAAAACTCTCATTGATGTTACAGACTATAAAAAGGCTGTCAAGATTTTGGCTAAGCGGCTTTATTATCGAGGAGACATTATTGGGGTTGCTGATGCTAGGCTTAGGCTCGAGCAAAATCAAATATTAAAAGATAATAAAGAACTACTAAACTTATTAATAGATGAATTTGAAGGATATTTTGAAAATGAATAAAATGATACTTTCAACCCTTGCCTATATTAAAAAAGATGGCAAAACCCTAATGCTAGAAAAGGCTAGAGGTTACCAAAAATCTAAATATAACGGTCTGGGTGGAAAATTTGATGCCGGCGAAAGTCCAGAAGAATGTGTAATCCGAGAAGTATATGAAGAATCTGGGCTAATTGTCAAGTCGCTTAAATTAAAAGGTTTTATTAGCTTTCCTGATTTTGATGGTCAAAATGATTGGTATGTTTTTGTCTATATTGTCGATGATTTTACGGGGGAGTTAATAGAATCAGATGAGGGCAAGCTTTGTTGGATTGATGATGATAAGGTTTTAGAGCAAAATATTTGGCCAGGAGACAAGGTTTTTATTCCTTGGTTAGATAAAGAAGATATTTTTAGTGCTAAATTTATTTATAAAGATGGTGAATTTAAAGACTATGAGGTGGTTTTTTATTAAATTGCTAGATGCAATTATTTTTGTTTTTTAAATCAACCGTTATTTATAGAAGGATTACTGGGATATTTAAGTTTAGCATGATATTCTGTTTTCACTATACGTAGGTATTTAATATAGATTTTCTTTAGGAGGGAATTATGTCAAAAAACATTACATCCGTTTTGCATGAAACACGTAGTTTTGGTCCATCTGACGAGTTTAGAAAGAAAGCTAAGATATCTTCAGTAGAAGAATATCAAAAGCTCTATAGGCAGTCCTTAGATGAGCCTGATAAGTTTTGGGGAGATATCGCTAACGAGCTGCATTGGTTTAAATCTTGGGATAAAACCGTAGATTGGAATGAACCATTTGTTAAGTGGTTTGTTGGCGGTAAAACCAATCCTTCTTATAATGCTCTTGATTACCAAATAGAACAAGGCCGTGGTGATAAAGTAGCATTTTTATTTGAGGGTGAACCAGGTGATAGTAAAGAAATAACATACACTGAGATGCTTATAAAAGTGTCTAAGCTTGCTAATGCACTAAAATATAGAGGCATTGCTAAAGGTGACCGGGTGGCAATTTATATGCCTATGATTCCTGAGGCAGTTATAGCAATGTTAGCCTGTGCCCGTATTGGAGCAACTCATAGTGTGGTTTTTGGTGGGTTTAGTGCTCAGGCATTAGCAGATAGAATTAATGATGCTGAAGCCAAAGCTGTTATTACTGCTGATGGTGGCTATAGAAGAGGCGGTGTATTACCACTTAAACCTGCTGTTGATGAAGCTCTTAAAATCTGCTCGAGCGTAGACACGGTTATAGTAGTAGAACGCGCTAACAACCCGATAGATATGCGAAAAGGTAGAGACTTTTGGTATCACGATCTTGTAAATAATGCATCTGATTATTGCCCCGCCGAAGAGCTAGACAGTGAGCATCCGTTATTTATTCTTTATACTTCTGGTTCTACAGGTACGCCAAAAGGTGTATTGCACACAGTAGGTGGTTATCAAACCTATACATATCTAACAAATAAATATGTTTTTGATCAAAAAGAAGAAGATGTTTTTTGGTGCACTGCTGATGTTGGTTGGGTAACAGGGCATTCATATATAGCCTATGGCCCAATGTTTAACGGTGTTACTCAAGTTATTTACGAAGGCACTCCTAATACCCCACATTTTGGACGCTTTTGGGAACTAGTAGAAAAATATAAAGTTAATATTTTCTATACAGCCCCTACAGCCATTCGTGCTTTTATGAAGTGGGGCAACGAGCATGTTGAAAAGTTTGATTTATCTTCATTGCGCTTATTAGGCACTGTTGGTGAGCCAATTAACCCAGAAGCATGGATCTGGTACCGAGAAATGATAGGTAAAAATAATTGCCCAATTGTTGATACTTGGTGGCAAACTGAAACTGGTGGGATTATGCTTACAACCCTGCCAGGTGCTCATGATGCTAAACCAGGCTCAGCTGGCTTGCCATTTTTTGGAGTAGAAGCAGCCATTGTAAATGCTCAAGCTGAAGAATTAGAGGATAATGAAGGCGGCTTTTTAGTTATTAAACGCCCTTGGCCAAGTATGATTCGGACAGTTTATGGCGATGATGAACGTTATAAGCAAACCTATTTTGGCGAAATCCCACATGTTTATTTTGCAGGTGATGGGGCACGTCGTGATGAAGACGGTTATTACTGGATTATGGGTAGGGTAGATGATGTTGTTAATGTTTCTGGTCATCGCTTAGGTACTATGGAGGTAGAATCTGCATTGGTAGCGCATAGTCTGGTAGCCGAGGCAGCTGTAGTTAGTAGACCCGACAGCCTAACTGGTGAAGCAATAGTTGCTTTTGTTTCTTTAGAAGGTGGTAAAGAGGGTAGTGATGATTTAGTAAAAGAATTACGTGACCATGTTACTAAAGAAATTGGTGCAATTGCCAAACCTGCCGAAATACGTTTTTCTGATGCATTACCAAAAACTCGCAGTGGTAAAATAATGCGTAGATTGCTAAGAAGCATTGCCTCTGGTGAAGAGGTCAAAGGTGATATTAGTACTTTGGAAGATAAATCTGTTGTTGAAAAACTGCTGAAACAGGCAAAAATTCAAAAATAACTAAATAGAATAATAAAAGAGCCAGCATTAAAGCTTGTTGGCTCTTTTATTATTTATAGCTAGTGCTAAACTCAATGAACTAGTTCTCTTATGAAGCCTATTCTTTAGTTATTTTGTGGGCTCATTGTTTAGAATATGCTAGGAATTAAGGACTAAGAAACTAGTAACTAGAATTAAGAAGTAGGCTGCTTGCCATAAAAAAATTTTCCACTTTCTTTTTTTCACTCAAAGTTATTGAGTTTAGTATAATTTATCTAAGTACACGACAAAAGCTTAAAAGAATGGTCTAGGAGCTTGTTATCAAGGCTAAAGATAGCAAT
>CAMZLP010000127.1 GCA_947311535.1 uncultured Deinococcota bacterium | reverse complement strand
TCTGATTCATTATCCATATATTTCCTCCAATGTAAAATGCTACAGGTTATTATAGCACCTTTTTTTTGCTTTTAATACTTTTGATATAATTCAGTATTTATTTAGAAGAAAAAACATCGCTATAAGCTTTTCTGACAGCTTGCCCTAGCTCATCATTTAAATTAGCAGGGGCGCTAGCAATAATTATAGTATCTTCTTTAAAACTTTTTATTGAATAGCTGAGTTTTTCGGTTGTAAGGAATAAATTATCAATTCGCAATTTGATAGCATCACGGTTAGCTTTTATGATTACTTTTGCCAAATCAAATAATTCAATTGAGTTGCCAAAGCCAGTATATGGCTTATCAGAAAGCAAATAGCCAACCGAGATATCAATAACTTCGGGGCATAAGGCTATGACCTGAGCTACAAAATCTTTATAGCGTTGGGTTTCATCTGATCTTCTGGAGGCTTCAGTCATTGCTGTAGAGTTGGGCATATTAACAGTTAGTCTATTTGGCTTATTATAATCTACTACCCTAAACTCACAATCTTCTATAGCCAAAAGCTCTCCTAAAGCATTTAAGCCAAATTTGGCGGCTTGCTTATCTATTGTAAAAATAGCATGTTCAATTTTTCCATTATTAAGATAAATCTGGCCTATTTTACCAAAATCAAATTCCATTATGGCATTTTGCTTGGTATAACCCATCATTTCTATAATATCAATGATAGAAACCATAGAAGTATTACCTTTGAGAGGTACCTTTTTTTGCCCTGGATTTATTTCTTGAGTACCTTTTGGCAAAGGAATTTGAGCCGGTATTGGTGGAAAACGTAATAGAGCAGTTGGTTTACCAGAGCTACTAAAACGAGCAGGATCCATAGATTCGCTAAATAAATAAAAAGGTATTTTGGCATTTAGGCGTTTTACGCCTACAAGTAGGCCTGCAGCTGTTGCACCCTTGAGGCGCTCATCACAAAAAATAGCCCCATAATCTTTAGCTCTTATTCTTTTGATTGCGTCAATGGGTTTTAGATAGCTGTCTACTTTCCAGCCGACCTCTTGCAAAGATTCTTCTAAAGTTGAAAGACGGCTTTGAACGCCACCAATTAATAAACCCCGATTAGACATATTAATTATTGTAGGCTGTGGCAGTCAAAAGCACTGTTAGTTTTTATAAATTAGAGCAGTAAAAGCTTGATTATTTATGAATTTTTTCTAACAACCCCTTCACGCCAAGCTAATACTGCTGCTTGTGTACGATCTTTTAGTTGTAGTTTGCTCAATATATTACTAACATGACCTTTAACAGTCTTTTCGCTTATTGCTAAGTTATCAGCAATTACAGCATTGGCTTGACCATCAGCAATGAGTTTTAAGATTTGCATTTCACGGTCGGTTAATTCTGTAAATGGGTTGGGGTCAAACTTTGGGCCATGTATTTCCCTTACTACTCTGGCTGCTACTTTTGGGTTAAGTGTGGCTTCGGATTTTGAGGCCTTTCTGATGGCCATGGCTAATTCATGAGGCTTTATGTTTTTAAGAATATATGATAATGCACCATTGCGCAAAGCTGGAAAGATATGCTTGTCATCATGATGTGAAGTTAGAATAATAACCTGACTGCGAGGACTGACGGCTTTTAGTAATCCTGTTGTTTCTACGCCGTCCATTTCTGGCATTATTAAATCCATCAAAACAACATCAGGTACATATTGCTCGGCTAGCCTTATAGCCTCATGGCCTGAGCTTGCTTCGGCAACTACTTCTATATCTTCAAGAGCATCTAAAAATGCTCTTACCCCTTGGCGGACTAGCTCTTGGTCATCAACTATTAATACGGTGATTTTCTGCATTTTCTGCTCCTTTGTTTGAGATTTCTATAGTTAGTTTTGTGCCTAAATTTGCTCTTGTATCTATTATTAGTTTTGCTGCAAAAGGCTCGAGCCTATCCTGCATAGATAGTAATCCAAAACCTTTTGTCTTTTTAGATTTATTAAAGCCGATACCATTATCTTCTATTACTAGGCTGAGCTTATCTTCATCTGATATAAGTTTGATTAAAACCTTAGTGGCTTTGGCATGTTTAGCAATATTAGCAAATGCTTCTTGAACAATCCTAAACAGTGCATATTCTACTTCAGATGAGATTTTAAGAGCATTTTTTGTTTGAAAACCTACAGAAATTTCTTCATTTTCTTGCCATGTTTCAATATATTCTTTTATTGCCTGAACTAGGCCTTTGCCCTCTAGTGCTACGGGCATTAGTTTGTGTATTAGGCTTGTTAACTCTTCTTGTGCCTGATGAATTAAGGCTTCAGCGGCATCAAGGTGCTTTAAGGTGGCACTATCTGGAGTAGTTTTTAGTTTGACTGTTGCGATTTGCATACCAGAAGCAAAAACTTGCTGCTTTACACTGTCGTGTAATTCTCTGGCCAAGCGTTGCCTTTCTTCTAAAGTGGCTAATTCTTGGCGGTTTTGCATAAGCCCTTGGATTTCTTCAGCCATATTGTTAAGATTCCTAGATAACTTACCCAGCTCATCTTTGGCACTGCCATCAATCCTAAAATTAAAATCACCTTTTTGCCAAGCTTCTGGGCCAGCTTGGATTTTGTTAAATCTGCGTACTAGCGAGCGTGAACTAAAATAACCAAAAATACTACCAACAATTGCAATTATTATTGTAAATAGAAGCAATACTTTCAATAAATTAGGGACTACATCAACTACAATAGATTGAAAAGTTATTGTAAAGCCTGCCAATATTGCTCCTATTACCTGGCCATTTTCTATAATTGGTTGAGCCACAATAACAGAATTGAAGCTTTTCTTGCTTATAACCTTAGCTTCTCTCATAGACTGTATTAGTATTTCTTTTTGTTTTTTTGGGATAGATTCTAAGGTTATAAGCAAGAAAAGCTTCAATTCTGTTATTGTGGCTCAACCAATTATAGAAAATGGCCAGGTAATAGGA
>CAMZLP010000126.1 GCA_947311535.1 uncultured Deinococcota bacterium | reverse complement strand
GGCATCCTGTTATCAGAAAAACTAAATATAGACCTAAAACATGTCCTAATTGTGGTTTTTCCAAAGCTCTTTAGTTAAAAACTATTGATTTTCAAAGGGATTAGGGGTGCTCTTTGTTTTGTACAACTCTAAACTCAAGTTATTCAAGGTCTTGATTTGATAAGGTGGTTTTCATAATATTATATTTCAATCAGGTTATATACATAAAAATTAAGCTTGCTAAAATAATTCAATATACCATCTTTATGAAATCCTTTTTAGTGGTTATTAGAAGGAGATACTTGCTTCATGCTCGAGCTTATTTCAGCGGCCAATAATGCGCCTGTTAGAAACATCAGTAATGCAAAATAAAGCCATAGTAAAATCATTAGCAAGCTGGTAATAACCTCATAAATTAAGTTAAATTGCTCGGGGTTAAAGCTCTTATCCAAAACAAATCGTAAAAATATAATACTGCCAGTACTAAATAATGCCCCAAGCAAGGCTCCATACCAATTACTAGCTTTTTTGGGTAGATAGCGAAAAGAAATGGTAAAAACCAAGGTGCTTATAGTTATCTTTAGTAGCTCAGTTAATAAACCGCTGCGCCAGCCTAAAAATAGAACAGGCAGTTTGGGGTTTAATTCTTGCAATTTGCTAATACCCAAATTCCACCAATGAGCTAATGAAGAATTGATTACTCCGCCCACAACCTCTATACCAATTACTAAGGCAACACTGGCAACCAATAACATAGCAACTAATCTTTTGCGCCAATAACCTCTTATATGTGGTACATCAAAGATTTCTTCAAGAGCAAGCTGTAAGACTGTAAAAAAGTTGCTGCTTGCCCATAGTAAAACCAAAACAGAAATTATACTGCGTAACAAAGCACCATCCTGAAACTGAATTAAAATAACCTTAAAGCTTTGATTTACTAGCTGATCTACATTGTCTTGAAATGGCAATAGCTTAGAAATAAGATCGGTCAAAACAGCCTTGTACTGGCCAGAAATCTCGGGGCGATTACGCAAAATAACCCCTAGCCAACCAGCTAACAAGAGTAAAAGTGGCCCTAAAGAAAAGGCAGCATAATAGCTAAGTGCAGCAGCTAACAAAGCCAAGTTTGATTTATCATAGCGTTTGTATAATCGTAATAAAAAAGCCCCAACTTTAGTTTCTGTTAAGGCTTTTAGTTTTGCTCTCATTTAATTTAGTTTAAAGATTCTTGTTCGGCTTGCTTATTGGCCTGTCTTTCGCGTAAACGGTCTATATAAACAATTAGTAGAACACTGGCTATGGCTGCTAAAAGTTGCAATTTTATCCAATTTTGGGCGGGCTCCCAAGGTAGTTTTATGGCAAATAAGTTAATTTTAGACATCATATTAGCTATTATTTGCGGGGCTATAAATAATAATGGAGAAATTATTAAGGCTGCATATCTCCAAGCATACTCGAGCCCAAGTATAGCTAAAAATAATGAACTCATAAATATGGGCAGCATAATTAGCCAGTCGGTATCACCACCAATTAAACCAAAAAGTGGTGCTATAAGGGCAGTAAGATAAGCAAATGATAAGCCGCCAGTACTAAAGCTAAGATAGCTAATAGCCACAATCAAAGCGGCCCTATACTCTAGGCTTAAGTTTAATGGTGACATAGAGATAAGAGCAGCTAGTAGAAATAGAAAGATTGAAACTATAATCTTTTGCGGATTTTTAAGTGTACGAACCTTTAACATAATTATTTCCTATTCCTTTAGTATCTTACTTATTTGGCCTTAAGTCAAGACGTTTTTTGCTTCTAGGTATTTTTTGATTTCAGGGATTTCTTTTAAAAATATACCTGTTGGTGAATTTGGGTTTTTGGCAACTTCTTCGGGGCTACCCTCGGCTACAATATAGCCGCCTAGCTCGCCACCTTCAGGGCCTAAGTCTATAACCCAATCAGCGGTTTTTACTACGTCTAGGTTGTGTTCTATAACCACTAGGGTGTTGTTATTATCAACTAATCTTTGCAAAACATCTAGTAGCTTTTGGGTATCATGAAAGTGCAAGCCAGTTGTAGGTTCATCTAAGATATAGAGGGTTTTACCAGTAGAGCGTTTACCTAGCTCGGCAGCTAATTTAATTCGTTGGGCTTCACCGCCAGAGAGGGTTGGGCTTGGTTGGCCAATTTTAATATACTCGAGCCCAACGTCTTGCATGAGTTGGAGCTTTCGGCGAACATTAGGAATATTTCTAAAAAATTCTAAGCCCTCAGCTACAGTCATAGCCAAGATATCAGCAATAGATTTTTTATGAAATTTGACTTCCAAAGTCTCTTTATTATAACGCTTGCCTTTGCAAACTTCGCAGTCAACATAAATATCTGGTAAAAAGTACATTTCAACCTTGACAGTACCGTCACCTTTACAAGCCTCACAACGGCCACCTTTTACATTAAAGCTAAACCTACCGGGCTTATAGCCACGTTTGCGTGACTCGGGTGCACGGGTAAATAAATCACGAATATCAGTAAAAATACCAGTATAAGTTGCTGGGTTACTGCGTGGCGTGCGGCCTATTGGGCTTTGGTCTATGACTATTACTTTGTCTATATATTCACTGCCCTCTATTCGTCTATGTAGACCAGGCATAGCCTTAGAACGATAAAGTTTTTTGGCCAAGCTAGCATGTAAAATTTTATGAACCAATGTTGATTTACCAGAACCAGAAGGGCCTGTAATACAAGTAAATGTGCCTAAAGGAATCTCTACATCGATATTTTTAAGGTTGTTTTCTTTTGCACCTAAAATACGTAATTTTCTACCATTACCTTTGCGTCTTTTTCTGGGTACTGGTATAATCTTATCACCTCGTAAATAAGCGGCAGTAATAGATTCTTTACTTTTCAAAAACTCTTCTGTATTGCCAAATGCGACTATTTCCCCACCATGGATACCAGCCCCAGGGCCAATATCCACAATATAATCAGCGGCTCGCATAGTTTCTTCGTCGTGCTCCACTACAATTAGAGTATTACCGGCATCACACAAGTCTTTTAAGGTTTGCAAAAGCCTTGTGTTGTCTCTGGGGTGTAAGCCAATTGATGGTTCATCTAAAACATATAAAACCCCAGTTAGCCCAGAGCCAACTTGGGTTGCTAGTCTAATGCGTTGGGCTTCGCCACCAGACAGAGTATTAGCACTGCGGTCAAGGTTTAAATAATTCAAGCCTACATTTTCTAAAAAGCCTAAGCGTGAATTAATTTCACGAATAATTGGCTTGGCAATACTTTTGGCAGGCTCAGCTAGTTTGAGTTTGCTGAAGAAGGCTCGAGCCTCTTTTACGGTTTGCTTTGATAGGTCAGCAATATTTTTATCATCAATTGTGACTGCTAAAACCTCTACTCGATATCTGCTACCATCACAGACTGGACAATCAACTGTAGCCATGAACTGCTCTAATCTATCCTTAGAAAAATCATTAGCACTATCTTTGAGTCTGCGGTTTAGGTTTGTTATTACACCCTCATAGTCAGTTTCAAAGCGCATGGTTTCTATATTGCCTCGTTTATAGACAACTTCGATTTTTTGATCTGTTCCATACAAAACAAGGTTCTTTACTTTTTCGCTTAAATCTTGCCAAGGCGTGTTTAAATCAAAATCAAAATGCTCAGCTAAAGCTTTTAGCCTATCCCAATAATGAACCTTGTCACCATTGCCACCTGCTGTCCAAGCAGCTATAGCACCCTCACTAATAGAGGCTGTTTTATCTGGGATTATCAAATCCAAGCTAAATTCTTTTTTATAACCCAAGCCAGTGCAATTAGGGCAAGCACCATACGGGCTATTAAATGAAAATGCTCTCGGCTCGAGCTCTTCTAGGGCTGTGCCATGCTCGGGGCAGGCAAATTGCTCGCTAAAGAGCTTTTCGGTATTTTCGTCGGGGATAAATACCCGCATTAAGCTGTCGCCCTTTTGCAGAGCTAGTTCTACCGCTTCGGCAATCCTGGATCTGTCATCCTCGTTTATTTTTAATCTGTCAATGACAAGGTCAATATTGTGTTTTTCATATTTTTCTAAGCCACTAGCTATGGCTTCGTCGATGCTTTGCACAAGCCCATCAACTCGGACTCGAGCATAGCCCTCTTTTTTTAAGTCTAAAAATAATTTACGATACTCACCCTTACGGCTTCTAATTATAGGAGCCAAAATCATCACCTTTTTGCCCTTAATGTTTTTTAGCAATCGGTC
>CAMZLP010000125.1 GCA_947311535.1 uncultured Deinococcota bacterium | reverse complement strand
TCATTAATTACATCTAAAATTTTTGCTGTATCCTCAGATGAAAATCCTGATATTGGCTCATAGTAAACAGTACTGTTTACTATGAGCCAATATCAGGATTTTCATCTGAGGATACAGCAAAAATTTTAGATGTAATTAATGATTACAATATTCAAACAGATTTAACATTTGTAGAATCTGCTACTGCTGGAAATAGAATATATTTTAATAACAGTAGTGGATGTAATAGTAGATTAGGTATGGTTGGAGGTCGCCAGGCTATAAATCTCGGGAGTGGATGCAATTATAAGAGTGTAATTAAACATGAAATTGGTCATGCTATAGGAATGATGCATGAACACCAAAGGGCAGATAGAGATAGTTATATTACTATAAACGTTTCAAATTTGAAAGATATTGAATGGTGGCGGTTTTTTTGGAAGGGTATTGCTGCAAGTCAAATTTTAGCAAAATCTTCTTGGTGGCAAATGGATCAACATTCCAGCTATGATTATGACTCGATAATGCACTATCGAGCATATGACTATCCTTCTGGTTGGCTTATTGATAATGGTAAGCCAGCATTTTTTATTAAATATCCAAACCAGGCACATACAGTAAACGATATTGGAAGGCATAGTGAATTTAGTACCAAAGATATTGAAACTATTAATAAGCGTTATTAATATAAACAAATAGATGCCTATATTTGCTAATATGTAATTGTAAAGGTTTTGATGTTATGAAAGGAGAACCAATGAAGAAAATATATTTTTTGGTAGGGGTAATCTTTTTGATAGTAGTATTACTAGCAGCCTGTAAAGATGATCCTGATCCCCCTGTTCTTACTATCCAGCAAACAATTGATGTGACTGCTAGTAATAATCAGTATTCAAGTTTATTTGCTGTAGCAGTTAAAAAATCTAGTGTTTATCAAAATTTAAGTGGAGATCATTATCCTTTTACCTTGCTTTATCCAAGAAAGCTTAGGGATTATCTAAAAAAACAAGGTATAACTGAGCAAGAATTTTTGGCTAGCTCTAAATTAGATAATTTTATTAGGGCGCATCTAATTTTGGAAATTATTGATTTAGATAAAGCCTCAAAGGAAAAAATTAGCTATAAAAATGTTCTGGGTCAAACGCTTATTTTTGAACCATTAACCCAACCAACCCAACAAGCCCTTGCTATGGTAAACGGCAAAAATATTGATCTAAGTTGTGCTTGGGGTTATAGAATTCCACAAAGGGAAACTCCACCTAAAACTGCTAGAGTCTGTTATACAGATGAGGTAGCCATAGAATTTTCTTGGGATAAATAGAATTTAAATAGACTTTCATTTTAACTAAATTTCAGCTTTTTGCTTTAAAGTAAAAAGCTGAAATTTAATTTTTCCTTTCGCATGTCTTTATCTAGCAGTGATTTGTTTTTTTAAGAATCACTGCTTTAATACTTATTAACTCAGTAGCATTTTTTCGCATCATCAAAAGATAATAATATCAACTACTTAAGATAAACTAGCACTATGAAAAAATTATTTCTTTTTATGCTAGTTTTAGGGCTTGGCTTTAGTTTTGCTCAGTCTCAGCAATGCAGCAATGACTACAAACATGTTTATGAACTCCAAGGTAGTGAAAGGCGTTCGCCATTTGCAGGCAAGGTTGTCTCTACCAAAGCAGTTGTAAGCGCAGTGTATCCAGGCAAAGAGAGCTTGGGTGGGTTTTTTGTTCAAGATGCTGAGGGTGATAATGACCCTACAACCTCCGATGGGATTTTTGTAAGAATAACTAAGCGTAGTGACTATGTAGATATGAAAATAAATATTGGCGATGTGGTTTTTGTAACTGGCAAGTTGCTCGAGCGCAACGAATTAAGCCAGTTAGACCGCCTAGAAGCCTTAGAAATATGCGGACAAGCTGAAATAAAAGCAACAGAAATATCATTACCACTAAATAATCCAAATGATTTAGAAGCTTATGAGGGTATGCGGGTTATCTTTCCACAAACTCTAAGCGTCGCCGAGACTTATAACCTAGCCCGCTACGGGCAAACCTTGCTATCATTGGGGCGTTTGTATCAGCCTAACAATGGTCAAGCTGGCAGTGATAATGCCTTACGGCAGATTTTATTAGATGATACTAGCAATATAGAAAATCCAGAAATAGTGCCGTATTTGAATTCTGAAGATTATTTAAGATTGGGTTCAACTATCAGTGGATTAGAAGGAGTAATTGTTAATAGTGGATTAGGGAAATATAGACTCGAGCCTATCCAAGCTAGCACTGTTGAATTTACAAATAGCAACCCTCGTACTGCTAAGCCAGACAGCTATAGCCATGAAATAAGTATTTCTAGCTTTAATGTCTTAAATTATTTTACCGACCTAAACGAACGCGGTGCCGACAGCCCTGAAGAATTTGAACGCCAAACTGCCAAACTCTTAGCTGCCCTAAGTGCCATAGATGCTGATGTATTTGGTTTGATAGAAATTGAAAATGATGGCAATAAAACCATTGCTGCACTCACTGATTCTCTAAATGAATATTTAGGTGCAGAGGTTTATGCCTATGTACCAAAACCACCACTAGGCTTAGGCACAGACCAAATAAGACAAGCAATTATGTATAAGCCAGCTAAGCTAAGGCTTATTACTTATGGCAGCGAACGCAAAGCAATTTATAATCGTCCGCCAGTTTTTGCTAGTTTCGAGAGCTTAGTTGATGGCGAAGTATTCACCGTAATTGTTTCTCACTTTAAGTCTAAGGGTGGCTGCCCTCCAGGAGGAGACACCGACAAAGGCAATGGCTGTTGGAATCTGCGCCGTAGTGCCCAAGCCCAAACCCTAAGTGATTTTGCTGCCAAAATCTCAGCCCGTATTAATGACACTGATGTTTTACTAATCGGTGATTTAAACAGCTACCGAAGCGAAACACCGCTAGAAATCTTAGAATCCAATAATTACACTAATATCGATATCATGCTGCCTCTAGAAGATAGATACAGCTATGTCTTTAAGGGCGAGCTAGGCACGCTTGACTATGCTTTGGTTTCTCGGTCTTTGCTGCCACAAGTATCTGGTTTTGATGTTTGGCACATTAACAGTGATGAAGCTCGTATGCTTGATTACAATACCGAATACAACCCCGCATATTTATTTCAAGATAGCCCTTACAGATCTTCTGATCATGATCCTGCAATTATTTATTTAAAACTAGAATAAACTTGGGGATTATAGATTTTTTGTAAATGACCAAGTTAGTACTAATAATTTACTAGCAAATTGAATATAAGGGTGAGCAGCAAAGCTTGCTCTTATAGCAAATTCAAGAAACATCTTCCTTTTAGTTTTTTATCAATGTCAAATGAGTAAAAAGGATAAAAGGGATTGAAAATCTGTAGACTCATAGTTCCTAACTATTAGCTTCTTAATTCTAGTTACTATATTCCTATGTATTCCCCTAAGCCCTCTTCTTTTTCTTACTTCTTAATTCCCCTTAAGCTTTTGTCTAAAGTAAGACTCTTATCAAAGATAAGCCCCAGATAGTAGTAAAATGTAAATAATGATTACAGAAAATTTACATCAAACCCTAGTAAATTCGCTCTCTTTGGCACGTGAAAGACGGCATGAATTCATTAGGCTCGAGCATCTACTACATTCACTCCTTTTTGACCCCGACGCTAGCCCTATTTTACATGCTTATATAGATAGCGAAAAATTACTATTGGAATTAGAAAATATCTTAGACGAAATAGAACAAATACCAGATGATTCTTTTTTTGAAGTTGATACCGTTGGCACGACATCATTTGAAAGAGTCATTCAGCGAGCAGAATACCAAATGAAAGCGGCTGGCCGTAAAGAAGTACATGGTGGCCATGTTTTGGCATCAATTTTTGATGAGCCAATGTCACGAGCTTGCATTTTGCTCGAGCATTATGGCTTAACTAAATTAACAGTCACCTCGACCCTAGCTAGCAATTTAGGTAGTAGTGGTACTAATACTCATGATGAAGAATTTGATGACGACTTCGACTTTGGTGATAACGGCCCTGCTGGCGATGCTGTCAATGTTGCCAAAAACCCAATAGCAGAATACTGCGAAAACTTAACTAATTTAGCTTTAGAAAACAAACTTGACCCATTAATCGGTCGAGATAGCGAATTGACTAGAATTTTGCAAGTCTTATCACGCAGAAATAAAAACAATCCTTTATTAGTAGGCGACCCCGGAGTTGGTAAAACCGCTCTGATAGAAGGTTTAGCTCAAAAAATTATCAATGGTGATGGTTTACCCGAAGATTTAGTAGGCAGCGAGGTTTTAGCACTTGATATGGGCAGCCTACTAGCTGGTACTCGCTATCGTGGCGACTTTGAAGAGCGTTTAAAAGCAGTATTAAAAGAACTAGAACGTATGGATAATGCTATCTTATTTATTGATGAAATACATACCGTAGTTGGGGCTGGGGCAGTATCGGGTGGTTCTATGGACGCTTCTAACATGCTAAAACCAGCATTGGCCAAAGGCTTACGTTGCATTGGGGCTACCACCTTTCAAGAATATAAAATTATCGAAAAAGACCGAGCCTTGTACCGTAGATTTCAAAAAGTAGATTTGCTCGAGCCTAGCCAAGCAGATACCATTAAAATCCTTAAAGGCTTAAAATCATACTTTGAAGAGCACCATAAATTAAAATATACAAATTCTGCCATAGAAACCGCTGTTGCTTTGGCGGTTAGGCATCTCTCAGACAGACGCTTGCCCGACTCTGCTATTGATGTATTAGATGAAGCTGGGGC
>CAMZLP010000124.1 GCA_947311535.1 uncultured Deinococcota bacterium | reverse complement strand
TAAAACTAGGCGACCATATTTCTTAGGCTCGAGCCTAAACAAGAAATCGTTAATATCACCATAGCCGCCATAATCATGCCAATCACATAAGAAAACCTGCAACCTAAATCTACATACAAAGGACTCTCCTTTTGTTCCTATTTCCATAGATACAAACCAAAGCAAGCTAAAAGCTTTTTATAAAAGAAGCAACTGTCATTTCACGTAAAATTAAAATTGCGATATTTTTGTTTTTAGCTACAATATGCTTGCTAAGTCTCAGAAGCAAATAAGCAAAAACCAAAATACTTAGTCCTATAAATATTCTTTCAGGACTTCTCATTTTACTAGCTTTTTAACTCCGTTTATTTGTTAAGCTATTATCTCTCTTATTTTACATCTAATTATTCACGTAAAGGTTTTACCAGCAGTGAGTCATTTACTGCCAAATTAGCCATTGCTAAAGTTTCTTTGGTAAATAAAATATATGGACCTATATTATCCATTGATTCTAAATTAAATTTTCTGGTATTACCATTTGGCAACCTGCATACTACTCTAGAAGGACCATACCCTATCATATCAGCCCACTGACTGTAGATATTGCTGTCCAAAGCTATTGTATCAACCCCAAGCCCCTTGGTTAAGCGGGTAACTAACCTTGCTGTTCGGGGGCTTTTATTTTTTAGTTGTAAAACCCCAACCTTAACTAATCTATCTACAATTTGCTTCACTTGGTTAATACTAACTCCGTTAGCTTTTGCCAAATCCTTTAGTGTACGCTGGCCGTTTATATGTTTTAAAAGAGATACTTCTTGTGGTTGTAAACTAAGGGTACTAGCACTAGGAACATCGTCAACATAAGCTGCTACCATATCCTCTGGTATTTCTATATTAGCTTTAGAATTTTCATCTAAACGTCGAATAGCCTCGAGCATAAGGTTTTCAGTAGATGTTTTAATGGTTTCTTGCGGTGATGGCACGCCAACCTGAAAAGCAAAACTACCTCGCTCGTCAGAAAATAACAAATAAACTGCATCTTGCCCACTATGTCCCGCAAATTCTGCATGTACAGCTTGGCCTTTATCAAAATAAACTTTTGCCTTGCCCTCGGGGTGGTTAACATTAAGCCGCCCAGTTCTTGAAGAAGAAGAGAGCAATTGAAAAAGATCAACTAAAGAGAATAAGCCTAAGGTTCCAGTCACAATTAGTTATTCTACTCGTTTTATTTCATAATGTCTTTATTTTATTTTACTTTTAGTATTCTTTTTCTGTTGTATGAACTATTAATATGTCGAAATTATCGCTAATTAGCTTATATTTCTAAGTTTTAAGAGCTATTACAAGTATCATCTTCATACTGGATTAAACAATCATTTTAGAATTTTCATAACTAACCCCAACAAATAAGAGCTGAAAGCTTAAAAAGAAAGAACAAGCTTAAAAAAGAATTTTGAAGATTTATACAGAGCTTTTCGAAACAAGGATTGAAGATTGGCGATTGAAGAAGTTTAAGAAAATATCGCTATGAATCATGAAAACGCTATTATATTTCATAAAATACTACCCTAATCCACATCAAACAAAACAATCTCTTCTTGATCATAGCTTTGGGCAATTGCTAATAAACCGTTTATTTTTTCTAGTTTTGCACTAGTAATATATTTTTGATTAGCCACAATATTAGAGCGGCCTTGTACAATCATTCCAAATAATTCACCCACTAACATTGGGTTTATACCATAAACAATATTTTTTCTACCCTGTATTTGCTTGCACAAACCATATTTCAGCCAAGCCTCGCCCTCGCTTAGGCTAGTATCTTGTGGCCATGGCCTATCCCAAGCAGCAAAATTAGCACTTGGTTGCACAATTATAGTTGTGCCCAAAGCATCATATTTTGTAATAACTGAATCATAAAAGGCATCTAAGCATATGGCCACCGCTATTTTTTGCTTATTAACTCTAAATGGATAATTCTCGGATAGGCTGGCTTTATTTAATCGTAGTCTATGCTCGAGCCTAGTCAAATTAACTTTAGCCACCCGATTAATTATTTTAGAACTAGGCAAAAATGAATAAGAGTAATTATAAACTTGCTTGCCTTTTACATGAACTCCCCTAGTTGCTTCTTCATCAATTTCTGGTAAAAATAAGCTACCTGCAATTATCACTGCTCCAAATTCTTTGGCTGCCTCAGCAAAGGTCTCTATATAAACCTTGTAAGCAGTTATTGCATTTTGATGATAAATACTCCTTAGGCCCAATTTGTACCTAAAAGCTGTTATAAGCAAACTCTGCCAGTCCCTTTTTAAAATCTTTAAAAAAGCAGTCTTGGCTTTAGAGCTGGACAATTCTTGATAGTCTTTAGCAAATAAAACTGCTAAAGCAATAACCTCTGGAAATGCTAAAATAGCCTCTCCAGAATAGCTTGCTAAAGACTCTTCACAAAGGGAGAATATCTTGGCCTTAAAATCAGCTGGCGTTTTATAATCTTTGGCAGACATTTTAGCCTGAATTGCAGCAACTCTTAACACAGAATAATATTAACATTTGCCGCCCTCCAGATAACCGCAATTCAACGTTTGCTTAGGTATACTTGCCATCGTGCAGAAACTCAATCGATATATTTTTAAAGAAACAATTGGACTCTATATTATTGCGGTTCTTGCTTTTATCTTATTACTAAGTATTGATACACTCACAGTTTGGGCAAATTTCTTAATCCGAGAACAAGCTAGCTTTATTACTATTGTTAAATTAATGATTTTCAAACTACCGAGCTTTTTACACACTGCTTTGCCAGTCTCGGTAGTATTTGCTATTTTATTGGCCAGTGGTCGCTTAGCCAAAGATTCCGAATTAAAAGCTGCTCAATCATTAACAATTAGCCCAATTAAAATGTTTAAACCTTTTTTGTTAGTTGGTTTATTGGCTAGCTGTTTGGCCTTAATTAATACAGGTTATTTAGAAGCAATTAGCCAAAGAGCTTACGAAAATCTCGAGGATAGTTTCTTTTACACCAGCCCACCCCCAGACAGCCAAACTAATAGTACTTACTTAAATAATGATGGCAGTATTTTTTATGCCAGCCGTATTAGAGCCAGTGAAGAAGATAAAAACCTAGCTGAATTAAGTGGAATAGTTATCTTAAAAAAAGACGGCACTGTAATCTCGGCAGCAACAGGTACTTGGAACAGTAATAAAGATTCAAGGCAATGGATATTAGAAGCCCCTGAATTAGTAGCAAACAATGGTGAAATTGTACTTATTGATGAAATTAGCTTAGATTTTGACGTTGCCATAAATGCTACAAAGAGCTTGGCTAGCAAAGAAAGCCTTAGTTTATT
Organism: uncultured Deinococcota bacterium; assembly: GCA_947311535.1. GTDB lineage: Bacteria > Deinococcota > Deinococci > Deinococcales > Trueperaceae > CAMZLP01. The sequence goes on along the minus strand of CAMZLP010000124.1, from coordinate 11,211 downwards.
TGAATTAGCCCAAAGAATAACTAAAACAAAATCCTTAGGTGGTAAAATTAGGCAAATGAGATATAATTTTCATAGCCGTATTGCCGATGCGCTCAGTGCAATTATCTTTAGTATTATAGCTGCGGCCTTAGGCTTGCAATTACATGGAAGAGCTAATGGCTTTGCTTGGACTATAGTTTTAATGGTTTTATTTTGGGCACTTTGGATTTTATCACTTGGTTTATTTGATAAGCAAATTTTACCAGCATTAACTGCCGCTTGGTTACCAATTATCATTGCCAGTATTGCTGCTTCATTATTAGCCTGGTTTAGGCTTAAATAATGAAACGCTTTTATTCATACCTAATAAACGAAATTCTGGTTTTATACATTACCGGAACTGTAGCAATTGTATTATTACTATTAATTAATGGTTTATTAACTGTTTTACCCGATGTACTTTCTCGGGGTGTACCTGCTGCTTTGGTAGCTCAATTGATTTTATATACCGCCCCAGCCGCCCTTGGTAAAGCAATACCACTTGCCTTACTTTTTGCAACTTTATTAGCCTTAACAAGGCTAGCTCAAGATAGTGAGATAAAAGCTTCTTTGTTATTAGGCTTAAGCCCAAAATATTTTATTATTCCTTTAATTTCTTTGTCTTTAGTAGTTACTGCTATCAGTTTTATGAACAATGAAATCATAGTACCTTGGAGTCAAAAAAAGGCCTTAGAAGTAAAAAAGAGCATTTTGCTAACTAGCCCCGAGAGCTTTGTAGAAGCAGGTAGCTTTTTTACCGATTCTCAAGGGCGCAGTATTTATATTGAAAGCCTAACTAAAACTGGCCAGTTTCAAAATGTCACCGTGATTAAACCGGGTGGCAGCCAAGGACCTAGGGAAATAATTTTTGCAAAATCAGCACAAGTAGATAAAGAAACTGGGGTTTGGAACTTAAAAGATATAAGATTTAGAACTTTTAGAAATAGTAGTTTAGTTTTAGATGCCAAAGCGAAGACAGCCATATTACCAGTGCGTAGCTTGGCGGCAGGCTCGAGCACAATCCCAGATCTTATATACTTACCTATGCGTGAGCTAATCAAAAGACTAAAAAACCCAAATGCTCGCAACCATGCCGAATGGACTGCCTTGCACCGCAAATTTGCTGAACCTTTAATTGCCATAGTATTTAGCCTCTTTGCACTCGCTATTACCTTAGTTAGCTTTAGGTCAAATTTTGGTTTAGGCTTAGTTTCTGTCTTATTTCTCACCTTTATCTATTATGCTACATGGAGCTTAGCTAATGTTTTGGGTAATCAAGGAACTTTGCCCGCTTATATAGCAGCTTGGATTCCTTTTGCTTTATATTCATTCAGCGCAGCTGGCTTATTTATTTTTACTTGGAGACGTTAGATGTTACGCTGGCTAATAATGCTTTTATCTTTTTTATCTTTTGCTTTTGCTAGCACTATTGTTGTAGAAACATCTCCTGAAGATGAAACTAGCCAATTAGAACTACGTAATATTATTTTACCCAGCGGTGAAAAGATAGAACTCTGGATTATAAAGGCCTCGCCAGTTACAATCACAATTGATAACAAAGATACTATTGTCGCCAATGAAATTGAAATTGATAAAGCAAATAATGTATTGCGGATAATTGGCTATGGCGTAATAACCACAGAATCAGAAACAATTCGTGGAGAAAATCTAATTTTTGAATTAGATAGCAATATCTTTCGTGGTGATGATGTTTTTGTATTTACCGAAGCTATGGATATTGTTGGTACTACTATCAACCGTGTACCAGGGCAAATTGATGTAGAAACGGGCTACTTTAGCCCTTGTAGCCGCTGTAACCAAGATATTGATGACTATGGCTTTAACGCAAGCAATATCGAATTATACCCTGGTGACCGCTTAGTTGCTTTTGATGTTGTGATATTAATTAAAGACTTGCCAGTCTTTTATTTACCTTTGATAGTTTTCCCACTGGGGCCTAAAAATAGACGACCTAATTTAAATATACAAACAGCTACTGTAACAAATCGGGCTCATATTTTTTTAGACTGGCCATATGTTGCTGGCCCAAACGCTTTAGGTAGTTTTTCTATAAGATATTATGCTGATGTTGATATAGCCAAGGGTGACTTTTTTGGTAATAAGATTTTGGGTGGCGCAGTACAAAACAGTTATTTTGGCGGGGAATTAAATCATTTATTTTATACCGATACTGGTCAAGGTAGTTTTAATATTGCTTATATCCCAGCATTTTATAAAGACAAAGACAAGCGCAAAGAAAAAACCGAAGAACTATTTAAAATAGGCTTTAAATACGATACCGAAGAGCAATTGCCAATTTTACAAGAGCATTTTTTTATTTCACGTGATGATTCTTTACGCAATAGAATTCTTGAATACAGTGCTTCTATTAAAAACAGCAACAATGCCATTGTCACCGAATTGGCAGTTAAAGGCTATATTGACTTAGATGATTCTGATAACGTGAGCCTACCTTCTTTTAGTTCACCATTGCAACAACTCAAATTATCTTTTCAGCCAGAGCAAAATGAATATACAGTAGGACCATTTAGGCTATCGCAAGCAATGCTTAATTTAGGCTTTTTTGAAGATTTTAGTAACCCGGCTAACCGCAGCGCTGCTATATCACCGATTGTTCGGGCTGCTCGATTATTAGAGCAACACAGCATTAGCTTAGACGAATTAAAACCATGGGCTGGCTTTAGCATAAGAGGTCAAAGCGATTTTTTAGGGCAATATTATTCTACTGATGAAAGACTAGTGAATTGGAATACTAATATTAACCTAAGGCAAGAAATAGATACTATTGGTAGTTTTAACATTAGCTTTGTTCGTAATATCAACGAAGGTGAAACACCTTTTAGGTTTGATACTAAAAACTTGAATAATACTATTTTTACAAGAGCCTCTTTAGAATTACGAGCAGCAGAATGGTTGGGTTTTAGCATTAGCAGTAGATATATCTTTTTGGATAATCGCCGTAAAGACGCTTTGGGTTTTGACCCTGTTGTTAGCCAGTTTAATTTCTTTGGTAATATTGATTGGTTAAGCCTTAATATAGCCAACGAATATGACATCCGTAATAACGACCCTGGTAAAATAACGAATACGCTCGAGCTTAGAACTCCTGCCAACAACTTAGACGCTAGTTTGTCTTTAATCTACATAAAAGATCTTAAAATTGCGCCTGACCGCCTAAGCGGCAAGAGCCGTGATGAGTCTGAGTTATCTGCTAAATTATTGCTTTCTATAAGACCTTATCTTAGTCTTGATATTGCAACAGGTTATTTTTTTGACCCACCTATTAATGACGCTCAACTAGCCAAGGAATTTTATAAAGACTTAGTAATTGGCATGAATATAGGTACTGAAGACCGAGAAGATTTAGTACCAGAATTACGGCTTAGCTATACTAGGGATTTGAATAAGGCTGAGGTGAAAAGCTTAGATTTAGCCATAAATGCATCTGTCCGACCTTTAGAAATAAGTTTACAAGAAGGTTTTAACTTTCAATCCAATACCTTAAGTAGCTCTGAATATAAAGTCTCTTGGAAAAATATAGCTGTTTTTGAAGCTACTGGCTTTGCTTTATTACCTACTGAATGGTTTGGGCTCGAGCTTAATCCTAATAGAAATGAAACTTGGAAATTCAACTTATTTGAAGACCGCAGTGATGATAATACTGGCCGTGACCCTCGCTGGCGAGTTAGCTATTTTATGACTTTTGAAAATAAAGAAAGCAAAAAGACCAAGCAAAAAAACACCAGCTTAGAGGTATTGCTTAATTTAGAAGAGCAAAAACTAGATGACATTTACTTCGGAGTAGATTTAAAAACTCAATTTAACCTAGTTGATGACTATACAAAAATCAACTACTTAAACTCAGCTAAGTTAGTTTTCTTTAGTGACTTTTATGGTGCTATTGGCTTTCAGGGTAGCCTAGCTTATGGTGCAAAATTACTTGATGATGAGATAAAAACTTCCACCTTAAAACTAGATAATTTAGCTCTAACCGTTAAGCTTTCTGACGAATTATATTTTTCTACAATTCTAAATGATACTTGGACGCTAATAGGCACTCCAGAAAATCAAACCGCCTATAATTTTCAACCAGAATTTAGAGTTTTATGGGACCGTTGTTGTTGGCTAGCTTACGCCAGTTGGGATTCTAAAACAGGAGTAATAAAAATAAGCGTAACCACACCAGCTGGTGACAAGGGTATTTCACAAGATTTACAAACTGATATATTAATACCAGGAAACCACAAAAAGCCCTAAGGAGATAATATGTTAAAAAAACTCTTAACTCTAATTTTAATAATTTTGCTTACATCTTGTACCGGCACTAAAGAAGCAGGTACAGCAACTCTATTATTTGTTGCTTACCAAGGTAGCAAAAAAGCCGAAGTCGCCTTGTTTGAAGATAGGTTTTTTATTGATGGGGCATCGGGCCAGCGATTGCAATTTTTAAAAAAATTAAACCTGCCAGGACCAGCTATTAGCTATGATGTTATTGACAGATTAGGAAATAGAAGCGAACTAGTTATTTTGACAAAGACTAATAATAGGTATTTTATAAGTTTTTATAATATCAAGGTCAACCCCAATAATTTATCCGATTTCAAGCTAATTGGAAGAGATATTCGTATTGATAACTTGGATAGCAAACTTGAGTTTTCACCTAACAAAATCCAAATAAGCAAAGATGGCAGATATATAACTATTATGAATTCTTTTGATTCCAATTCTAAAGATGATGCTATTGATATCATAGATATTTCTGATAGAACTAAGGCCAAATTATTAAAACGCTTGGATAGCTCTATTATTAGCGAGGCTTTATTTATGCCTCAAAGTAGCCAAGCGAGGCTTTATTATTTAACAGAATCTGTAAGTGCAATTCTAAACTATATTGACATTCCTAGTTTGAAAAATACTAAAACTGAAATAAAAATCCCTAATAGCCAAAGCCTTGAAAATGAGATAAAAGATATGGGCCAAGTTGCCCAAGATTTAATTGTTTTACAAAGTAAACAAATAAGCCCAATTAATAGCTTTGAAGCTAGCCCAAGTTTAGGCGATAAAATTAATACAGGCCCCGACTCAAGCAAGCTAATACCCAATAACTCTTTTAACTTGAGCAATATAATTATACTTAACAAAAACAAGCTTACTATTCATAGAGACATAACTGATTCAAGCCCAAAAGATATGAATGTCTCATTGATTGATGGCTCGGTTGAGCCATTTGGTGGCTTTGTCTATTTTATTAACGATAATCAAAATCGGCCTATTACAATTTTTGATTTGCAAAGGTTTAATGGTGACAACGCCTCTGAAATATCAAATAACATTGCAAGTTTTAGTATCTATAACGGCAATGATAAAAAGGCCCTAGCCAAGCCAGTATTTGTAACTTGGGCTAAAGCCTTTGTACCAAAAGCTCCGTAAATTAGAAACTAATTTTCATCATCTGGCAAAGCACCCTTAAAGCTATCAGTTTCATTATTTTCAAAAATATTATCAGCTAATTCTAGGTTAGCATCTTCGCTAACAAAAATACCCCATTTGCTATTTTTAATGCTGTTTCCATCAACTTTTGCAGTTGCGTTCTCGGTCAGCAGAATACCCCTAAGCAAGTTCCCTATTATCTGATTAGCAGATATTTTAGCATTAGCACTATCACCAACAATTATACCATTCCAAGCATTGCCCGATATATTATTAGAAAGTGCAGAACCATCTGAATTCCCTAAAAAGCCTATGCCGGATTTTTTGTTATCAATTATTTTATTTTCGATTATATCTGCCTTTGCATTATCTGATATTACAATGCCCGAGCGATTATTAGAAATAGTATTTGCCGAAATATAAGCTGTAGAATCATCAAGTATATAAACGCCATGCTCTACATTATTACGAATTTTATTGACCAACAAACGAACATTTGCCTCAGCTCCTAATTGAATACCGCCAATATTATCTTCTATAATATTTTGTAAGAGCACAGCTTGGCTATTATTAGTAGCAAAAACAGCCCAATCCAAACCATTACGAATCTCATTTTTACTTAGTTCAGCGCTAGCAGAATCAGTAAACGTAATAGCAGCGAAACCTTCGCTTTGGCTTTTATCGATAACATTTCCTTTGGCAATTAGCTTAGAATTGCCAGAAAACCACCAACCCCAATCAGCAGAAGAGATATTTTTAATCAGTTCAATTTGAGCTTCGGCCTCGCTATATATCGAGCTAAATTCTTGATTACCATTATTTCTTAGATTATTTGAAGTAGCCAAAAGCTTGGCATTGTCAAAAATAGAAAAGGACCCAAGAGGGTTATCTGAAATAGTATTTTCCTCAAATTTTAAATCAGCATTTTCACTTGCGGTAACAGCCACGTAAGTATCTCCACTATTTTTAATAGTATTGGTAATTGCTGTTATTTTGCTATTTCCAATGAAATAAAAAGCACCAAACAAATTACCATCAAAAAGATTATTGTCAATTAATAATTCTGAATTGCCTTCGGCATAAATTGCCGAGCCATCTTCAGAACCATTATTCAAAAAGACCGAGTCTTTAATACTAAAGCTATTATCTTCAAATACTGCTACGGCAGTAGCATTATTCATCAGTTTACTGTTTTCCACGGCTAGGCTTGCTGTATGCTCTAGAGAAATACCGTTTGACTCATTATTTTCAAAAAGGCAATTATTGACAGTTCCATGGGCATTTTTATAAACATGCAAACCATCACCATAATACAAATCATTTTCGTGGCTGTATATTGCACCCTTAATGCTGCAATTAGAAAACTCAAAGCTAGCATCTGCTATTTCTACAACCTCGGAGCCACCTGTGCCTCTATATTCAAAGCTAATTCCATCAAATTTAAAATACTCACTACTTTCTATTGATATTACATAGAATGGGCTCGAGCCTGACACAATAGTCTCCCCTATACCAGCACCGAGCAATGTTAAGTCTTTTGTTAGTAATAATGGCTCTGTAAGTTCATAAGTCCCTGCTGCCAAGCGATACTCACCACCCAATGGGGCTAAGCGTTCTAATTCTGCGACTGTTGTTATTTCTTGCTGGGCTAAGCTTAGGCTAATTATGGCTAGGCTTAAGCTAACGAATATTTTTGCAAACTGCTTGTTCATTTTATCCTCCTTGTGATAATTAAACACTGTTTTTTGTTTCAAGCAAGGGCTAGTACTTTAAAAAAAATCTATTCAACCTTAAATCTAAAACCAATCAATTTCCAATCCAAAGCTTCAAGGGCGTAGCTTTGTTCAAAACTTAGCTTTGAATCTCCGGCAAGATAATAAGCTTTTATTTCTAAAATTCGCTCATCATCAATGAACGCTTCTGGCTCAAAAATTGGGCTCGAGCCAGTAACCATATTTTCAAAATCATCTGCTCTGTCATAAATACCCGAAAAATTATTCTCAAAAGTTGCCAAATCTTGGTCATTTCTCCAAAGCACAGACACATGATCATAAAAACTCTGCATAGACTTGTTTTTTAGCGATTTCACAAAAGCAGCCATACTATCATTAACTAGCTTTAATTGCTCTTCCTTAGTTGGGATTTCATAACTCTCTGGAGCATCTACAATTTCAATAAAGAAGCCGTTTAGCTTCCAAGCTGAACCCTCACGAATATACTTTTGATCAAACTCCAAATTAACTTTACCGCTTGGATAATAACCCTCTATCACTAATTCATTAAATTCATTTACAAATGCCGCTTGCTTAAAAACTGGGCTAGATTTAGTAGTGGTATAGCGAAAATCTGGGGCATCAGGGTAATAGCTAGCAAAGATTTTTTCAAATTCTTCCAGAGTTTTTTGCTTCTGCAATAATTTGGATAAAAAACTATAAAATCCTGCCATAGATCCAGCTTCTAAAGAGCTAGAAAATACTGTCATAGCCTCATTGACCAGTTCAACTTGCTCGTTTGGGCTGGGTATATTTATTTTTGAATTAAGGCCAACCTTTCTAATATCAATCGTTAAAATCTTCCACTTACCCAGTTCTTTTACAAAACTTACACTAAGCGGTATTCTTTGCCCTGACTCGGTAATAACAGAGCCTTTAATCACAGCGGTATCATTTGTAATATTTCGGCTACCCCAGCTAGAATCTTTGTAATCAGCTAAGCTGCTGTTATCAAAAAAATCTTCGAGTTCTTCAACTGAAGTACTATCTGTAAACGTTTTAGATAGATAGCTGGCAGCTTTAGCAGTATCATTATTTTTTAGGGCAATAAAAAAATCTTTAGTATCTTTTACCATGCCACCTGTAAACATAAATATGCCAGCTATTAGCACGGCTATAACTACTGCAAAAGCGGCAACCCATTTTAATATTTTCATCAATTTAGCTCCTTTTAATTTATTTTACTTTACGAGTAAGAACTTAGACCAAAATCCTTATTCTAGTTCTATTATGACTATAAACAAGATTTTAAGTATTGAAGGCCTAAGTTTTTAGCATGTCAATACTTGGATTAGCCTTATTATAATAGGCTTAACCTAAATAATTTAACTTGTCTAGCAGCTAACAATAAGCTTATATTAATACCTATTTTTGTAAACTGCTTCATTTTATCCTCCTTAAGATTTTAAAGGCTCATTCTAGCCTTTAGACTAAATATCCGCTTTACGCCAAAAATCTCTCTTCTAAGAATCAGTATAAAGAAAAAGCGTTTCACTAACGTTTCAGTTATTAGCTTGCAGAGCCTTTTTTGGAATATTCAAAACAACAGGCTCGAGCCTATCCAAAAAAGTTAGAATATTAATATGTTCACAAATCTCCTTCAACTATTTGTTTCTTTTGGCAAAGTAGGCTCATTAGCCTTTGGTGGTGGTGCTGCTATGATTCCTATAATTCAAGAAGAAGCGGTAGAACTAAGGCATTGGCTAAGTAAAGAAGAATTTTTAGATACCTTTGCTATTAGCTCATCGCTACCAGGGCCAATTTCTACCAAAATGGCTACTTATATTGGCTTTAAAGTGGCTGGGATTCCAGGAATATTGGTCAGTTTATTTGGTTTAATACTTCCAACTGCTATCGGCATAATTATTTTAGCTGCTCTATACTCAAAATATAAAGATTCTCCAAATCTTATAAACTTTTTAAAAGGTGTTCGCCCTATGGTTGTAGCATTATTAGCAATTATAACTTGGCAATTTGTACCCAAAGCCTTTGGCAAACCCCACGAATGGCTAAACAACTGGCTTCTTTGGCTGATTGCTATTGCTGGCTTCTATCTGTCCATTCGCTACAATATTCACCCAGCTATCCTGATAGTTGCTGCTGGGCTTTTGGGTATGGCTTATTATTCGTTTAGCTAAGAGTTTTCATAAATTGCCAAAAAATTATTTTCTTCGCTTTTTTTAGGCTTTTTAAATACCATAAAAACCAATTGAAAATTTAAGAAAATTAGCAACTCAAAAGCGGTACTTCAGTCCAAGCTAAATCCTATTTCATTTATTAAAACTGAGTATTACTAGCAATCTCACAAAGCTAGCTTAAGAATAATCTTCTTAAAAACTAATGTATATTTATATTATTAACTTATAATTCTTTTAATATTGATGTTTAGAGAATAATATTCTATTATTATATTAATGCAAAAAATAAACATCGACATATGGAGGCTATAATGCTAGAATCATCAGATAAGCAGGTTTTAGATACTAAAGATATTGCAATTTTAGAAATTATTCAAGAAAATGCAACTATCAGTAACAAAGAACTTGCCGAAATACTAAAGATGTCAGCCTCGGCTACCCACAGCCGGGTGCAGAATTTAAAAGAAAGAGGCTTTATAGAAAAAACTTTGACTGTTTTAAACCGTGAGTTATTGGGCTTTGATATGCTTTGTTTAATTCATATCAGTTTGCACTCGCACAATATTGAACAAATTGAAGAGTTTTATAAAACTATTATCAATTTAAATCAAGTTTTGGAGTGTTATCACGTATCGGGTCAATTTGACTATGTATTAAAAGTTGCTATGCGTAACCGTAAAGAGCTTAGAATGTTTGTGCTCGAGCAGCTCACCCCAATACCCTATATAGCCACAGTGCAAACCAGCCTGATTTTTGAAGAGCTAAAGTTTACAAGCTCACTGCCACTAAGACAGTAAGCAAAAGAAAGGATAAAGATGTCAAAAGGAATTGATTTTTATGTACGAGAAGGTCAAAAACAAGGCTTAGCCCTTATGAAAAGGCGTAAAGAAATGCGTGCCAAAAAATTTGATACTATTGCCGTTCATGGAATATACAGCATGCAAGAGGCATTGGCTAACCAAGGCAGCCTAATAGAGCCAATTTATACCAGCACCGCCCAGCATTTTGAAGACAGCGACCATTTAGAAGCCGCTTTGGCTTATATGATTCCAGCATGGGGTTATACTCGTATTGCCAACCCTAGCATTCATTATTTAGAGCAAACTCTAAACCTATTAGAAAGCTATGGCTTAGCTATAGAAACAGATACCGTAGCTACAAGCTCTGGTATGTCAGCGGTATTTATGGCAACTAATCCATTTTTAAATAAAGAAAAAAATAGCAAGATGAATTTTATAGCTTCTGGCAACTGCTATGGTGGTACTTTTATGCTCTTTAATGAGCGCTATGGCAAAGAGCAAGCTATTGATGTTCGTTGGATTAAAAATAATTTGAATCTAAACGAATGGGAAAATGCCATTGACAATAATACCCGCTTTATTTATACCGAAATGCCTAGTAACCCAGGCCTTGCCGTTGCCGATTTAGCAGCTTTGGCAGAACTTGCCCACTCGCATAATATCCCCTTAATTGTGGACAGCACTTTAACTTCGCCAGCCCTAATGCGACCTTTAGAATTTGGGGCAGATATTGTCATTCATTCGGTTAGTAAAATAATGAATGCCAGTGGCATGAGTATTGCTGGAGCAGTAATTGCTAAGCATAATATAGTTTCTAAGCACCTTAGTGACGATGCCAAAGCCAATTTTGCCCACTATATAAAACTATTACCAGCCCGTGACTTTGGGCCAAGCCTTAGCCCATTTAGTGCAATTATGATTTTAAATGACTTGCGCAGCTTGCGTTCACGTGCAGAGCAAATGAGTAAAACTGCCATGCAAGTTGCTACTTGGCTAGAATCGCAAATAAATATAGAAGCTGTACATTACCCC
>CAMZLP010000123.1 GCA_947311535.1 uncultured Deinococcota bacterium | reverse complement strand
GCTAAAAAACACCTTACAAAAATATTAAAAAACCCAATTATTGTTTTGTACAACTCTAAACTCAAGTAGTTTGCTTTGCTCTAATGAAATTAGCAGCAATAAGTAAATTAGAATAAAACAACGTAGTTTTTTCAAATTAATTATAAAAATCTAAACCTCACGTCAGAATCAGGGCTTTGGCCTTGTTCATTAAACAATAATTGGGTTTTTTAATATTTTTGTAAGGTGTTTTTTAGCCCGAGGCGTTACCAACCTTTATGACAAATTAAAGTTATTTGGCTATATTATTAAAATCGACTATTGAGTAAGAGATAAATTTTACTAGCTACTTAGCGTCTCTTAAACTCATGCCAAAAACCTAAGCAAGTCTAATATTTAAATAAGAGCTTACTCAATTCCTGCTTGTTCCCTAACTATCCTAGCAATATTAGAAATATCCTCATCGCCGTAGCCACGTTTTACTAGGCTAGTCTCGAGCTGTTCTACGTAAGCTGCCACAGGCATTGCCACACCTAATTCTTTGGCAGTTTCTAAGGCAATTCCTAGGTCTTTTTTGTAAAGAGAAGTTTTAAAACCAAGTGGGTAATTGTCATTTATCATATTTTCTGCTCGATTATCTAAAACCCAAGATGCAGCCGCTCCACCACTGACGGCATTCAAAGCTGCCTTAATATCAATTCCAGCAGCTAAACCTAACACAATGCCTTCAGCAACAGAGTTATAAGTACCTGCCAATATTGTTTGGTTGATAGCTTTAGTTATTTGACCACTGCCTATTGGTCCAACTAGAGTAATGCTTTTGCCCATTACTTGCAATAATGGCAGTGCTTTTTCTAGAATATCAGCTTTACCACCCACCATAATTGATAATGTGGCATTTATTGCCCCCTCGCTACCCCCAGAAACAGGGGCATCTAGCATTTCTATATCTTTTTTAGCTAATTCTTGAGCAATATGCTTTGTAGTTTTTGGGCTAATAGTACTTAAGTCAATTAAGATACTGCCAGCCTTCATGCCGTAAATTACCCCAGTATTTCCCAAAACAACTTCGGCAACATCAGCAGAATCACTCAGGTTGGTAAAAACTACGTCAGCAGCAATTGCTGCTTCTTTTGGGCTATTTGCGTGCTTAGCACCTTTATTTACAAGCGATATTTCTTTATTTCTAGTACGATTATAGACGGTTAAATTGTAACCAGCTTTTAAAAGGTTTGCCGCCATTGGTGCTCCCATAGTACCTAAGCCAATATATGCTAATTTCATTATTTCTCCTTCTTAGAGCTAGCACTTTGACTAATATTAAAGACCAAAGAGAAGCTATAATCTATGAAATAGATTGTATGATAAAAACTAAGATATTGCTATTAGTGAGCTTATCCAGATGGCTCATAATCCTAATGAATATCTTATAAATGCAGTGTTATAATAGCTAAGTAAGTATATGCCTAGTCGAGAGGTATAGAAAAAATCCGAGGTTTTGTCCTCGGATTTTTGATTATCTTTTGTTTAAAAATTACTATTCTTTTGCTAGTAAATCACGGATTTCAGTAAGTAACACTTCTTGTGCTGGTGGTGCGGCTGGTGCAGCTTCTTCTTCAGCTTTTTTAAGCTTGTTCATGTTTTTAACTATGATGAACATAGTCAAAGCTATTATCAAGAATGCAATAAGTGCACTGATAAAGTTACCATAAGATAATACTGGTAACCCAGCATCAACAGCTTCTTGCAAGTTTGCAAATACAGCATTGTCCGGATTTTTTAAGATAATGCCCACATTTGAAAAGTCAGGCGTATTAAAAATTGCTGCAACTAATGGCATAAGAATATCTTTTACCAAAGATTGAATAATTGTACCAAAGGCACCACCAATGATGATACCAACAGCCATATCAATTAAATTGCCCTTTAAAGCAAAATCCTTAAATTCTTTTAACATAAATTAACCTCTTTCATAATTCCCCCCAAGCAACTATAACATGTTGATATTACTTAAGAAAAGTCTATAGATCTCTTAAGTCTTCAAATATTTGCCAGCCAAGAGATTTAGGAGTGGTATTTAAATAGCTTTGTAAAGAATCAGCCAATGGTTGAATTAGAATCGCTTTGGTATTTTTATCAACTAATATTTGGATAAGAGTAAGCTGGTAAAACTGTTGCTCAGCAGCTAAACTGCCATCATCAAAAAATGTAAATGGTGGCATAGGCATTTCATCCCAAAGGAGAAAAACATCTTCTGCCAAAGTATCGGGCAAGTAATCTTTTAGGTTGAGTTTTTCGTTTTTTGGATGCCACAAGTAACCTTGCAGTAATTTAACAGCCGCTTGCTTTTTAGTTGTCATAGTTAATCGGAAGCAGAAAAGGTTTGAGAATCTTGCGTGTGTTTTGCATTATGCTCCTTTTGATACCATTTGAAAAATATTATAGTCATTGGTAATAAATAAAATAACATTGCCAATATCTTCATAATCACACCACCAACTCGCTGATCTTCTAAGGCGGAATTAAAGAATATTCTGGGTGCATTTTCGTAACTAGGATAGAAAGCTTTATCAGCAAAGGTAATCATAGCAAAGAGTGGTATTTGCAATAAGGTTGATGAAACAAATAGATATACAATTTTCAATAATGGATGCAGCTTTGGTAAATCTGCTAAATTATGCATAACTGGCCACCAAAATATAAAAGAAACAATTAAAAATAGAAAATGTTGACTGTGGTGCAAGCTTGAATTTCTTAGGCCAGCATCGTATATAACAGGGAAGTGCCAAATTGATAGAAATAGGGTGTAGATTAAAGCTGCAACAATTGGGTTTGTTAATAGCTTTGTGAGATGTTTAGTATAGTTGTTTAATAGCATAGGCTCGAGCAACCAGTTTGGCATTGCCAAGATAAACAAGGGGGCGGCAAAATAGGTTAAAAATAAATGTTGTGACATATGAATGCTAAATAAATATCGCTCAGCTATGTCATGTAATGGTGAGCCTTCAATTAAATAGCTAACAATAATTGCTAGAATAAAAATCCCTGCTTTTGTTTTAGGAAATTTTGCAGTTCTATTGATATGTGTCCTTAATGGACCTATAGCTAAAAAATAGCTAATAATAGCAGTTAATAAAAGCCCCATCAACACTGGGTCAAATTGCCAGTTGGCAATAATTTCTATGTTATTTTCTATGTTTTTATTCATTTCATATATTTACCTTAATAATAAGCAAAGAAGGCATCGTTATTGATACCCTCCTTGCATATATTACCTTTAAGGTCTTTGTTTTAATGTGTCATCGGAGCTTAAATTTAGGGCTCTAATACTGTTTACATCATTTGGAGAATAAGCCTCAAAATTAACAACTGTATTAGGATTGTCCCAAGAACTTAGAACATAGTTCAAGACTGCTGCAATTTCTTCATCAGATAAATAACCCCAAGCAGGCATAGCGCTATTATAACTATTACCATCAACATCAATTTCTCCTGTTAAACCAAAAGTTACTGCTTTTAATAAATATTCTCTATCAGAATTATATTTTAAAGCTGCATTTTTGTTAAGAGGAGGGAAAGCTCCTGGAATACCAGTACCAGTTGCTTGATGGCAAGAGCTACAACTATTAAAGGTTTTTTGACCTAATTCTTGCCAATCAAAGCTTTCAAGAGCAACAGAATCTTGAGAATTTGATGGCGAACTTACAGAACTATTAGAGCTATCTAGTGAAAAGCTATAGTCTTTTGTTGATTCAAATGGTCTTTCTATGACATAAGCTTGGTTTTTAGGGCCAGCCGGAAACCTAAAGCCAGCCTCTTCTACCAGAATATTATGATTACTAGATTCATGTGAGCTTAGATTGTCTGTGGTAGGAGCTGCTATACGATTTTTGGTACTATTTACAGTAAATAAGAATGACATTGCAACAAAGATTGCAAATGCAAAAACCAAACCTGCGGCAAAAAAACCAAAAAGAGTTTTATTATCATCTTTTAAATGCATAAAAATGCTAATAACAGCAATAAATTTGACTATTGATAGTGCGACAATTGTAAGTATAGTAGCAGGATTTCCGTCTCCTAGCCATTTATATTGGATAAGACCAAATTCAATATAAGTCAGTATTGCTAAAAAGACAGCAGTAATTACATATATTGCTGCTCCACCTTTGTGATTATTATGACTCATCAAAAACCCCTAAATAAATTCTATTAAGTATACGACTGTAAAAATTACAATCCATACTATATCAACAAAGTGCCAATAAAGTGCTGCAACGTCTAAATAGACTTCGTCTTTACTTGTCATAGGGCGAATATAGCTAGTGATTAGTAATGATATTAACCATAAAACACCGATGGCGACGTGGATGCCGTGAGTTCCTGTAAGTACATAAAAGGAAGAGCCGAATAGATTTTGTTGTAATGTTAGACCCTCATGAGCAAAATGACTAAATTCAAAGACCTGAAATCCCAAAAATATGCTACCAAAAATTATTACCCCAAAAGTTGCTAATCTAAAGCTTTGTATTTTGTTTTTTCTTAGGTAATATAAAGCCATTACCATTAGAAAACTAGACATAAGTAGCACAAAGGTACTGATGGTTGTTAAAGGAATATCAAATAAATCTTGTGGGTATGGCCCTACTAGGCTACGTCCGCGGTAAACTAAGTAAGTGCCAATTAAAGAGCCAAAAAACATACAATCAGATGCTAAAAATATCCACATTAACAGTTTTGGATCTTTAATATTTGAGCTACGATAGCCATGGCTTGTCATACTCATTTTTTGCCTCCATCATTATCTACTGTGACATAGTATCCGCCAACTCCTTCGAATGCCCAAGCATGGACAGAAAATATTAGAAGACCTGCCATAATTATACCTAGGAGGATATTGTCAAAAATAATTGAATAGCCACCAAAAAAGAGAGCAACCGATGTTATTAATGGCCACCATGATGCACCAGGCATATGAATACCATGTTTATCTGATTCTTTGGCTAGCTTAGCAATTTCTGATTCTTCTTGTTTAGAAATATTTTTAAATTGAGGATATTTCTCTAGCCAGAAGGTATCTTGACCCACTACTACAGGTGTTGTATCAAAATCATGAACCGGTGGAGGAGAGGGGATACTCCATTCTAAGCTGCGAGCATCCCATGGGTCGTTAGGGGCTTTTCTATCTTTGCTACGCATTGTAACAATGATATCATAGGCCAAAAGACATGCACCTACTAGGGCAATATATGAACCCAAAGTCGAAATTAGGTTTAAGGTATTAAAGCCATAACCATCTGCATAAGTTTGGATTCGTCTTGGCATACCCATTAGACCTAAAAAGTGTTGTGGGAAAAATACCGTGTGAAAGCCAACTGCTATTAGAGCAAATACAAATCTACCAACTTTTTCGCTGAGCATTTTGCCAGTGAATTTAGGAAACCAGTAGTAAAAACCAGCCATAAAGCCTAATAAAGCTCCACCACCCATTGCATAGTGGAAGTGGGCAACTAAAAAGTAAGAGCTATTAATTTGAGCATCTAATGAAGAGATGGCAACCATAATGCCAGTAATACCGCCCATAACAAAAGTAACTATAAACCCTATTGCAAAGAGCATAGAGGTGGTTAGGCGGATTTTGCCGCCCCACATAGTCATGACCCAATTAAATATTTTGGCTCCTGTTGGTACACCAATAACAAAACTAGTAACAGCAAAGGCCATTTCGCCATAAGGACCAAGGCCAGTTGTAAACATGTGATGAGCCCAAACAGCAAAGCCCATGAAGCCGATAGACATACCAGAAAAAACCATTATTGGATAACCTGAGAGTGGTTTACGTGAAAAGGCTGGGATTACTTCAGAAATTGCACCAAAAGCTGGCAAGACAATAATATAAACTTCGGGGTGACCGAAAATCCAGAATAAGTGTTGCCACAATATAGGCATACCGCCTTGCTCAGGAACATAGAACAATGAACCAAAGGATCTATCCATAATTACTTGTACAAGTGCAATCGTAAATGGTGGAAATGCAAAGAGAATTAAGAACATGGTGATTAAAACCATCCAGATAAACATTGGCATACGCCATAATGTCATACCTGGTGCACGCATGCTGATGATTGTTACAATTACATTCATAGCAGTAGCCAGAGTACCCATACCTGCTAAAAATAAACCAATCATATAGAAATCTATGCCGTGACCTGGGTTTGCACTTAATGAAGTTAAGGGAGCATAAGCAAACCAACCTGCATTTGGTGCTCCACCCAAAAATATGCTCGAGTAGAATAGAGTAGCGCCTGCTATATATATCCAGAATCCAAATGCATTTAGCCTTGGAAATGCTAAATCTCGAGCCCCAATCATAAGGGGTACTAAAAAGTTGGCAAAGCCAGTTCCCATGGGCATAATTGCTAAAAAGACCATGGTAACACCATGCAAAGTAAACATTTGATTAAATATTTCAGGGCTTAAAAATGTGTTATTAGGGCGAATTAATTGAGTTCTTATTAAAGATGATTCAATAGTTGCGGTAAATAGAAAGAGAAAGCTTGCTACTAAATACATAATACCCAGGCGTTTATGATCTACCGTTGTTAACCAACTGACAATTCCTTTAGTTTGGCTATTAGGGCGAATCAAAACTTTTGAGCCTAGGTTTTTTGCTGACTGACTACTAATTGCCATTGATACCTCCAACAGTTGCTTGGGTTTGAGATTGTTTGCCTAATGAAAGCAAGAATGCCGCAATGGCTTGAGTTTCTTCGTCTTTATTTGGGTCGTCTTCTTGCCATAAGGTAGGCATGTAGTTACCTGGTTTCATAGTTTGTGGATTTGCTATCCAATTAGCTACGTTTTCTTTAGTACTTGCTACTAAACCAGCTCCTACGGTATTACGCAAACCAAAATTTGTTAAATTTGGTTTATCTGGGCTACCAGTTGTAAAACCTTGAATTGCGTGACATGCTCCACAGCCTTTTTGGGTGAATAATTGTTTGCCTTTGGCAGAGTCAGAACTTGTAGTAAACTCATAATTAGAGCTAAAGCTATCTACCCATTTTTGATAATCTTCTGG
>CAMZLP010000122.1 GCA_947311535.1 uncultured Deinococcota bacterium | reverse complement strand
CTGTTATCAGAAAAACTAAATATAGACCTAAAACATGTCCTAATTGTGGTTTTTCCAAAGCTCTTTAGTTAAAAACTATTGATTTTCAAAGGGATTAGGGGTGCTCTTTGTTTTGTACAACTCTAAACTCAAGTCTTAAGGCTTAAAGCTCGAGCATTAGTCTTTCAGGCATCTCTAAGAGCTTAATTAAATGGCTTGTAAACATAGCTGCTTCTGCACCATCAATAATACGGTGATCAAAAGACATAGAAAGATAAAGCATAGGTCTAGCCACAATAGAATCATCATCTAAAACAACTGCCCGTTTTTTAATAGAATGCACTCCTAAAATCGCTGCCTCGGGTAGGTTGATAATAGGAAAGCTAAATAAACCACCCAAACTACCAATATTGGTGATAGTAAAACTACCAGCAGAGAATTCTTCGGCTGAGAGTTTGTTTTCTTTGGCTCTTTGGGCTAAATCATTAATACTTTGGGCAAGCTCGAGCACAGTCAAAGTATCCACATTTTTAATAACTGGCACTACTAAACCAGCCTCAGTTGCTACTGCCAAGCCAAGGTTATAGTATTTTTTAAGGATTATCTCATTAGTTTTATTATCTAGGGCAGAATTAATAATGGGAAATTGTTTAAGCGAAGAAACAACCGCTTTCATAATAAAGGGTAAATAAGAGAGCTTAATATCTTGCTCGGCAGCTATTGGTTTGAGCTTATTGCGTAAATTAACCAAGCCAGAGACATCAGCTTCATCAACATGCAAAGTCCGCACTGCTTCCAAATGTGACTTAGTCATCTGCTGAGAGATAACTCGGCGCAAACCTCTTACCGGAATACGCTCTTCAATTTGTGGGCTCGAGCCTTTTGGATTATAAGCCCTAACATCATCTACTCGCACCCTGCCATTGGGGCCAGAGCCTGCCACGCTATTAATATCAATTTCTAAATCTCTAGCTAGTTTTCTGGCTGCAGGCACAGCTAGCACCCGCCCATAAGGCCCATAAGATTTTGACGCTAATTGAGTTTTGCTTTTCTTAGTAACTTGTATTGTTGATTTAAGGTTGGTTGATTTACCAGGGGTAAATAACGATAGGCTCGAGCCGTCATCTTCAGCTTCTGAGGCTAGGGGGTTTCCCCCTGTTTCATCAGCAAATAAAGCAATAGCAGTTTCTATGGCTACAACATCACCAACTTTGACCAAATGTTTTTCCAAAATACCGCTAAAAGGGCTGGGCAGTTCTACCGTTGCTTTATCTGTCATCACTTCTGCAACTGGCTGATTTTTGCTAACCATCTCCCCTTCTTGCACTAACCACTGTAATATCTCACCTTCAACTACACTCTCTGCTAGTTCAGGCAATAATAATTCTCTTGGCATTTAAGCTCCTTTAATTCTTATAACTATTATCCATAGGAATTCAAAATTTTGAATAGCCAGATAATTTTAATAATCTAAAACTTTCTGTACAGCCTTTAATATTCGATTTGGACTAGGTAAATATTCTTTATCATAAGCATATGGATAAGGCGTATCAAAACCTGTCACTCTAATGGGTGGTGCAAGCAAACTGTCTAAAATCTCTTCGGAGATACAAGCTGAAACTTCGGAAACAAAATTGAGGGTTCTGGGGGCTTCACTGACCAAAACGACCCTACCAACTCTGGCTACTGATTTTAAAACTGCCTCTTTATCCCAAGGCATAAGTGAACGCAAATCTATTAGTTCTACTGATATAGCTTGCTCTCTAAGTATTTTTGTGGCTTCTAAGACTTTGTCCATGCTCGAGCCATAAGAAATCAACACAACATCATCACCAGCTTGCACTATTTTGGCCTTACCAATCTCTATTTCAAAATCTTCTTCCGGTACTTCTTCTTTGACTGAGCGATACATACGCTTTGGCTCCATAAATATTACCGGATCGTCATCACGAATAGCAGCCGTCAATAAACCCTTGGTATCTTTTGGGGTAGATGGATAAAGTACCTTTAAACCAGGAGTATGAACAAACAAACTCTCTGGGTTTTGGGAGTGATGATGCCCACCTTTTACCCCACCACCTGCCGACATACGTAAAACCATAGGGGCAAAAAACTGCCCGCCAGAGCGATAACGTATTTTGGCAGCCTGTGAAACTAATTGATCAAAACCTGGGAAAACATAGTCTGCAAATTGCACCTCGGCAACTGGCCGCATGCCATAAGCAGCCATACCAACCGCTGCACCAATTATTGCTGCTTCTGAAAGCGGGGTGTCAATCACTCGGTCTGGACCGTATTTATCAAACAAACCTTCAGTTGCCAAAAATACCCCACCACGTTTGCCAACATCTTGACCCAATACTAAAATTGACGAGTCTATTTCCATTTGTTGGTCTAGGGTCTTAGCAATAGTTTTTACAATATTTTGCCTAGGCATATTTTAATCCTCCAAGAGCATTTTTTGTTGCTCTAGCAAATGGGCTGGTTTATCTTTAAATACATCATCAAACATCCACTCAAGTGGGGCAAAACCCTCAGCCTCAGCTTCATTAATTGCTTTATCAAGTATTAGTTCAATTTCTTCACGCATTTTTATATCTTGTTTTTTAGTCCAAAGCTTTCTTTTTGCCAAAAACTTTTGCATGCGCAACAATGGGTCTTTTTTACGCCACGCATCAACCTCTTCTTTGCTGCGGTAGCGCATATCGTCATCAGCTGGTGAATGTGGACCATAGCGGTAAACTTTCATTTCTACCAAAGCAGGACCAAGACCGGCTCGAGCCCGTTCTAATAAGTCCTTCATAAGATAGTAACAGGCCAAAATATCCATACCATCAAGATAATAACCAGGCATGCCATAAGCATGAGCTTTTAAAGAAGTATTTTCAGCGGCAGATTGTTTATGATATGGCACACTAATTGCCAAGCCGTTATTTTGCACAATAAATACAATAGGAGCACCTTGAGCCCCCGCAAAATTTATGCCAGCGTGGTAGTCACCCTCAGAAGTTGCACCTTCGCCAGATGTAGTAATAACCGCTTCACCTTTGTTTCTAATTTTAGCAGCAATTGCTGCCCCAGCAGCAGCTGGTATATGAGAGGCAATACCAGAGGCTGCAGTAAACATATTAAGTTTTTTGGAGCTAGGGTGTGATGGCATTTGCCTTGCTTTAGCTGGGTCTAGTCTAGTACCTAGCATTTGCGCCATAATATCTTTTATCGGCACGCCCGAGCTATACAAAAGAGCATTATCCCGATAATAAGGAAAAACCCAATCATTACCCCAATCTATCGCTTTGGCAATAGCTATCTGGGCCGCTTCATGGCCAGATGATGGGGCATAAAAGCTAACTTTACCCAAGCGGTGCAATTGCCCAAAACGCTCATCAAGTAAGCGACCAAAGAGCATATCATAATAGAATTCCTTTAATTGCTTATCACTCAAGTCTAATTCAAAATCTGCCAACCATTCACCTGAATCACTCATCAGCTTAATTGGCTTTTTACTAAAAACCTCAAAATTATATTTATCCTTTATCATTTTGTCTCCTTTACGAAAACTAGCAAAGCCCCTATTTATTAGCAGTCAAACAAATAACAAATCCTACAAGGCGATAAGCATATTAAAAACTCATAGCAGCGAACATTTTTATCAGTTCATTTTAACACTTTTTTTAATTTGTACTTTGTCGGTATTTACCAAAATACAATTTAAATACAGCAAATTATAGGGGATTCCCCCAACTTAAGTATGAAGACAGGAAATTACTTAAGCTCTAAAATTGATAAATAAGGAGAACATTTAATGAAAAATAAAAACTTAATTGCATACACTTTACTTGGCCTTGGGGCTTTGATGTTTTTTAATAATCCATTTACAGCTGGCTTGGGTTGGTTTTGGGTTGCCGCAATAGCAGCTTTTGTATATTGGGAGTACAAACAAAGACATTCAAATGGTCTTTTATTAGCAAGCACGTCGTTAACTGGTCTATCTGCTGGGATTATGCTCGAGCATAATCTTGGTTTACCTGGCTTTCTGTTTTTATCTTTGGCCTTTTCAATATTAATTTACAAGAAAAAATCAAAAGATAAATCAAATTGGTTAGATTACGTAATAATGAGCTTCGCAGCGCTTGGTTTATTGGCATTAGTAAGCAGCTTATCAATCTTTAATTCTAGCTGGCTTGCTCTAATCTTAGTTGCGGCTGGTGTTTATTTGATCTATAAAAAGCCAAAAACCATCACTGAAGCAAGCCCTAAAACAAACAATACTAATAGCCCTAAAGAAGTCATAAATAAAGCCAAGGAAAAGCCAACTAAAAACAAAAGTAAAAAGACAAATCAGAGCGACAACTTGTTAGAAGTCAGTGAATCTGACGAAACTGCTAGCACTGCCACAAAAGACACAAAACCCGTAAAAGACGAAATTATAGAAATTACTAACAATAATAGCCCTAGCAAAATAAAAGATAGCAATGAAGAAATCATTGAAATTGCCGAAAAGCTAGTTAGAAGAGGTACTAAAACTAGTCTTAGCAAGCGTCTAAAAAACTGGCGTAAGGCCAAGGCGATAGAGCTAGCTATTAAGGAAACTGCTATTATTAGTAATATTAGCCTAAAAGAGATAAGTAGCAAAAAACCGCAAGATAATAAAGAATTATTGGCTATAAAAGGAATTGGTAAAGTAAAGCTAGAGCGTTATGGTCAAGAAATATTAAAAATCATAAAAGGATAAAAATTCCTTGCTTTTAACCCGCTTAATAGTTTTTTGAACTATAAGCGGTATTTTTTATTATCACGTTTTCTCGATATATAAAGCCAAATATTGCCTATATTTCAATACTTGTCGTTTTTATTCATTCTTTACCCCTTAATTCTGCTAAAATCTTCTACTGGTAAATTATCAAGCTATTACCGAAAAGGAGCGCCACCTGTACCAGCCAGTAGGCTTAGCAGATATAGAATTAATTTAAGCGACAACAGGGTGAGTCCAAGAAATCGGGGAAAAGTAAAAAACTGGAGACTTATGGAAAAGTCGTATGACCACCAGGAACAATATATCTAAGCCAGCTTAAAGGATTATTAGTTGGTTTGAGTTCAAAGAATCTTTCAAAGGCTGTTAGTTGTTTTATTGGCTTGTGGTTATG
>CAMZLP010000121.1 GCA_947311535.1 uncultured Deinococcota bacterium | reverse complement strand
CTAGTACTTTTGTCTTTTGAACTCTAAACTCAAGTTAGGTAGCTTTAGATTTGGAAAATAATTATAATTAAAACGTTGTTTATTGATTGTGTCTGCCTGTTTTTTTGTTCTGGTTAATATTTTTACATCATGACCATTATTTGCTAAAAGATAAGCTAAAACAGTTCCCCAAGAACCAGCTCCTATAACAGCTAATTTAGTTTTTTTTGATTCGGAGTGCATTTAATAGTTTAAATGCTAATTATCAGCTTACTGTCAGATTTTCCTTGTTAATTTTAAAAGACTTCTTTATTTAAAATATTGGCAGTAGTTTTGTTAGATAATACTGCGATAATTGATTCTACTGCAAGTTCTATCATGGCATCACGAGTGCCTTGGGTTGCACTGCCTAAATGAGGCGCTAAAACAACATTGGGAATATGCTTTAATTCTTCAGTAATCTTGGGTTCAAATTCAAAAACATCTAAACCAGCAGCCCAGATTTGACCCTGCTTAAGAGCTGCTACTAATTCTTGCTCATTAATGACTGCGCCACGGGCAGTATTGATAATAATGGCAGTATTTTTCATCAATTCAAATTCTTTTTTGCCAATTAAATGCTTTGTTGCTGGACTGAGTGGGCAATGCAAAGAGACAAAATCGCTTTCTGATAATAATTCATTTAGATTTAGATATTTAACCTTAAGCTCTGCTTCTGTTTGTGGTTTAGGCTTACGATTGTGGTAAACAACTTTCATATTAAAGCCTAAAGCTCGTTTTGCCATTTCTTCGCCAATTCTACCCATGCCAATAATCCCGAGAGTTTTTTGCTTTAAATCTTGGCCTAATAGCTGGGTAGGAGTCCAACCTTGCCAAGCATCATTTTGGATTAGCTCATGCCCTTCAATAAGCCTGCGAGCAGTTGCCAATAAAAGTGTAAAAGCCATATCCGCAGTAGCCGCTGATAAGACATCGGGTGTATTACTAACGGCAATACCACGTTTGCTGCACTCGTCAATATCTATATTGGCATAGCCTACCGCAAAATTAGCAACTATTTTTACTTGCTTGCCGGCAATATCGAGTAATTCTGCATCAATTTTATCGCTTAATGTGCTAATAATGGCATGGTAATTGTTGCTTTTTAGGGAAGCGATAAAATCAGTTCTAGGGATAGCATAGTCTGATGGATAAAGATCATATTCTATGCCTGCATTTTCTAAGAGCTTTAGACCCAAATTAGGAATTTGTCGACTTATAAATACTTTCATAAAAATATCATTGCACAAAAATAAGTTAAAATAAAATATGTCAAAGATAATTATACGGCGAGAAAATTATACTGATGAAAAAGATATTTACGATATTTATCATAATGCTTTCCCAACTGATGATGAAGCTAGGGTAGTTGAGTATTTGTGCCAGCAAGAGAAATCTTATAGCGCATGGGTTGCTGAGTACGGTAAATATGTTGTAGCTCATATTGTGTATACTAAGCTCAAAATAGCTGGCTTTGACGATTTAACAGATGTTTATGGTCTTGCACCGATGGCAGTATTGCCACAATATCAGGGCAAGGGGATTGGCTCGGTGCTAGTGCCAGAAAGCCTAAAGAAATTAAAAGAGATAGGGGCTAAGGCTGTTTTTGTTTTGGGGCATAAAGACTTTTATCCAAGATTTGGCTTTAGAAAAGCAATAAAGCAAGGATTTTATTACAAGGATTTTGGGTTTAGCGAGAGCTTCTTTTTGCTCGAGCTTAACCCTAATTATCTCAAGGGCGCTTCAGCTGAGGTTATCTACAAGCCAGTATTTGATAATCTTTAGCTATAAAATTCTACCTTAAACTTAACTGCTCCGGTAATTTCAACATGATGTGCTCTTTCTGGCTCTATAACAATAGGGTGGTCTACATCAGCGTCAAGAGCTTCAAAGGGGCTATCTTCCCAAACAAATTGCAAGCTACCTTCTTCAACTACTAGGTAGCCATATCTACCTGCTGAGGTCTTGTGGTTCTTTAAAATGCCTTTTAAAACCGTTTCTTCGGTCATTACTGGGGTTGAGCTTGCTAGCTCTAAACCTTCGGGTAGTTTTTCATTTTGATAATTCATGAATTCATCTCCAGGCAAATAATTTAAATTTGCTACTCATTATAGCTTTTATAAACTTAGATGTTGTAATCCAAATCAATGCCTATAAATCTATTTTGCAATATGTCATGATATTAATAAGGAGAACAATATGGATAGAAATAAACGCTTACAGCATATTTTGACAAAAGCAAAAGAATTAGATTTTTATAAAGAACGTTTAAAAAACATAGATATTGAAACAATATCTGTTGATAATATCTCCGCATTGCCTTTTACAAGTCGGGCTGATTTTATGGAGCAGTTTGAAAAAGACCCAACAGCTGGATTTATGAATGACGATATTATCCAAATGCACCTGACCCCATCGCCTGGCGGTAGAATGCCAGAATTCTTAACAAATAATGATATTAATTGGCAAGCCGAGGCGGTAGTTGAGCAACTAAAACGTTGCGATATTACCAGTGATGATCGCTGTTTAGTGGTTTTTAGTTATCATATGCTAGCAGGTGGTTGGCTCTTTCATGAGGGCTTAAACAAACTTGGCGTAGTTACTTTGGCACTTGGTCCAAGCGACGCTGCCCAAGTAGTAGAAATTGCCAAGAGTTACAATTTTAATGTTTTAGTAGCCAACCCTAGCTTTGCCCGAAAACTAGGTGAAGCAGGTGCTAAGTTTGAAAAACTAATTGCAGCTGGTGAGCCTTTTACGGCTGTTCCTGGCTACCGTGAACAGCTAGAAACTGCATTATCTTGCAAAGCTTATGATGCTTATGGCCTCAGCGAAACAGGCTTGGTAGCTGCCGAGACAAGTGCCCAAGATGGCCTGCATATTGTAGAGCAAGCTTGTATTTTGGAAGTCTTAGATACTCAAAGCCTAATGCCGGTAGCTGATGGAGAAAAAGGTGAATTAGTAATAACTAGCCTCAGCCGTGAAGGCATGCCCATATTGCGTTTTCGCACTGGTGACTTGACTCTAAAAGATACTAAAGATGGCAAACTCTATTTGCCAAGAGGTGTTTTTGGTAGAACTGATAGCATGCTAAAAATTAAGGGTGTGAAGTTTTACCCCAAAGAGCTATTGTTCATTCTAGCAAGTGTAGAAGGGCTTAACTTTAGAAATTATCAAATTGTGGTTTCTAGCAGGGAAGATGGCACAGATACGGTTAAGCTCATTATTGAAGGAGATGCTACTAAGGTCAATATTGACAAGCTAGCTAAAACTTTGCGTGTAGCTACTGGCATTGGTATGAATGAAATTGTACTGCTAGAGGAATTTAGTGGTGAACTTGTTATTGATAATAGATTTGGCTAGATAATTACTAATTAGAATTGCCTACTCTAAAATAAAGCTGACAGCTATTTTGAGTTTGAAAAGGCTTTTGGAAATTATTTTGAAGGGGTTTTTTAGCTAAGGCAATGATTGATTTCTATACTAAATTAAAATAACCAAGCTATATGAGTTTGTAATAGAGGGAATCTAAATGTTCCCTCAAATTTACCAATGACTGTACGAATAAGATATTGTATTTTATGGATAAAAATCTCAAGAAATTAAAGAAGATTTTGTATGAAGTAGATGACATTAACAATGCTTCTTCGCTTTTAGGTTGGGACCAAGCGACTTATATGCCTGCTAAAGGTGCCGAGGCTCGAGCCCGACAGATGGCTACCCTAGGAAAGCTTGCCCACCAAAAGTTTAGTAGTAAAAAAATAGCTAAATTATTAAAAAAACTAGAACCCTTAGAAAAAGATTTGGACTATAATTCTAACGAAGCTAGTTTGATTAGAGTGACTCGTAAAGACTATGAAAAAGCGACAAAAGTACCTGCTAAGTTCTTAGAAGAATTTTCGAACCATGCTTCTGCTACTTATCAATTATGGATACAGGCTCGAGCCCAAGACAATTTTGACATGGTGGCCGATAACTTAGAAAAGACTTTAGATTATAGCCGTAGAATGGCCAATTACTTTCCACATGAACACATTGCCGACCCACTAATTGATAACAGTGACGAAGCCATGACCGTATCGGTATTACGACCATTGTTTGCAGATTTACGCAAAGAACTTGTGCCCTTGGTGGAAGCAGTTGTTGCTCAAGAGCCAGCTGATGATAGTGCTGTCAAACAATTTTTCCTTCAAGATAAACAGCTTGACTTTGCTATGATGATTGCCCAAGACTATGGCTATGATAAAAAACGAGGTCGCTTAGACCTAACTCATCACCCTTTTATGACCAAATTTGCAATTGATGATGTGCGTATTACTACCCGAGTGAATCAAAATGACCTCACAGATGCAATTTTTAGCAGCTTGCATGAAACTGGCCACGCTCTTTATGAATTAGGCGTAAGCCATGATTTAGATAGAACTCTGCTAGCAGGTGGTACATCAAGTGGAGTGCATGAGAGCCAATCACGCCTCTGGGAAAACCAAATTGGGCGTAGTAAAGACTTATGGCAATACTACTATCCAAAACTGCAAGAAGTATTCCCAGAGCAGTTAAAAGATTATAGCTTAGAAGATTATTACAAAGCCATCAACAAAGTGTCTCGCTCACTAATCCGTACCGATGCCGATGAGCTAACTTATAATTTACATGTAATTATCCGTTTTGATTTAGAAACAGATTTGCTAGAGGGCAAAATAGCCATCAAAGACTTACCAGAGCTTTGGCGAGCACGTTATCAAGCAGATTTAGGAGTTTCATCGGAAACTGATGCCGACGGTGTATTACAAGATGTGCACTGGTATGGCGGGCAAATTGGCGGTGTATTTCAGGGTTATACCTTGGGCAATATAATGAGCTCGCAATTTTATAATGCAGCCCTTGCTGCTAAACCACAAATTAAAGATGAAATATCCCAAGCAAAATTTGATACTTTGCATAACTGGTTAAAAGAAAATATCTATACGCACGGTCGCAAGTTTACCGCTGCCGAGGTGGTAAAAATGGCAACCGGTAAAGAAATGACTACTAAGCCGTATATTGCCTATTTAAAAGAGAAATATGCTGATTTGTATGATATTAAATTCTAGTTTAAGCTAATGATGAAGTTATATACTTCTTTTATCCTTTTTCTTAACCCAAGTATATGAGGTATTAATTATACGCTTAGACCTAATAAATACCAAGATAAATATTCGTTTGTATCGTATATTATTAAAAAGCCAATCTTAGTATCTTAATACGGATATTTTGTTTGATATAATTTTATATTAGGAGAACTAAATGAAAGATAATCGCTACCCTATCGGTGATTTTGTTTATATCGGTGAATTTTCAAAAAATAAAGATAATTGGATAGCAGAAATAGAGCGATTGCCAAAAGATTTAGAGGAAATTGTTAAGACTTTGAGTGACGAACAGTTAGAAACTAGCTATCGTGATGGGGCTTGGACGGTTCGGCAAATTGTGCATCATATTGCTGATAGCCATATGAATAGCTATATCCGCTTTCGTTGGGCAGTTACTGAAAATCAGCCAACTATAAAAGCTTATGATGAAAATGATTGGGCAAAATTGCCTGATGCCAAAAATGCAGCAATTGAATTATCATTAGATTTAATAAAAGCGTTGCATGCAAGATGGGTTTGGTTTTTAAGAGAGTTAACTTTAAATGACTACAAAAATAGCTTTGTGCACCCAGAGAGTTGTGATGTGATTGGGCTCGAGCAGACTCTAGCTTACTATGCTTGGCATGGCAAACACCATTTAGCTCATATAAAAATTGTAAAAGAGGTTTAGATTACTTGTAAAACGTAACTATCAGTAGCAATTTCAAGCTCGGCTTGGTTTACTAAATAAACACCCCGAGTACCTAAGACCACGCCTTTATTACGCAATTCACCCAAAATACGGGTAATTGTCACCCGAGAGCTACCAGTTAATGAAGCCAAGTCTTCATGGGTCAAAGAGAGCGGTAATTTGACCATTCCGTTTTCATCAGCCTCTTGACCAAAGCGCTGGCTCAGCCTAAAAAATGACCTAGTTACTCTGGCACCTACTGGCAATTCACTATCATCAATTAGCTCACGATTACGGCGTAATTGCTTGGCTAGGTTTTTAAGGATATATTCACGTAATTTTCGGTTGTTCATAGATTCTTCGGCATCTAATGGGTACAAAACGCAATCATGAACGGCAATTACAGTTTCATGATGGGGTTTGTTGTCAATTGCAGCTGTTGACAAAACATCACCTTCACCGTATAAATCGGCAATTCTTTTGCGATTTATGGAGCTAGGAGCGAGCACTTTTAAAATGCCGTGTTTAACAATAAATATACCATTAGCAAGTTCGCCAGATTGATAAAGCGTAGTACCCGATGGGAGATTTAAGGTCTCTGCTGAGTTTGGTAGTGGAATGTTTTTAGACTCTTTAAGCATAGTTATTTTGCTTCCTTTTTTTTATTATAACCCAAAATACTACTAAGGTGAATTGCTCTCTTCTAAACGTTCTAAAGCAACACGTGCCGCAACTAAATCAGGGTCAGAATTCTTAGCGCTATTATAATATGCTTTTGCTCTTTTTACATCCCCTAATTCTTCATAAATTCTACCAAGTTGAAAAAATGTTTCGACATATCCCGGTGAAGGTAGCGAGCTTCTGCCAATAGCATTATCTTGGGCATCAAATAAGCTTATGGCTTTTTTATAAGCTTCAATGGCTTTTTCGAAGTCGTTTTGACTATGCAAGATTCTGCCAATATTGAGCATTGGCCAGCCTTCAGTCTTACCTTTTGATGTTAAAGCGGCCAGCCTAAAAGCGTCTATAGCCTCGTCAAAATGCCCAGACTGCCATGCTACTTTGGCCCAATCCATAGCAAACTCATATTTTCTATTTTTTTCAAAAGCTTTTTTTAAAACTTGCCTTGCCAAATAGGTATCCCCTTCGCTGGCAAGTAAGAGGCCATTAAGATTTTCGTAACTACTGTTGTATTGTGAATTTAGGTTTAAAGCAATATTTAGCTGGAGTCGGGCAGTATCGTACTTGCTTAGCAAATAAAGGCTATAAGCATATAAAAAATGAGCATCAGGATTATTTGGATATATTTCTATCGCTTTTGGACCAGATATATTAGCAGCTAATGCATAAACACCATTGTCTAAATCTGTTTTGATTTGCTCTATTTCTGCTTGGGCTAAAGAAATACTATAAATTACAAACAATAATACCCCCAGTAGCCTAATAACTCTTTCCATACCCAGAGCATTCTAACTTATGAAAATGAGTAAAGTTTGTAGATTTAGGCTTCTATTTCTTTTAATAGCCATTCTAGACCGTTTTGGGCTCGAGCCTGTAGCTGTTTAAAGCTATCGTGATTAATGGGCTTAGGCTCGAGCACAAGCCTAATTAGCCCCAAATAATTAACGGGTAGCTCAAACTTTGCTGCATCAACTTCATCTAAAAAGGCTGCTACTTTGGGGTCATAGACAATGCCACAATATTCAGTTTTGGCAACTGCTGCCAAAATAGCCCCATGCAAACGTGCAGAAATAACATATTCACTTTTTGATATTAATTCTAATAAGTCCTCAGGAGTTTTTGTAGAAATATATTCAATGTCTTTTATTTCTTTTTGAATTCGTTTTACTTCTGCTTCATCAACACTGGCATGGATTGCAGCTAGCTTTAATTTAAAACCCTTTGCCTTAAGTGATTTACCCATGTTAATAATAGCATCACTAATATCTGGGTAGCCAGCTCGTGGAAATATTAAAACACCCTCTTTTTTATTGCTCGGAGCTTTTAATAATAATGCTGGGTCTGCTACTAGTTCAGTATTAAAAGCAAGCGAAGATAGTAAATCTTGTGACTTTTTATCACGTACTGCAATTTTGCAATCTTTTAAAGCATTTACTAGCAACTTTTTACCGTATTCATCTACTGGCCCAATTGATTGGGCAAAAATAATTGCTTTTTTATTAAATAATTTTGCAAGTTTTATGACCCAAAGATAATATTGCAAGCTGCGGTTCGAGCTTTTATTTTGCAACAAGCCACCGCCACCAGAAATAAGAACATCGGTGTTTAGAATTGCAAAAAGAGCAGCATAATATCTATGCACGCTTTTTACTTTATGTAGCCCCTGAATTTCTTTCGGTTTTGCTGATAATACTGTGACTTCATGGTTTTTTAAAGCGGGTAAAAGCCCAGCTAAGAGGCTTTCATCGCCTAGGTTGCCAAAGCCATAGTAACCACTAATTAGTATTTTCATTGAGCACTTTTAAGCCAGTTTGAGGTTATATAAACTAAGGCTCGAGCCAAAGCTGATAAAACTAAACCAAAGACTAAGCCAATAGCTAAGGCAATTAGAGTTCTTTGTAAAGAAATAATAAAGGGCGTGTGGTAATGGCTAAAACTGTTCATGATTGTGCCTTGGGCTATTACTCCGGCGGTCAAACTAATGCCTTTTACCCAGGCAGGCCAAGTTTTGTTAGTTAGGCCAAGCACAGCAATTGTGTGCCCAAACATTTCTTTGAATCTAGGCCGTACAAATAGACCAGCCAGCCAAGCTCTCAATGCGAGTTCGTACTTTGTAGCACTGACAATAGGGAAGTTGCCACGACGCATAATAATAAACGCCATAGCAATTAGACCCATAAAGGCAATGGCAATGTGACTAACTTTAATTGGTTGATTCCAAAAGTCTATTATCCATTTAGCAGGATTGCGAAATTTAAGGGCATAATGAAAGATGAACAAAAGTGGCGGTATTAGCAAGGTAGCCCCTACCCCAGCAAAAGGCGTAATTGCTAAGATCGATTCTCGGTCAGAGCCTACCGCGGATAATAATACTGCCCCTATTAAGCTAATAACTGTGGCTAAACCCAAACTTGCTAGATTTTCTTTTAGATAACCATAGCCCAAAACGGGGAAACTAACAGCAGCCATTAAGGCAAGCGCTGCCCAATCTAATTTTCCAAATAACAAACCCAAAGCAACAACTGCTAAAACAACTACCACGCCCCAAACTCCAGGATAGATAAATGCTAACAATGCAACTGCCGCTAATATTCCGAGCGAGCTTAAGCCGCGCAAGAGAGAATTAGTTTTGTAATTCAATTCTAAGTTTTCTAATGGCGATATTAAAAAGCCTTCGGCTTCAAAGCCCTGACGCAAACCACTGATATATTTTTTAGTATTTACAATCATTTCACCCTGTTGCTCTTCTATATAAGGGCGTAAATACATAATGCTAATGCCGCGTTCGTTGGCAGCAAGTAAGTATTTATCAATTAAATCTTGGGCTGAAAGTTTTTGATTTATATAATCTTGATTAAAGCTGAGTATTCGAGCGGTTGGTATTTTGTTTAAAATGCTTGACATGCCGTATTGGGGTACGCCTTCAATAATTCCGGTAATATAATTTTGTGAGTCTTTAACAATTTGGCTCAATCCTTTGGGGTGACCTGCAATTTGTAAGCCGTGATAGATAATGTAATGGGCTTCTTTAGGCCAATCTGCGCTTGGATTGATTAAATTGGGGAAGTTTCTGGGGCGATAGGCAATATCATAACCGGCATTGCTCCAACGTTTGATGTCAGCGTCTCTGGGGCCTGCTGGTCGGGCTGGGCTCGAGCCTGAAAAAATATACCAATCTCGCCCGTCAAGTTCAATTTTAGTAGCTTTTGGAGTATTTTTAGCCAAGGCATATTTTAAAGCTCCGCTAGCTAATTCAGAAGCTGCAATGGTATCAACCTCAATATTTGGAATATCTAAGTTATTTGTAACTGCATAATTTAAAACTTGTGCACCGGTTAATAAAAGAATATCACCCTTATCAGCCAAGCTACTCAAAGTCTCTTCATAAATTGCAATTCCATTTAAGCCCAGAGATTTGTATTCTTGGGCAAGCTCAAATGATGTTTTGCCAAAATAGTCTGCTTGACTTTCCAAGGCTATTTCATCCATAACAAATGTGACAATACGCTTTTGACCCTCAGATTGAATACGCCTATAGAGTAATATTGATGCCGGTATTAAACTTAGTAAGATAATTACTGCCAAGATTTTTTTGATTTGCTTTTCTTCCATTAGTTTAAATTCTATCTTTTATTAATTAGCAGTTAAGTATTATTAAAAAACCAAAACCGAGAGCAAGTTATGCTTGCTCTCGGTTTTGAAAGATTTATGAGCGATTTAAAAATTGAGCAATATAAGCGTTAATTACATCGATTGCAATACTGTTAGTACCACCCTCGGGTACAATTAAATTGGCATGTTGTTTGGTTGGCTCAACAAATAAATCGTGCATGGGTTTAACAGTACGGCGATACTGATTAATTACACTCTCAGCATTGCGTCCACGTTCTTTTACATCTCTTTCTAAACGGCGTATAAAGCGTTCATCAGGCGGGGCATCTACAAATACCCGCAGGGTCATTAGTTTTCTTAAATCTTCAAAGTGTAAGGCCATAATGCCCTCTATTAGAATTACTTCTTTAGGATTTATAAGCTTGTTTTCACTAGCTCTATTGTGTTGATCGTAATCATAGATAGGGCTTTTTATTGATTGCCCAGATATTAATTGGCTTAATTGCTCAACCATGTATTCATTGTCAAAAGCACTTGGTTCATCATAGTTAGTAAGCTTGCGTGATTCTAGCGGCAAATCATTTTGAGCTCTATAATAGGCATCTTGTGGTAAAATAACTGCTTTTTCTTGCCCTATAGTTTGGGCGATTTTAGCAGCAATGGTAGTTTTGCCAGAGCCAGTACCCCCTGCAAAACCAATAACTAAGGGTTTAATCATTTTTTCTAGCCAAGCTTGCTGCTATAAAACTTTTAAATGGTGGGCTAGGGCGCATTAATCTGGAAGTAAGCTCAGGATGAGATTGCAGAGCAACAAAGAAAGGATGATTTTCTAATTCTATAGCTTCTACTAAGCCTTCACCACGTCCTTCCATACCGGGGGTAAGCCCAGAAATTTTGAGCCCAGCTTTTTTTAATATTGAAACGTATTTGGGGTTAAATTCGTAACGGTGCCTATGTCTTTCAAAGACAATATTATTTTTATCTAATCTCTCGGAATAAATTTCTGCAAGCTTGCTTGTTTTAGTAATTTTCATTGGCCAATCACCAAGCCTCATAGTACCGCCCAAATCCTCAACTTCTAATTGTTCTGGCATAAGGTCAATGACAGGCTCTGGGGTATAAGGGTCAAATTCTGTGGAGTTAGCATCTTTTAGAGCTGCAACATTTCTGGCAAATTCTATAGTTGCTACATGCAAGCCCAAGCACAAGCCCAGATAAGGAATTTTATTTTCTCGAGCATATTTTGCAGCCTGTATTTTACCTTCTATGCCACGTATACCAAAGCCACCAGGGACTAAAATTGCTGAGAACTCCTTTAAGCTCTCGGTGTCACCATTTGCCAATGTTTCGGCATCTATCCAATTGATATTTACTTGAGCATTGTTGGCAATACCTGCATGAGTAAGAGCTTCCATAACGCTTAAATAAGCATCTGGCATGGCAATGTATTTGCCAACAATTACTATATCAGTTTGGTATTTTGGCTCTCTTAGAGTTTTTATGGCATTGTGCCAAACTTGCAACTCTGGAGTAATGCTTTCTAGACCTAGACTTTTTTCTATCAACCTACCTATGCCTTGTTGTTCTAAAATTTCTGGCACGGCATAAACAAAATCGGCATTATAAGAGGTAAAAACATTTTCTTTGGCAACATTAGTAAATAGGGCAATTTTATTACATACAGATTCATCAGCTAATTGTTTAGAACGTAAAATAATGCCATCAGGTTGAATACCAACACTACGTAAAGTTACCACCGAATGCTGAGTTGGTTTGGTTTTGTATTCTTCACTTGTTTCTAAATAGGGTAGCAAGGTTACATGAAAAAACAAGCTATTTTCTTTGCCAACTTCAAAACGTATTTGCCTTATGGCTTCTAAAAAGGGCAAAGATTCAATATCACCAACTGTGCCGCCTACTTCAACCAAAACTATCTGAGCATTATCATCTATACCTGCTTGATAAATCCTATTTTTAATTTCATCGGTAATATGAGGGATAACTTGGACAGTTTGTGATAAATATTCTCCGCTACGCTCTTTTTGAATAACTCTTTGATAAACTTGCCCAGTTGTTACATTGTTTATTTTTGTTAAATCAATATCCAAAAAACGTTCATAAGTACCTATATCTAAGTCTGTTTCTGCACCATCTTTAGTTACAAAAACTTCGCCATGTTCATAAGGGCGCATGGTTCCTGCATCTACATTTATATAAGGGTCTATTTTTACAGCTGTGACACTATAGGCTCGAGCCCGTAGCAGTGCACCAATTGAAGATGTACTGATTCCTTTACCCAAACTACTAACAACACCACCCGTAACAAATATGAATTTTCTATCCATCAATCACTCCTTGTTTACGGGATTTTAGTATAGCACTATTTATTTGTTTTAAAAGTCTGTTAAGTTTAAACCAGAGCCAATACAAAATGACTTATGGCGGTGGTAATTTTGCCTAATAGGTTTATACTACTGCCATCAAGCCTTATTAGTACAATTACAATTAAAAAGCCAAATTGTTGGATTTTTCTAAATACTGAATCAAGGCTGGGTATTATTGAGAGCAATACTTTTGAGCCATCTAATGGTGGAACGGGTATTAAATTAAAAACAGCCAAAATAATATTGATTTGGGCGATCATATAAAGCCCTGTTATTAGTTCACTGCCATATTTAGAATTGATAAGCTTGCTGGCAATGCTGCCAGTTTCTAAACCTAGGCCACCTGTATTAGTCATGGTGATGCCTATAAAACCCAAGATAGCTAGGGCAATAATGGCAATAATGAAATTGACTACAACCCCAGCAATGCTTACAAAAAACAAACCGCTGCGGTAGTTTCTAAATTTACTTGGGTTAATTGGTACGGGTTTGGCCCAACCAAAGCCAATAAATAATAAAAGCAATGCTCCCATCGGGTCTAGGTGTTTTATAGGATTAAGCGTTATGCGCCCTAAGTTGCGGGCAGTATCATCGCCGACCCATTCGGCAACAACAGCATGGGCTAGTTCGTGCAAGCTTAGGCTAAATATTAGTACCCCAGCCACTAGAGCAAACATTAGTGGGGAACTTTGTAATAGCTGTATGAGCATTAAAACAAATTGAGTAAAGGGCTTAGGATTTTGAAAATAATGCTATTGAAAAAACTAGTAAGTACAGAAGTTAATCCAGAAAATTGTAAAAGCATTACGGCGCCCATAAAACCAATTAGCCCCCATGATTCTACTTGTCTTATTACGCGTCTAACATCATTGTTACCCCAAACTAGGGCTGCTTTAGCACCATCTAGAGGGTAAACTGGCAAAATATTTATAACAGCATGCATAATTGCATAGCTGCTTGATATAGCAAAGGCGTTTTGAAGGGTGGTTTTGCCTAGCTTGAAAAATACTAGACTAGCGGCAGTAGCGAAAAAGGCAATTATTAAATATGCTAACGGCCCCGAGTACCAAACAAATGCCTCTTTTTTACCCTTTAGATTACGATTATTTAACTGAATTTGCCTTGGCCAACCCAGACCAAAAACTAATAATAGTATTACTCCGATAGGCTCGAGCTGAACTTGGGGGTCAAAACTACCATAACCAAGATTGCTGGGGCTAGGGTCACCCAGTTTTTTGGCAACCCAAACCTGAAAGACATTGTGAAATATAAGGGCGATTATCATTACAATACCTACGATTAAAAACATAGTTATAAAATCTGGGCCTTTTGGCATATTAAGAAGCATTTTTTCTCCAATTTGTGTTTTCTTTTGTTATTTGAATATTTATTTCAACTTTATTAATTATCATTTTGATCTTTCGTCTTGCTCTAATGAGTGATTTTACAATTTTTGCTTGCTATAGTCATGTCTTTTGTCTTGCGACTGCTAAACTTACTAAGTTTTTTAGTAGATGCAGTAATATTAAAAACTATGATACATATTGCTCTTTTTGAGCCAGAAATTGCTATTAATGTGGGCAGTATTGCCAGAACTTCTTTGGCAAATAATTCTAAATTACATCTAATTCGGCCCTTTGCATTTAGATTGAATGACAAAGCCCTTAAACGCTCAGCAATGGATTATTGGAATGAGGTTGACTTACAAGTGCATGCGAGCTTTAATGACTTTTTTAAAGGATTTGAAAAAGAGTTTGAAACAAAAAGGGTATTTTCTTTGACAACAAAAGCAAATAGATTTCATTCGGAAGCAAGCTTTAATGATGGTGACGTATTTTTATTTGGTCCAGAATCGCGAGGTCTGCCATTAGAAATTAGGCAAATGACTGAAGAGCTCAAAATACCTATGCACAAAAAAGCACGCTCACTAAATTTGGCAGTTAGTGTGGGCGTGCTTAGTTTTGAAGTTGCTAGGCAGCTAAATTACTTAAATCTTAGCTAGGTTGCTTAAATTTGCTTGTTTCATCTAGGTTTTCAATAAATAAGACGATAAGCCTAATTACATTTTCTAAATCATTTAAATCTATCATTTCGCTAGGGGAGTGCATATAGCGGTTTGGGATAGAAATAACCACCGTAGGTACTCCGCCTTTAGATTTGAAAATATCATCACCGTCAGTAGATGTTCTGCGGGGAGCAGTGTTGATGGTGTATTTGATTTTATGTTTTTCTGCGAGCTTTATAAATTCATTAAACATGCCCAAATGATTGGTGGAGCCAGTATCTATGCTAGGCCCAGAGCCTAAGGCGCAATCACCATGAATTCGTTTTTTGATGTCTGGTATGTCAGTAGCATGAGTTACATCAACCGCAATGCCAAAATCAGGGGCGGAGCTGTAAGCTGCCATCATGGCACCGGCATGGCCGATTTCTTCTTGTACGCTTGCTACCGCTTCAATCTCTACCTTAGAGTTTTTTACCCGATTTGCAGCTTCTAATACAATATATGCCCCAATGCGATTATCAATTGCTTTGCTGGCAATACGGTTGTTTAAGAGCTCTAAATAAGCTTGCTCAATAACTGCGGCATTGCCAATTTGCACATATTTGAGAGCGTCTTTTTTAGATTTTGCTCCAATATCAATCCACATATCAGTTATCTGAGAAACTTTCTTTCTATCTTTTTCTTTCATTAGATGAATGGCCTTTTTGCCAATTATACCGATAATATCACCGGCATGCCCCATCACTCTTATTCTTTGGCCGATGAGTTGCTGAGGATCCCAGCCGCCAATACCCTTAAAGTATAAAAGACCGTCATCGTCAATATGATGGATAAGCAAGCCAATTTCATCAATATGACCAGAGAGCAAAATTTTCTTTTTGTTTTTGCTGGCAAAGCTAGCAAAGCTATTGCCATAGCTATCGACTCTTAATTTTGCACCATATTGGCTAGCTTGTTCTCGCCAGACTTTGGCAGGGCGGTGTTCGTAGGAGCTGGGTCCTGGGGTTTTTAGTAGTTTTTGTAAAAAACTTTTGTTGAAATTTTTCATAGCTATGATTCTAGCCCAGATAGTAATAACTATTAGTTAGCTTTAGGCAAATAGTTTTAAGATACTTTCCTTTAGTTTGCTAGTTTTTGTAAAACCCATTTCTTTGGCTTGAGAATTTATCTCTGAGATTATGGCAGCTTCCCAAGTGTCTTCACCATCGCCAATTCTGGCACTGCTGGCAGCAATGGCAATACTGGCAAGGTTTTTATCTTCTAGGGCAGCTAAAGCGGCAATACCTGCATTATCTTTGCCGATTCCGGCATCATTGAAAACAGTTAATAAGGGGGGCTGCCCTAAAGCATATCTAGCAGAACTAAGCCCACCATGAGATGCAGAAATAATAATACAATCTTTGTGTTCGGGCGATATATAAGAAATTGAATCCATTATCCATATGGTTTTTGAACCTAACTGGAGTTTGCGCATAGAGGGATTTTAGCATTAAAAAAGCCTACCCTAAGATAGGCTCGAGCTTATTCTAATTAATTTTAGTCATCATCTTCTTCAGTATCATCTTCTTCACGTAGATAGACATAATTCCCAGCAGGTTTCTTTAACATAAATAAGCCAGCAAGAATTAACACAATTGGTAATGCATAAGCAAACATTCCAGAATTCATCCAACTACGGAATATAAATAATTCAAAGAACACTCCAAATGCCAGGAACATTAGTAAGCTAGTTTTTATTGCTTTATAAGCTTTTTCTTGCATAGCAAAATTATCTGTCATATTAGACATTATGAGCATGCCAAGACCAGAAGACGCAGGAATAAGAGCCCAAGTATATACCCAAGACTTAAAATTGTTGGTAATATTTTGAGAAAATAGTATTAAACCAATAGTTGTTACAATAGATGCTGGTATTACTAAGCCACTAGTTTTCCTGCCTCCAGCAAAGGCAAAAACAAATAGCATAATCCCTGGTACTATTATATAAAATGGCCACAATATATTAGCTAAATCTACATAGCGACTAAGAAAAAAGAATGCTCCTAAAACTATAAATATAATGCCCAAACCTTTATTTTTTTGATTTTCTAGCATAACTTGCTCCAATTCATTTGATATAAGAATATAGCTATGCCAAAGCTTAGACAAGATACTTTAGTATCAATTGATGAGTAAAAAAATATTTTGTAAAATATTCTATCAAGCATTAATTATTAAATTGAAGAAGGGCTCACTGCCGATGCAATGTATAACTAGTTCCATCAGTGACAAACCGTAATATATTGGCCCCTAGGGCAGCACTAAAACTAAAAATATTATCTCCTACCTTAAAATTACCTATTAGCGTAGTGCCCTGTTTATTTGCTGTTAGAGGAAAGCTATTGCCTTCAAATTCAATTTTGCCAGTAAATGTATCAGCGTCTTTGTTCAATTCTAAACTAAGCCCTTCCCCTACAAAAATACCTATAAATGGGTCTTTATTAGCCAAAGGATTTTGGGCCGAAAGTGGGTTGTTAGTAACAGTTGCTGTAGATAAAGGATTTTGTTGAGGGTCGGTTTGAGGCTTGCTAGTGCTCGAGTTGGTGTTTAGGGGCTGATTATTAGTTGGGAGCCTGTTTGGATTTGCATTTGCTGTTTGATTATTTGCCTGCCCATCTACTTGGCTAGCATTTTCTTTGATAAATACAAATGTTTCTGACTTATCAGGATCAGGATCGCCATTTTCTAAAATTTCAAATGTAATCATATTGATAGTTGTATCTTCTAAAACAATTGCAAATAACATATTACTCTCAGCGGTATAGATATAGCCGTAAGCAGTATTAGCAGCATCTGGGCTTAATGCGCCCTCTAATTCGAAGTTGGCTTCTGGGCCAGTCATTATACCAAGTACTGTGTTGTCATCTTGTTGCTCTAGGGTTAAAACTACGCCACCCTCTTGCAAAATGTACTTTCCGGTAAAACCTTGTGCAAAACTGTAGCTAATTATAATTAAGATAGAGGCGATTAATGCTTTTTTTATGCTCATAGAAACTCCTTGGCTATATTTTAGCGTTTTTAATAAAATATGCAACTCCGGCAATCACGGTAAAATTTCTATTAATTGTTCATTAAAACATTTTGACTTGAGTTTAGAGTTGTACAAAACAAAGAGCACCCCTAATCCCTTTGAAAATCAATAGTTTTTAACTAAAGAGCTTTGGAAAAACCACAATTAGGACATGTTTTAG
>CAMZLP010000120.1 GCA_947311535.1 uncultured Deinococcota bacterium | reverse complement strand
CTCTATGTATACAAAATACTATTTTTTGGATATAATAAACAATAATTTGGAGGTTTTAATTTTGACGCTAGATAATAGCATGTTTGTGGCACATTATAAGGCAAAAAGTATAGGACTATTTTTACTGAAAATTTTTGATTTTGCGGTGTTTGCTAAGCTGATACGTATGTTATGCAGCGGGTTTGCTGTAGAATATTATGTTAGCTGCAAAAAGAGATGAATATGTACAACCTGTTTATGGGTTACATTGGTCCAAATGAAATGGATAATGAGGTAACTGTCTCAGCATCTCGTTTTCTTGAGTACACCGGCTCTGAAACACAGATGCGTTATCGCACTCTCACTCCTGAGGTAGTGCGTGAAATAAAAGCATATCCCTGTCTATTTATGCACGAACACTGTAAAGGTGGTGCATTCATCGGAAGCATCACGAATATAACTTCTTCTGGCAGGAATTACCGCGTTCTCTTTGAGCGTAATGCAGATATTGGAATTATTTCGGCGGAAAATATAAAAAGGGCGGCCCTCGAGCTCGGTATCGGAGAGTTTGAATTTTATCGAACACATTGGGCTATCAAGAACAATAATCTACTGAAGGTATTAGTTGAAAATGGCATAACAAAGCCTAATGAAGAAACGTCTACGCAAAACATCCCCGAAAACAAGCCCCCAGAGAAAGGGTCGAAATTTAATAAGGATCAGGTGTTCATCGTGCATGGACACGATGAACATGCAAAAAATGATGTTAAATCTTACATTGAATCTAAAGGTCTTGAGCCGATAATTCTTCACCTACAAGCCAGTGGCGGAAGAACAATCATAGAGAAAATCAATCACTATAGTAACGTAGGTTTTGGAGTGGTTTTGTACACCGAGTGTGATGTGGGGGCAAAGCGAGATAGCCTTGACTATAAATGGAGAGCTCGCCAGAACGTCGTCTTTGAGCATGGTTATCTAATCGCAAAGTTATTGAGATCGCGCGTAGCGGCTCTGGTCAAGGGCAATGTTGAAACACCAAATGACATTAGCGGCGTGGTCTATATAACCATGGATGCCGCAGGCAATTGGAGAACTGAGTTAGACACTGAGTTGAGAAATGCAGGGTACAAGATCGGGAGCAGCTAACAAGGCAAATTCACTCGGACGCCAAAAAGCACCGCTCGTTCCTCGCTCTGCTTTTTACTGCCGGTGATTTGCGGCGTTAGATTTCTCAGAGTGATATGAACATTTTTCAAGTATTAAGCCAAGGAAAGTCAAGGTTGCATGAACCAAGTATGTCAGCAATGCTTGGTTATCTACTGGATAGCAACAAAGATCATGGTTTAGGCGATTCAGTTATTAGAAAGTTGCTACAGACTATTGATGAAACGAGATTTAAGAACATCATATCAATGGGTTTCATTGATGCTCAAGTTTCTCTTGAAGAGCCCTACCAACTTAATGGAAAAAGGAAAGACATTGATATTCAGGTTTTATTGCTTAATGAAAAAAAAGAAGAAAGTCACAGAATTATTATAGAAAATAAAATCAAAACTGGAGCGGCTAATCCAAAACAGCTAAAAGAGTATTATCAAGCAATCATTAATGAAGAACCAGATATAAAAGCACTTACTATCGTTTTCCTCACCCCAAATGTCAGCAATAGCCAACTAACTGCTGAATTTAATAATTTATCGCTAGAAAAAAATGAGCATGAAAAGTATTGGATAAACTGGAGTTCGGGTGAAAAATGTGTATCTAAAATATTACAAGAGTTACTTGAACTTGAGGTAGCAGGAAAAATAAATCCCATAAATGAATATATGCGTCACACGTTAAAAGCATTTATTCGCCACAGCTCATTAACA
The DNA here is from genome assembly GCA_947311535.1 of uncultured Deinococcota bacterium. Classification (GTDB taxonomy): domain Bacteria; phylum Deinococcota; class Deinococci; order Deinococcales; family Trueperaceae; genus CAMZLP01. The sequence goes on along the minus strand of CAMZLP010000120.1, from coordinate 27,924 downwards.
ACTGAAGCATCAATCTCGAAGACTATGCGAACTGGCGAAGATATTGGTGAAATTATCGAAGAGGCTATAATTGAAACCAGCAATGGTAAATATAGAGTTGTTAGAAGAGATAGTACCCAAATCCAGGTGTTTAACCTAGAGTCAGGAGATAAAGAAATCGCACGCCATATCCTCGCGCAATACATTGACGAAAATAATATTGATATTAAGCATAAGCAGTATAATACAAGAGCAATTGGAAAAAAATTCTTCGCATGGAAAAACAATGAAGATACCTGATAGCCTGAAAAAGGAATTAAGCGCATGGAATAATGGTAAAGGTATTGACCTTGAGTCATGGATTTCATGCACAGGCAATTATTCATTGGCGGTAGGTTATACCACAATATTTTGTCCAAAGTTTATCGAATTCGAAGATTACATATTTAGGGCAAATGAAATTGACAACCAAATGCTTAAAAGCATTCGGGGTTTTGAAAACCAAAAGGGCAGCACGCCAAAGTCAGTTGAGTGGGTAATTAATCATCTGCACATAGCCGATATCCATCATAATGGTTGTGAAGATTTGACAGCAGATAAAGTTATTTTATTAGGTGAATCACTAAAAGAAATATATGCAGCTCGTCTGAATTACTTATTTCCAGATAAACCATGTATTGTCGAGTTCTACAAAGCAGAAGATCGAGAAGACTTTGAAGATTATCAGCTATCATTTTGGCAAGCCAAGCATGAGTGAAAATCGCATAACCCTCAAAATTCCTATCCCTGTAGCAAGCTACGAGGTATTCGCTTTGCAAGAAAAAGTAAAGGCTATGTTTTAATTAAGTTTGCTATTTTTTAGTTTCTGGTAATTTCCAATAAGCTAGTATTGAAGTAAAAATAAACAAAACTGCTGTAAATATAAATATCATTCTAAAGCCCCCCAAAAAGACAATTAGTGCACCAAACATAGGGGATAAGGCTCGAGCTAAAGCAATGATAGAACTATCAAAACCATATGCCGAGCCTTCCTCGCCTTGCTTAATCAGCTTATTAAGTAAAGCACTTATGGTAGGCAAAACCCCGCCCAAAAATACACCGGCTAAAGCCTGAAAAACCAAAAGCCCAAAATATGATTCAATCCAATATTGCGGCAAAAACGCAGCTGCAACAAAAGCAGAAGAGAAAATCAAGACTTTTTTATGGCCAATTCTATCGCCAAGTCTGCCAAAATAGATAGAGCTAAGCGTTGCCGTAGCTGCCGACACCGCCAGAAGCAAACCCGTTGCAGTATTCAATCTTTTTTCGTCCAAAACGATTGTAGCCAAAAATAAAGGCAGGTATGGAACAATCGTAGTTCTGCCCAGCCAACTAAGAAAGCGTAAAAAGTATAAAAGGCTCACAGCCTTAGCAGAAAACAGGGCTTTCCAATCTTTTATTATTCTTATTTTTTTATTCTCCTCAACCTTTGTCGAATCTTTAGCTTTTATGCCAAACAAAACCAACAAAGCAGCAAAGAATAGCAAGGATGCAGTAAGAAAAAACGCGACCTTATAGCCATAACTATCGGCAACAATACCGCCCAAAAGTGGCCCAATTGATACCCCCAACAAAACTGCCACCGACATAACTCCCATAGCATAACCGCTACGCTCTTTTGGCACTACCGAAGCCACTAAGGCATTAGAAGCTGCGGCCACACCGGTAATCATGCCCTGAATTGCTCGCAACAACAATAGCATTTCGGCTGAGTCGGCAAAAGCAATTAGCAACATGACCATCGCCCCGGCAAACAAAGACCTAAGCAACATTAATTTTTTACCAAAGCGGTCAGCCAGTGCCCCCCAAATTGGCGAAAATATCGTTGTCGTAATCGCTTGGGCACTATAAACCGCCCCAATCAAAAATGTTTTATTTAAGCCGAATATAGAATTTAAGGAGTTTACATAGCGCGGTAAAAAAGGAAACATAACTGCAAATGCAATAGCCGAAAAAAACTGAGCCACAAACATAATATAGAGATTTCTTTTCCAAATTTGCATTAGTTATAAAGCGTTACTGAATGAGTTGAGGAATAGGAGTATAGTTACTTCTTAATCATAAAATCAAAGCATGTTTATGTTAGTCAAACTAACTCGCAAAAAACTCTTTCACTGCCTTTGCTGCCCCCTTCCCTACGCCGGCGATATTGGCAATCTCTTCTAGGCTGGCTTGCTTAATTTCATCAATTGATGAAAAGTAAGCGAGCAGGGCATCACGACGTTTTTTACCAACTCCCGGAATATCTTCCAAAATACTCCGAGTCATAGCGGTAGTTCTTTGTTTGCGGTTATAACCCACAGCTATTCGGTGGGCTTCATCACGGATATTAATCAGCAGCCGCAAAGCCGGATGAGTTTCTGGCACTATTATTTCTTCTTTGCCCTCAGTAATAATAGTTTCGTGCTTTTTGGCTAAACCGAGCAAAGGTATTTCTATATCTAATTCATTTAAGGCTCGCTTAGCCGAGCTTAACTGGCCCTTGCCACCATCAATTAATAGTAAATCTGGCACTGGCATTTTGTCATGAAGTGAGCCACTAAAACGGCGGTAAATAACTTGGTGCATGCTATAAAAGTCATCGGGTTTGTCTAAGCCTGTTATGCGCATTTTGCGATACTGGCTCTTTTTGGAGCGTCCGCCTTCAAAAACTACAATTGAAGCAACTGTATGAGTGCCCATTAAATTACTTATGTCATAACCTTCAATTCGCCAAGGTGGGTTTTTTAGTTTGGCAAGCTCTTGTAGTTCTTTTACCCCAGGGGCCTCTCCTCTACGCTCGAGCATAGCCAATTCACTCTCCAAGGCAGTTTTAGCATTACGTTTTGCCATAGCCAGTAGGTCTAATTTATCACCCCGTTTTGCTACTCGCAATTCTACTTTTCTAGTTGAGCGTGCGTCAAAAAATCCTTGCCAAAAATCTAAATCCAGATTACTTTCTGGTAGTAAAATAAGTGGCGGCATGTAGCTAGAGTGCTTGTAATAATCTATAAAATACGGCTCTAAAATCTCAGCTGAACTGGCACCGCTGGCATTGCTCAAAAAACGCTTATCTCGGCCTACCACCCTACCTTTTCTCATCTGAAAAAGCTGCACCATGGCATAGTTACCAGCTTGGCTAATTCCTAAAAAGTCTAAATCTTCGCCGCTTTTCATAGCCATGCTCGAGTCGTAACCAGTTAGTCTTTTTAGGGCATTTGCTCTATCTCTAAAAACCTTAGCCAATTCAAAATTTTGCCGCGAGGCTGCCAATTTCATCTCTTTTTCTAAGCTTTCTAAGGTATCTTCAATCCTACCTTCCAAAAAAGCTTTGACCTGCCCTACAATTTTGGCATATTCTTCTGGCGAAGTATTGTCAATGCAAGGTGCCAAGCAGCGCCCCATATGAAACCGCAAACAGGCTTTTTGCCGTTTTTGTAATGGCACTCCACTGTTTTGCCGCAAAGGAAAAATAGAAGCTATAAGCTCTTGAACTTTGCGCAATGCGTTTGTATTTGGATAAGGCCCAAAATAACTAGCCCCGTCTTTTAGCACTCGGCGAGTAAACAATAAGATTGGATATTTTTCTTTAGTTATTTTTAAAAATGGGTAGTGTTTGTCATCTTTTAAAAGCACGTTGTAGTGCGGTTTATAACGTTTAATTAAATTTGATTCCAATATAAGTGCTTCTACTTCGTTTTTAGTTACGATGTACTCGAGCCTATCCGCCTTGAGCACAATCAACTTAGCTTTGTCTTCGGCAGATTTTGCAAAATAAGAATTAACACGGCTTTTTATATTGACAGCTTTGCCCACATAAATAACTTTTCCATCTTGGGCAATAAATTGATAAGAACCTGCTTGTTTTGGGAGTATGGGTAAATCTGCTCGAGTCACAAGAAACATTTTAGCTTGTTTGCTACGCATTATCTGCAAGCTGTATAGTAAAGCCCTGAACTTAAGCAAAGATTGGCTAGGCAAATCAGTTGAAATTATAGTAGATAGACCTCTTAGTTCTAAGCACCCCAGATATGGTTTTAAGTATCCCGTTAATTATGGTTATCTTCCTAATACCCTGTCTGGCGATGGTATGGAAATTGATGCTTATATTTTAAAAGAAAGCAAAGTTCTGAGCAGGTTTTTTGGCAAGATAGTAGCAATTATTCATCGCCGAGATGATTTAGAAGATAAACTAATTATAATTGCCGAAAATAAAACCATAAGCAACAAAGAAATCTTAGCAGCCATAGAATTTAAAGAAAAATATTTTGATTCACTAATAATCCGCTAAATATTAAGCTATTTTTGTTTTTCAAAAGCCTTCAAAAGCCTCTTCCGCTCACAAATTTGCAATGCCCAGCAATAAAGCGGTATAATCAATCTTTGACAGGGGAGTAGCCACCCATAAATATTCTTTGGGGTTACGCGTCGTCAACACGGAAAAATATTTCTTTCCCGGTGCGTAAAAATAGCAGCAAGACCTGACCGCAAGTTTTAGCTTGCCTTAGGTCAGGAGTTTATATGAATGTCCCTATAATTTATTGGATTGGCTTTATAGTTTTATTATTGCTTTTACTAGCCTTCGATTTAGGTGTTTTAAACCGCAAAGCCCACAAACCCAGCATGAAAGAAGCAGGTCTTTGGACCATACTTTGGATTAGCCTTGGTCTTTTGTTCAATTTGCTCATTTACTTTGTCGCTGGCAAGAATATTGCCATCGATTTTCTAACTGGTTATTTGGTTGAATACTCGCTCTCAGTTGATAATATTTTTGTTTTTGTCATGCTTTTTGCAGCTTTTAAAGTAGAAGATAAATATCAGCACCGAGTACTATTTTGGGGAATCATGGGTGCACTTATATTGCGCGGTCTGTTAATCAGCATTGGCGCTACAATAATTCATCAGTTCTCTTGGGTGCTCTATATTTTTGGAGTATTTTTAATTTATGCTGGTTTCAAAATGCTTAAAAATGATGACAATGATGTCGATTTAGAAAATAATGTCATACTAAAATTTGCCAAACGCTTCTTCCCTATTAGCAATGAATATCATGAAGATAAATTTATGATTATAGAAAATGGCAAGCGCATCTTTACCCCGCTATTTTTAGTACTAATCGTTGTTGAATTCACCGATTTGCTCTTTGCCTTAGACAGCATTCCGGCAATTTTTGGCATCACCTTGGACCCATTTATTGTTTTTACCAGCAATGCCTTTGCCATTTTGGGTTTACGCAGCCTTTACTTTTTATTAGCTGGCATCATAGAAAAGTTCAGCCATCTAAATTATGCTTTGGCATTTATATTGTCTTTTGTTGGGGTCAAAATCTTAATTGCCGAGATTTATCATATTCCAAATTTAGCTAGTTTAGGGGTAATTGCGGCAGCTCTGGTAATTAGTATTTTCACTTCTATGATTGCTAATAATGCTGCCAAAAAGGCTGCTGGCTAGGTAATAGCAAAGCCAATGAATTGCTTGTGCAAGAGCGATTTCCGCGTCTTAGCCGAGGCTGAAACCTCGGTTCCGAATCGTTTTAGCCAGGACTAAAGCCTCTGTCTGTAGCTACAATAGCAATTCCAAGTTGCTAAAATTACATCGCTAAACTATTTTTTCTTATACCAGTCACTGCTCAAATAATAGTCGGTATAAATAAGTTGCAAAAATGCCGCTACTGGTATGGCCAATAGCACGCCCCAAACACCTAGTAGCGAGGCCCCAATCAAAAGAGCAACCAAAACCGTAACAGGGTGGACTTTTACACTTTGAGCCAGCAAAATTGGTTGCAAGATATTGCCATCTAAAACCTGAATTAAACCCATTACAAAAAGGGTGATTAAAGCTTTTTGCCAGCTGATTGTAAGAGCTGATAAAACTATTGGAATAGTTGCCATAAATGGCCCTAAATATGGTACTGGGTTTAAAACCGTAGCAATAAATGACAGGCCAATAGCTTTGGGTACACCCATAAATGAAATGGCTATAAAGGTGACAATGCCAACTATTATTGCCTCCACTACTTTGGCTCTTATATAGCCACCAACAGTTACATCTAGTTTTTTTAGCAGGTCATCTACAAAACTTCTATTTCTTTTGGGAAAAACTGTAATAAAGCTTTTCTCTAAACTAGCATAGCTAGAAATCAAAAAGCCTGCCATTACTATAATCAAAAATGCTTGTGAAGCCCCAGTAAAAAAACTACGAATGGTTCTTATAGAACCACGTGCTTGGCTTTGTAACCAAACGACCACAAGCTGACGCTGTTCTTCAAAAAATTGCTGCACAGTTGTAGTATTTTCATTAAATATTTTGGCTAGCCAAGGTGGTGATTTAGCTTGCAAATTAGCAACTAAGCTTGGCACGTCTTCATTTAGTAATGGGCTAAGGGCAGTTGGTAAAACTGATAATTGGGCCAAGACTTCGCCCATTAGTATTACGCCGACTATGAAAAATAATATGATTACAATCATAGTGAAAGTAATGCTCAGCCAACGTGGGAAGAATCGGGTATTCTCGAGCCTAATCACAACAGGTTCTACTAGATAAGCAATTAAGAAAGCAATTAAAAAGCTAATCCAAGCCAATTTTGTAACAATTAATATCTTAATAAATAAAAATGCAAGGCTTATAATTAGCAATACACGTAAATAAATATTATCCCAAATTTTATTAAATGTATCCACAATCACTCCAAAGCAGCCCAAGCTGCTTTAACAAGATAACTTAAAACTATGAGAATTTATTGCTCGGCAGAAATTGATAAATAAACCTTAGCAATAGAATTTTGATCTGCGGTGAACATTTTCCCAGCAGTTAGCTCAGCCATTTTACGCAATACCCGCTCATTGGCCGAATCACCAAAAGCAATTGGAAAAATCTTAACGCCATCTATCTCTGCCCCATTTGGCAAACAAGTAGCAAACATTTGATTTTCGGTAACAACGCCAGAAGTATCTTCACCATCAGAGAGTAAAACAATGCCATAAAGCTTAGAGTCGCCATTGGCCAAATCACGCTGCTGTAATTCTTTTATCACTTTTACAGCTCCACAAACTGCACCATAGAGATTAGTACCACCATCCGCCAACAAGCTACCTACTCTATTTGCCAAATCCTCGGCAACATTAGCAACTGGCTGTGGTTCGGCTAAAAATGTTAGTTCGTGGTTAAATACCATTACACCAACTTCATCTTTAGGGTCTAAGCGTTGCAAAAATTCTACCGTAGCAGTCCGAGCAGTGCGTATCTTTTCGCCTTCCATACTGCCAGAAACATCAAATGCTACTAAAATTGTTGCTTTTCTTTTAGTAATTTTAAATAAATCAACAACCGCATTAGCAATTTCTAGGCTTGGGCTAGGCAACGCTGGCACAGTAGCAGTTGTTACCCGTGGGTCAGTACCGTTTTCTAAACTAAGCGGTGCATGTAATGGAATACTGCTATCCAGAGGGCGCAAATAGTTGTCAATTGCTAGTTTTTGTTGCTCAGGGGCTAATAAATAGTCTCTAAACATTTGAGCAGCTTTGGCTTGCTCAGCATCTACCCAATCAGTTTTATCTAAGATGCATAATGGGTGGTTAGCCCAAATAGTACCGCCAGATGGAAATATAAAGGCTAGTGGCAAGCTGAGCTCGTCACCACGTTCTACATTGAACTTAATAGTATCTGCCTCGGGCACAGCAGCAGCATGTAGGTAGCTTGTGCCTTTTTTGGCCATCAGCTCTAATAAAGCTGGGGCAGATTTGCCATATTTACTGGTGTTTTGCTCGAGCCTACGCATAGCATCCCCTACATCTGAGGCATATATTTCATTAGCCGTGAGCTGATTATTTTTAGCAATCCCATAAACAAAACCCGTCATACTCATCAAGCCAGAATTAGCATAAGCTGGGTGGGTGTGCCCAAAAGTAAACTTACCCCATTCAGGCCGCCCATAGCTTGCCCAACCATTTGGGTCAGAGGCTAAATCCACAATGGTATCCCAACCAATTGGCTTGTCAGGCCAGCCCAATGTTTCTGCCATTGGTCGCCACATGGCAAAGCCCAAAGGTGCATAAACCGTAGAAACACAAGCTTCGCTAAAAGCTGAGGTATTTTTATCTAGCTTCCAAGAATCATCAAATTGTTTAGTCCAAGAATCATCACCAGGGCTCCAAATTACAGGCTCTATACTGCCATCTAAAATTGCATTCATAGAACCGCCTGACGTCACATGTTCTACTGTGGCTATAATTTTTCTTTTACCCACTCTATTATTTTGACGATTAAAATCAGCAACTATTTTATCCATCCAATTGCGTTTGGTACTGCTCGAGGCAATGCTAAGATTAATTGTTCCTGATGAGTTTGAAAGATTGCCATTATTTGAGCCAGATCCAGTTGTTGTAATTCCACCAGTGCCCGGGATAGGCAAATTAAGCTTACTACCAAATTGCTGATAAGCCACAAAAAGAACCGCTAGTAATATGACCAAAAATGATAATACTTGTCTAAATTTCATTATACAATCAGCTTAGCACGCAAAGGCTCTAAAATTTATAAAGAGTATTACTCAAATTTTTAGAAAAAAAACAACTACTAAGGGGCTCAAAAGAGCCAAATCCACTAATATTCTCAGTTTTAAATTAGAAAGCAAATCTTTTTGACTATTTAGAATAAATAATAATATAAATGACAAAAATATAGCAAAATAGATTTGATTTAGGCTGATAATAAATACACCTAAGCTTATTAGCATAAATACAATTATTGTGTCAGTAATTGCCCTGCCTAAGTGTTTAGGCTTCAAAATATCTGAATGATAGTCTTGGGCTTGGTCAGAGTTTTGCTCCCAGCTTGAAATTAGCAAGCAATTTAGACTAGCTAAAATAGCAAACAAAATTATTGCAATTGTCAGGCTTAAATTTAAGTCTTTAAAAAAAACTAGGTTAACTCCTATAGAAAATAGTATGCCAATATATATCTCTTTATAGGCTCGAGCATAAGCCCATAAATGCAAGCCAGTACCATAGAGCAAAACAAAAGCAAATACTACTAAACCTAAAATAATTGTCGCCATCTCTAAACTAGTAAATACCAAATAAACATCAGCGCAAAATATAAAAAAAGCCAAAATAGCAAATTCAATATAATGTTTATAATAAAATTCATGCCTTAAACTGTGTTCTTTGCCCAAGTCTAACTTTAGCCCGTCAAAGAGCCTGTCTAAAACATAAATCAACCAAACCGTCAGAGCCAAAATCAATTCTTGCTGCCAGACAACTTGCAAAGCAAAGCTCTTAGCAAAAAACCACTGCCAAATAATAGCTACCAAAACCGCATCCAAAGACAAAAGATTTGGCCAAGCCCAAAAGGGTATACTGGCATTTATATTCTTGTCTAGGCTTAGGGGCTTTAGCAGCATTGCTAATTTATACCGCTTTTAGCCAAAGACAACCAAGCGTTTAGATAACTATGGAGAAAAAAATGATTCATAAATCAGCAGGAAGAATTGTAAAAAGCGAAATAAATATCCCCAGACTTATAAGCTCTTATTATGCCCTAAAGCCTGATGCCAATCTCAGCGAACAAAGGGTAAACTTTGGTACTTCTGGGCACAGAGGCAGCTCATTTGCTAGCAGTTTTAATGAAAATCATATTTTAGCAATTAGCCAAGCAGTAGCTGATTATCGTAAAAAAGCCCAAATAACCGGTCCTTTGTTTATCGGCTTTGATACCCATGCCCTCTCCGAAGCAGCTTTTATAAGCGCTGTTGAGGTTTTAGTGGCTAATAACGTTGAGCTAATGATTTCTCAAGATATGGAATACACTCCGACTCCAGCCGTATCATTGGCAATTTTAAACTACAATAAGGGCCGCAAAACTGGCCTTGCTGATGGAGTTATTATTACCCCATCACATAACCCACCCAAAGATGGTGGTTTTAAATACAATCCACCCAGTGGTGGGCCAGCCGAGGCTGCTACTACTAAACTAATAGAACAAAGAGCTAATGAATTACTAAGCAATATTGCTAAAATAAAAAGAATAGACTATCAAAAAGCCCTCAAAGCTAATAATTGCCACAAGCATGATTATATAACTGAATATGTCAATGATTTAGAGAATGTAATTGATTTAAAGGCAATTGCAAATTCGCAGCTAAAAATTGGCGTAGACCCCATGGGCGGAGCTGGGCTTGCCTATTGGCAGCCTATTATTGAACGCTATGGCCTTGATATTACTGTCACTAATAAGCAAATTGACCCCAGCTTTGGATTTATGCCACTGGATAAAGATGGCATTGTCAGAATGGACTGCTCGAGCCCATACGCCATGGCTAATCTTTTAGAGTTAAAAGATGCTTTTGACATCTCTTTTGGCAACGACCCCGACTATGACCGACACGGCATTGTTACAAAATCTGGCTTGATGAACCCTAACCACTATCTGGCAGTGGCAATTAATTATCTATTCCAAAACCGAAAAAATTGGCCCACAACTACCGCTATTGGTAAAACCTTAGTCTCGAGCTCAATCATAGATAGAGTTGCCAAAAAAATAAACCGCCCTCTCATAGAAGTGCCAGTTGGCTTTAAATGGTTTGTTGCTGGCTTAGAGTCTGGTAGCTATGGCTTTGCTGGCGAAGAAAGTGCTGGGGCTAGTTTCTTACGCAAAGATGCCACGGTTTGGACAAGTGATAAAGACGGCATAATCATGGATTTATTAGCTGCCGAGATTTTTGCCAAAACAAAAAAAGACCCAAGCCAGCATTACCAAAAGCTAAGCCAAGAACTTAGCCAGCCCCATTACAAACGTATTTCAGCCCCAGTCAATCAAAAAGAAAAAGAAATCTTAAAAAACCTCAAAACAAGCCTAATCAAAGCCAAAGAACTAGCTGGTGAAGCGATTTTAAGCAAACTGACTAAAGCTCCGGGTAATCATGAATCAATTGGTGGCCTAAAAGTTTCAAGCCAAAATGCCTGGTTTGCAGCCAGACCATCTGGTACTGAAGATATTTACAAAATTTATGCCGAGAGCTTTATAAGTAGCGAGCATTTGGAGCAAGTACTGGCAGAAGCTCAAGAAATTGTCAACAAATCTTTAAAAACCGCCTAATATTGAAGAACTTAGTATCAGGTCAATTTGTTATTAGTAGATATTACCGTTAGACTGGTGGGATACTAAGGTTTAGGCTAAATTTTAGAATAGTGAGGGTAAAATGCGCACATCATCAAATACAAATAAAGCAGATTTAAATAAAATCGTATCTGTTGATAAGTCATCAGATACTTATGTTGTTTGGCTAACTACCACTCTAGATCCCGAAAAAAGTGCAGAATCGGCCTTATTATTAGCCGAGAAAATGACCGTTTCAATTTCTAAAATGATGCATCTACTTTCTCGTAAACCTGGACCTCTTAGCAAAGCTATGAGCAAAGAAAAAGCCCTTAAATTAGCAGAGCTACTTGAATCTGTGGGGGTAAAAACCGAGGTAATTAGCAAAACCAAGCTTTTGCAAGACAAAAACAGACAAATACTTAAAAAAGAAACTCCAACGCAGTTAAAAAGGAAAATAAAAACAAAGAGGCCCTTAAAATTAGATACTCTTAGCAACCCAGACAACCCTATTAACAAAGAAGAAGCAACAATAAAAGTAGACTTGGATAATATTTTAGATAGGATTAATGCTAAAGATGAAGAAGCCAGAGAAAGAGCTATAAAAGCAACAAAATCAAAAAGGCGAGTTCGTTCTTTATTAGTTTTAATGCTTCTTAGTGCCGCTTTAGGAATATCTTATCTTGTTAGCAGCTTTTCTGGGCAAATATCTGAATTTGCCCAAGGAATAATAGCGCCAGTCAAAGCAGAAGCTGCTCAGAGTTCGGATAATACAGTAGAAGATAACCTAAGCCCCGAGGGCCTACGAGAGCTCAACACCGCAGATTTAATTGGCTTAGCAATGGCAAATTCACCAAAAGCCCAATACGAACTAGCTTATCGCTATGGCTCACAAAATAATTACAAGGCTGCAATAAAATGGTTAATACCAGCTGCCGAAACAGGCTACCCAGAGGCTCAATACCTACTTGGGCTCTATTATCAATATGGTCATGGCCTAGAAGCAGACAATATTAAATCACAAATTTGGTATGGCAAAGCATCTGAGCAAGGCTTAGCAGAAGCCCAGTACCGCTTGGGGCTAATATATTTAGAAAATGCAGATAGAGAACAAGCGATTAGTTTATTAACCCTAGCCAGTCAACAAAATAATGCAGATGCCAGTTTAAAATTAAATAGCCTAAAAGAACAAAATCAATTAGCTGATATTTTTACTATTGCCCAAACAGCCAGCCCAGCCCAACTTTTAGCTAGGCTAAATGGGCAAAATTTAAACCAAAAAGATACCTACGGTCAAACTCCACTAATGTACGCAGCTAGCCAAAATACTGCCGAGGCAGTACAAATCTTAATCAATTCTGGCGCTTCCCCAAACTTACAATCTGATGATGGTTGGACTGCCCTAATGTATGCTAGCCGTGACAACCCAGAACTAATAAAAACCTTATTAATAAATGGAGCCAACCCAGATATAGTGAATAATAGCAATCAAACAGCCTTAGACATTGCCAAAGAAAATTACCAAAACGCTGAAGACTATTTTGTATTAGACGAATTTTAACATTTAAAACCACTTATCATTCCAACCGTAGCCAAGGAATCTCCCATTGGCTATGCCGTAGGAGTTCAATATTTTGAACCCACAATTTGTAGTAAAGCAAGCAGGAATAACAAAAGCCCTATGTCATTCCGACCGTAGCGGAGGAATCTCCCGTTGGGTGAGCTAACCATTCATTCCTATAGGTTCAAATTACCCTGATTTTGGAATTTATTGGCAACACACAACACAAAGGAGATGCCTCAACTCCCTGCGGTCGCTCGACATGACAAGTTGATTATCACCCCGAGCGTAGCCGAGGGGTCTCCCGTTGGGTAACTGAACCCTCAATTCATAAAGCAACAAATCACCCCAGTTTCTGAATTTATTGGCAACACAACACAAGGGAGATGCCTCGACTCCCTGCGGTCGCTCGACATGACAAGTTAATTGTCACCCCGAGCGTAGCCGAGGAATCTCCCATTGGGTAAACCAACCCTTAATTCATAAAGCAACAAATCACCCCAGTTTTTGAATTTGTTGGCAACGCACAACACGGGAGATGCCTCGACTCCCTGCGGTCGCTCGGCATGACAAGTTGATTGTCACCCCGAGCGTAGCCGAGGGGTCTCCCGTTGGGTAAACTACCTCTCAATTCATAAAGCGGCAAACTACCCTAGTTTTGGAATTTGTTGGCAACACAACACAAGGGAGATGTCTCGACTCCCTGCGATCGCTCGACATGACAAGTTGATTGTCACCCTGAGCACAGCCGTTAAAACCTGTTGGAATTTAAAACCTTAAATCCCAAATACTCTTCCAACCCCCAAAATCTTTTTTTGTTAAACTAGCTTATGAGCAAATATAGCAGCCAGCGAATACAGGGGTTTTCAGAAACTGTTTTTAGTAAATACACAAATTTAGCTAAAAAATACAATGCCATTAATCTTGGTCAAGGCTTTCCTAATTTTAAAGAGCCCGATATCATTATCAATGCATACAAACAAGCTGCCAACGACTATCAGCAATATGCACCTAGCACAGGCATGCCAATTTTAAAACAGATGGCAGCAGCTGCCAAATCTAAATTAATTGGCAAAGAGCTAAACCCAGATACAAATATTTTAGTAACCGTAGGAGCCACCGAAGCTTTGTTTGCCATCACACAGGCATTTATCAACCCCGGTGATGAGGTAGTGCTAATAGAACCTTTTTATGATGCCTATCCCGCTGATATTATGATGGCTGGTGGCATTCCTAAATATGTACCGCTTTACCCTCAGAAAGATGGCAGCTGGCAACTAGATTTTGACGACTTACGCGCTGCTTTTAATAAAAACACCAAAGCTATTTTCTTAAATACTCCTCATAACCCAACTGGCAAGGTATTTACGGCTAACGAAATTGATAAAATAATTGCCCTAGCTATAGAATTTGATAGCTTAATAATCAGTGATGAACCATACGAGTACAGTAGCTTTAGTGACTTTGTCTCCCCTCTTAGCCGAACAAATGCTTGGGAACGCACGCTGGCTATATCATCAGTTGGTAAAACATTTTCGGTAACAGGTTGGAAAATTGGCTATGTTACAGGCAATGAAAAATTAATTGCCGACTTGCACTTAGCCCATCAATGGATACCCTTTGCAGTAGCTACACCTTTACAAATTGCCGCAGCCCATGCTTTTGAACAAGCAAATCAAAAAGGCAATAATTATTTTAGGGATTTGCGAACAAGCTTTATGAAAAAACGAGATATTTTAGAAACTGCCTTAGAGAAATCCCAGTTTAGACCGCTTAAATCTGAGGGCACATATTTTATAATGGCAGATAGCAGTGCTTTGGGCTATAAAGATGATATTGCTCTTTGTGATGACATGCCCAAACGCTTTGGAGTAGCTGCAATTCCTCCAACTGCATTTTACTGTGATGAGCATAAGTATTTGGCAAAAAATTTAGTTCGCTTTGCTTTTTGCAAAACTGATGAAATGCTAATTGAAGCAGCCAAGCGCCTAAGTAAATGAATAAAATAATTTTTATTGTTGGTCTTACCGCTGTTGGTAAAACCACGAGCATAGCAGCTTTAAAAAATAATAATTATAAATTATTGCCTAATCGCCGTGAATTGACCGATTTAATTATAATCCCAGAAATACAAGAAGATTTAGGGCAAAATAAAATTAGTATAAAAGACCGCCTAGAGCGATTTAAGCTAACTGCAAAATATCGCCAAAAATACCCACAAGCTATAGTTTATGCTTTACAAAGCTATCTAAAAGATAAGCCAAAAGGCAATTATTTCTTTGATAATATCCGTGGGGCAAATGAGCTAAAAGCTGCTAAAAATAGTTTTGTAAATAGCTATTTTATATTTTTAGATGCTCCGTTTGCAATTAGATTACAGCGTTTGATTGGTCGTAATGATAGCTTTGACAGTATCCAGAATTCAGAATTTGATAGTAATTTTATAAAAGCTTTGAAAGGCATTAAAAATGCTGATAAAATCTTTGACCTAAAAACCATAGCCAAGCTTGGGCAAGATATTAAAGAGCAGGAAAAAATAATAGCCACTGTTAAAATAATAGCCACAGAGAATGAATATTATAATTCTAAAACGGCAAAAGAATATTTGGATAGTTTAGAAAAAGATAGCTATATTTATATTGATACAAGTGAGAATAGCATTTTAGAAGTTAGCAAAAAAATAGAAGGGTTTATTGATGGCATTAATAACAAAAATTAGCACTAAAAAAATTAAGCTGGATTTAAAAGGACAGCTGAGCTGGGGTAAGGCTAGTAATATGGACAGGCTCGAGCATGTCCTAGTAAAGCTAGAAACCCCCCATCATCAGGCCATTACCGAAGCCCCAGCCAGACCAAGCATCTACGGCGAAACTCCACAAAGTATTAAAGCAATTATAAAAAACCAGCTTGCACCCAAACTAATCGGCTTAAATATAAATAATGACAAAAAAATCCAAGAAGCCTTAGCCAGCATTGCTAATAATCAAGCAGCTAAGGCAGCCCTAGATATTGCTGTTCATATAATCAGGGCAAAAGAGCAAAAACAAAGCTTATTAGAATATATGAAGGCAAAACAAAGCCATATTAGAGTCAGCTATATTTTGGGCATAAATGAAGCCAATATTATGATTGAAGAAGCTTTGAAAATATATGAGCAGGGTGTAAGCGTATTTAAAATAAAAATTGGCCGAGATTTAAAAAAAGATAAAACAATTATAGAAAATTTAAAATATGCCTTTGATAATGATGTTATTTTATATGCCGATGCAAATCAAATGCTAGAACCTAAAACAGCAGCTAGAACTTTGGAGCAATTTGCTAAATTGGGCATTAGCTATATAGAAGAACCTTTAGAAATAGAAAAAATTAAACAAAGAGCGAAATTAAAAACAGAGCAAATAATACCGATAATTGCAGATGACTCCTGCTTTAGCCTAAAAGATTTAGAGCGTGAGCTTGATTTTGATACATTTGATATTTTAAATATAAAGCCTGCTCGCAGCGGTTACAGCCATTCTAAAATGTTCTTAGATAGAGCACATAAAGCTGGCAAAGGCATAATGATTGGCTCGCAGGCAAGTGCTAGCCTAGGCACCTATCACTCAGCAATACTAGCTGCAGATAGCAGAGTCAGCCACCCAAGCGAGCTAAGCTTTCCTTTAAAACTAAAGGCTAAGTCAGATTATAAATATAAAAATGGGGTGCTAGCCGTCAAAGACTTAAAGCAAGCCCATTTTAAAAATTTCTAGAAACTAAAAAGCACCCGATGCAACTAGCCATTGTCTAAATGTTGTTAGGTAAAAATACAGGCCCAGCAATACAACTAATGGCACAGATAACAAAGCATTAGCTAGCATGTCTTTTTTATCAAAAAAAGCTACCCATGCAAAAATACTAAACAATGCTAATAATGCCGGAAATGCTAGGAAAATAATATATGGCATACCAGTCAACAAAGTAATCTGCCCATAGCCACTAGGTGATAATAGGTTAAATGCTCCTAGCATCCAAAAAAACGCTACCGCCAGACCTGCCAATTGCAAGCCGAGCACTCCTACAAAACTCATCAAACGCATATCTTTTAAGTCATCAAACATAAATACTCCTCAATATAGAAAATATATCATAAACTAGCTAGCTTTTATAGGGAGAAACCTCCTTTTTTTAAGATTTTGATGATATTTCTACGAAATAGGTAAAAAGATATTAGTAGCTTTAAAAAAACTGATAGCCAAGCCACTTAATTACTTCTCTTATGACAACTTTCCCAAGTTATTTTCTGTGTTCAATAGTAAGAATTAAGAACTAGCTGTCAAACCCTAAAAAACTTTTCACTGGTTTTTTCCCTTTTATCCTTTCTCCTCTTCTAATATTGATAAAAAACCAAAAGCAGTCCGCCTGCCTTAGCCAAGGCTGAAGCCTCGGTTAAGACTGTCTCCATAACGGAATCGGGGCTTTGCTTTAGTTTAGCCCCGACAAATCTATCCACTAGCGTCCCTTCTGTTTAGCTAATAGTAAAGTCAACAAATTAATTCTCTTATAAAAAATCTCAGTCTGTTTCTCAGATTCATAATTTAGACTTTTGCAATCTGCAACTTTTCAGTTTGACATTAATACCAAACTAAAACTAAGTTTTTTGAGTTTGGTATTATTACTGTTAAAAGATACAGATGAATTGAGTTGAGTATAAATCCTCTTAAATTAGCTTGGGGTGAACAGTTAGATAACAATGGCAATAAAAAAGAGAGGCCAAAAGGCCTCTCTAATTTGTGGTGCGGAGAATGGGACTTGAACCCACACGCCTCGCGGCACTAGATCCTAAGTCTAGCGCGTCTACCAATTCCGCCATCTCCGCAAGATGGGGTGAGTGATGGGATTTGAACCCACGGCCCTCGGAACCACAATCCGATGCTCTAACCTACTGAGCTACACCCACCATGCAAGCATAAGTCTATCAGACTTTTTGCTTATAAATGCAAATTGCTTTACACAATTTGACAACAAGGCTATAAAACCTTTTGGCGCACCAGGAAGGACTCGAACCCTCGACCGACCGCTTAGAAGGCGGTTGCTCTATCCAGCTGAGCTACTGGTGCATATTAAGATAAAAATCTTAAATTATTGAGGGAATTCACAAAATGAAGCCCCTCAAAAGTGGAGCGGGAGACGAGACTCGAACCCGCGACATTCAGCTTGGAAGGCTGATGCTCTACCAACTGAGCTACTCCCGCAAAAATGATTGAAGACTATTAATAATAATAATCTTCAATTATTGGTGGTCGGGGCGGCAGGATTCGAACCTGCGACCCCCTGTTCCCAAAACAGGTGCGCTAACCAGACTGCGCTACGCCCCGATGCAGCAAGCAAGTATACTTAAGAATTGCTTCTTTTGCAAGCCCTCAAAACACCTAAGCAGTTTTTCTTACATTATTAGTATTTATTCCAAACTTGCTTCTGGCTAATAATCTAGCTTTTAATATAACTTCTGTTGGTCTAAATGGCTTATTTACATATGCTAACAGGCTCGAGTCTTTAATATTTGTATAGTATTTAGCAATCTTTACTATAGGAATATCTAGCTTGGGCTTAATTTCTAAATCATCTTCACAAATTAAGATGTCAAATGATTGCTCGAGCATTATATTTAAATCACTATGGATAAATACTTCAAAGCCTTCTTGCTCAAATTTATCTTTAAGTAAAGATTGAGTATTAATATCTTGGTATACAAGTAAAACTCGAAACATAAAAATAGTTTAGCTTTTAAACTTTATCTTGTCTGTACAAGTTGTATAGTCAAAGTACTTTTGTACCCAAACCAAAAAAAAGCCGTTCTTACTAGTTTTATTATCAATATCAAATGAGTAAAAACCAGAAACCAAAAAAGCTAAAGTTGTAGACTATGAAACTCTAAATAATGAGCAAAGAAAATAACTTTAGAAATACTTTCGGATAAGACAAATAGTTAACTAAGCTTGCTATTATTTGCCATAAGAGCTAGTATCAGCTTTAGCTAAAATAGGCTTAGCAAAACACTAAAAACCCTTAATTGTAGCTCTTAGAAAAATACTAGCTCATCTTATTTTAATTTAGCTATAATTTTATAAATAATGCCAAATCAAAATTACTGCGGCAAATACGACATTGGATTTACAGGAGTTTTATTAATACGAATTTCAAAATGCAAGTGAGGGCCAGTAGATGCACCAGTAGAGCCTACATAGCCTATTATTTGCCCTTGTTCGACATAGTCGCCTGCTACTACTGCCATAGCAGACATATGAGCATATCTAGTCTGTGAGCCATCATCATGTTCTAAAAAGATTACCCAGCCATAGGTATTACTCCAATCACTAAAACTGACTCGAGCCGATTGTGCGGCATGAATAGGCGTACCACTTGGTGCTGCTATATCAATTCCTTTATGAAAGGTATTACCACCCACAGAAATATTTCTTCTTCCAAATGCCGAGGTTAAGCGACCGGATAAAGGCCAGCTATATGTAGCAGTAGAAATATTAGAACTAAAACTCTCTTCTTCTTCTTTATCACTACCACCAATACCTCTAAAAGGATTATTAGTAAGTGCTACGACCGATCTATCAGGAATATATAAAACTTGACCAATCACAACTTCACTTACACTAGTTAAGCCATTAGCATCTAGCAAATCTACAGGTTTTAAGCCATTTTTCAAAGCCAAGCTCAAAATATTGTCAGAATCACTAAAACTAATTAAAATCCCCTCAGCAGGTGGAATAAGAATCTGAGTGGAAATTACCAAAGGGCTAGCCTCTATTAAATCAACAAGTTCTGGATTTGATTTCTTTAAAGATTCTATAGAGATATTATATTTTTCAGAAATATCAGCCAGAGTTTCATCAGCAGTTACTACATGCTTTGTAATTCTCTCGGCAAAAGAGCTAAGCACCGGCTGAGCAGATGAACTTGCAGGTAATTTTAATACTTGACCAACATAAATAGTTGAGTCATACAAAGTGTTTATCTCTTTAATTTTAGATACCGTAGTTTCAAATTGTAAGGCAACATCAAAAAGGGTATCACCAGTTTTAACTTGATAGTTTGTATAAGATTGTGCAAATACTACCGTACTGCAAATAATAATTAAAAAAGCTACTAACGTTCTCACCTAAAGACCTCTTACTAATCTAATGTTTTGGTGCCAAGCACCATAAGCGCTAGACTAGCACTAGCCTTGCCCCAAGGTTGATAAAAATTACTCGTTTGATTTTAGTTTATATAATTGTTTATAAAATCTAACTTAACCTTGCCCCAAAGTTGATAAAAACTCTTCGTTTGACTTTGTTCTTTTTAGTCTCGACAAGAGCATTTCCATAGCTTCTGATGGATCCATATCACTAATAACCTTGCGCAAGAGCCACATTTTTGCTAAAGATTCTTCATTTAGCAATAAGTCTTCACGGCGTGTACCAGATTTTAAGATATCTATTGCTGGGAAAATCCTACGCTCTTCTAGTTTTCTAGATAAATGTAGTTCCATATTGCTAGTACCCTTAAACTCTTCAAATATAACATCGTCCATCCTCGAGCCTGTTTCAACTAGAGCCGTTGCTAAAATACTCAAACTACCACCACCACGAATATTTCTTGCAGCTCCTAAAAAGCGTTTTGGCCAATGTAATGCCGACGAGTCTAGACCACCAGACAAGGTTCTACCAGTAGGTGGGGTTACCAAGTTATTTGCTCGAGCCAAACGAGTGATAGAATCTAACAAAATCATAATATCACCGCCATCTTCTACCACACGGCGAGCACGCTCGTGTACAAATTTGGCAACTCTTATATGATTTGTAGGCGGCTCATCAAAAGTACTTGCTATTACCGTTACACCACTAACTGATTCTCTAAAGTCAGTTACCTCTTCGGGGCGTTCATCGACTAATAAAACTATAACTTGAATATCAGGCTCATTATTAACAACAGCATTAGCAATATTTTTTAGCAAAGTGGTTTTGCCGGCTTTTGGTGGAGCAACAATTAAGCCACGTTGACCTCGCCCAATTGGTGAAAGTAAATCAATAACCCTAGCTGATACCTCATCAACAGCGTTTTCTAAAACTATTCTAGTTTCAGGAAAGGTCGGAACCAAGTCATCAAATCTTGGTCGTTTTGAAGCAACAAAAGGATCGCTACCATTAACTGCTTCTACCCGAATCAAAGTACCATAACGTTCATTATCACGAGGACGGCGTGATTTACCTAAAATATAATCACCCGTACGAAGCTTAAACTTTTTAATTAAGCCAGCCGAAACAATAACAGAGCGAGTATCATCTTGTAACATTGATTCTTGCAAAAAGCCATAGCCATCAGATGATATTTCTAAATATCCTTTTGCAATTTTATGACCATCAGCTATAGCAAGTTTTTCTAAAATCAAAATAGCTAAATCATCTTTTTCAAATTCACGATAGTCTTCAATATCCATCTCTTTGGCTAAAAGATGTAATTCTGCGAGTATTTTTGCTTGTAAATCTTTAAAAGTTAATCCAGGTGCGCTGGGCCTTGTTTTCCTGGTTCTTTTAGTTGTTTGGGTTTTTGGTGATTTATTTCTTGTTTGTTTTTTATTCTTAGGTTCTGCTTTTGTTTCGGTTTTTTCTTCTACTTTAGCTATTTTTGGTTTTTTTTCGGGAGCCTTATTTTTAATTTGGCGGCTTGCTTGTGTTTTCTTGACTGTTTTTCTTTTAGGATTTTCTTTGGGGTTTTCTAATTTTTTATCCTCTACAGGCTCTTCTATTTTAGCTGTCGCTTTGGTAGGTACTTTGCTAGGTGTTTTGGGTTTTTCTGTACTTGTACTACGTCTTCTTGTTACCTTTTTTTTGTATCTTTTCTTGCTTCAGCCATTTTGTTTCTCCTTTTTAGCGGCAAATTCTCAATCGCACAAAGACATAAAGAATAATTTGATTGTTATTAATTCTAATTTTATTCATTATTTATATTCATAAAAACACAGTTGTATTATTTGTACCAAAAACAATTTCCTTTAATTTTAGTGATTTTAAATTCTTTAAGATAAAATCATATTGTTTGTAAAGGTACAGAAGCCTATTGACTTATATCAAAGTCTACTGCTAACTTAAGTATAAGCAGGTTTATGGCTATTTGTAAAGCGAAGCCATAACTTTAACAGGCTAAGACAGGAACAATTAGCCTCTGAAACAGGTATATATAAAGCGAACCGAGGACGGTGCAAGCTCGGCTGCTATGACAGAGGTAAAATCATCCTCGAGCTGCTTTGCTGAAAACTACGTGACTAAGCAAAGACGCGAATCGCGCGTAATAGCGATGTACTATTCTTTTTGACTAGTACTAAAGGCAAGCATCGTGAGGTGCTTTAGCGAATTTGGGTGGTACCACGTTAATTTAACGTCCCAATACTAATTCAGTATGCGGGGCTTTTTTATTGCCTTAAGCGAAAGGAGATTAGGGAAAATACTCCCTATGAAATTATGTTCAAAGAACTTCCAAGCCAGGTTAATTTCCCTAGGCTCGAGCAAAACCAAATCGAGTTCTGGAGAAAACAAGACATCTTCAAAAAGTCTATGCAAAAAGAAGCGCCTAATGGAAATTATATTTTCTATGAAGGCCCACCAACCGCCAACGGAAAACCAGGAGTACACCATGTTATTTCTAGAGCGTTTAAAGACGTTTTTCCTAGATATAAAACCATGCGCGGCTACCATGTAAACCGCAAAGGCGGCTGGGATACCCACGGTTTACCAGTGGAGCTAGAGATAGAAAAAAAGCTAGGCTTTACCGGCAAAAAAGATATAGAGAAGTTTGGCATCGCCAAGTTTAATAAACTAGCCAAAGAATCTGCTTTTGAATACATTCAAGAGTGGAATGAAATGACCGAACGAATTGCCTTTTGGGTAGATTTAGAAGATGCTTACATCACTTACGAAAACGACTATATCGAGTCTACATGGTGGGTTATGAAATCCTTGTGGGAGCGCGGACTTTTAAAAGAGGATTACCGAGTAACCATGCACTGCCCCCGCTGCAATACTAGCTTGGCTGATCATGAGGTCTCTCAGGGTTATAAAGATGATACCAAAGACCCCTCAGTATTTCCTAAATTTCCTGCCAATCTAGAAAATCTTGTTAGCAAAAACATAGTCAAAAATAAAGATAGAGAAGTTTACTTTTTGGCTTGGACAACAACTCCTTGGACCCTAGCCGCCAATAGTGGCTTGGCTGTCAAAGATGATGCCCAATATTCTTTGGTAGAAGCAGCAAAAAGATATAACAGTGAAGATAGCGATTTGTATATTTTGGCAACTGATTTATTAGAAACAGTCTTTGGCGAAGATAATTACAAAATTATAAAAAGCTTTCAGGGCTCAGATTTGGTAGGGGTCAATTATCAGCCAATCTTAAAAGCACACATTCCTGCTAATGAAGATATAAGTACCGCCTACAGAGTTATCAGTGATGAGTTTGTAAGCCTTGATGATGGCACTGGCATTGTACACTTGGCTCCTGCTTATGGTGATTTGGAATTAGGCAAAAAATATGCTTTTCCTACCTTGTTTTCGGTAAATCTATCTGGCGAAATTTACCCAGAGGTCATGCCTTTAGATTCTAATGAAAAGATAGGCCCCTATGCTGGTATTTTTTATAAAAAAGCTGATAAGTTAATTTCTAAAGATTTATTAGATAACAATCTAATGTTCCGCGAAACTACTCTTAAGCACACCTATCCATTTTGTTGGCGCTGCGATACCCCCTTGCTATTTTTTGCCAAAAGCTCGTGGTATATCAAAACTACCTTAGTCAAAGACAAATTAATATCTAATAATCAAGCAATAAACTGGTATCCAGATAAAATAAAAAATGGCCGCTTTGGCAAATGGCTCGAGAATAACGTAGATTGGGCACTGAGTAGAGAACGCTATTGGGGCTCTCCTTTACCAATTTGGGTTAATAAAGATGGTAGTAAAAATCATTGCATTGGTAGCATCGCCGAATTAGAAGAGTTGACGGGCAAAGATTTAAAAGAATTGGATTTGCACAGACCCTATGTTGATGAAATCAGTTTTGAAATAGACGGAGAAACTTACACACGCTTGCCCTATACGGTCGATGTCTGGTTTGAATCAGGCTGTATGCCTTATGCCCAGTGGCATTATCCTTTTGAAAACCAAGATAAATTTGTTGATAATTTTCCGGCAGATTATATCTGCGAAGCCATAGACCAAACTCGGGGCTGGTTTTATTCTCAGCATGCCGTAGCAACTTTGCTAAGCGATTCTGGCGACCCAAAAACAGGGCGCGCGGCAGGAGTATTAGCTCAAAAAGGTATAGCAACTGATACTTCCGATTTTAAAAATGTAATCTGCTTAGGGCATATTTTAGACGAAAAAGGTTTAAAGATGTCTAAGAGCAAGGGCAATATTGTCGACCCTTGGGAGGTATTAAATGTCCAAGGCGCTGATGCTCTTAGATGGTACTTGTTCGCCTCGAGCCCACCCGGAGATTCAAAGCGTTTTAGTGCTAATTTGGTCAATGAAACCCTGCGTGATTTCTTTTTAACCTTATGGAATAGCTATAGCTTTTTTGTGCTCTATGCCAACCTAGATAAACCCGATTTAAAACAAACAGTAGCAATTGATAATAGACCAGAAATTGACCGCTGGTTAGTTGCCAAAACTCATAAGCTAATAAAAGACATCAGTAATTTATTAGATAACTACGACCCTACAAATGCCACTCGAACTATTCGTGACTTTGTAGTTGATGATTTGAGCAACTGGTATGTCCGCCGTAACCGCCGTAGATTCTGGAAATCAGAAAGCGATACCGATAAACTCTCGGCTTATAAAAGCCTATATGAGACCTTAGTTGTAATAACTAAACTCATAGCTCCAATGGCTCCATTTATTAGCGAAGAACTTTATCAAAACTTAGTACTCAGCCAAGATACTAGCGCCCCAGAGAGCGTGCATTTGGCTGCTTGGCCAGAATATGATGAGAATTTGATTGATAAAGATTTACTACGTGATATGACTGCGTTAATAAAAATAGTTGAGCTAGGACGCAGTGCCAGAAATGCCTCTAAAGTCAAAATTCGTCAACCATTGCCAGAAGTATTAGTAAGAGTAAAAAGCACCGAAGAGCTAGCAGGCCTAAAGCACTTAGAAGATCAAATCTTAGAAGAATTAAATGTTAAAAAAGTTAGCTATTTAGATGTCCATGCCGACTTTGTAGACTACAGCGTTAAGCCAAATTTGTTTTTAGTAGGCAAGCGTTTGGGTAAACTAATTCCGGAAATGCGTAAACAACTAGCCAATATTGATGGAAAAACTATCTCAGCTAATATCCGTGATGGTAAAAATACTATTATAGAGCTAGCAGGCCAAGAGCACAGCTTTGAACCAGAAGCATTTTTATTAGAAGCTCAAAGCCCTGACGGCTATTCTGCGGTCGAAGATAGAGGTTATTTAGCTGCCCTAAATACCACGCTTAGCCCCGAACTAATTCAAGAAGGGTTATCTCGCGATATAATCCGCTTAATTCAAAATGCTCGTAAAACTGCTGGTTTAGAGGTTTCTGACCATATAAACTTAGCTCTAACAGCTAAAGCAGAAGTACTTGCTGCCATCGAAGCATTTAAAGATATTATAGCCTTTGAGGTTTTAGCTGATAAAATTTTAATAAACCAAGAAATAGCTAATAGCCATTCTGAAAATCTTGAGATTGAAGGCAAAGTTTTTACAATCAATCTTAAAAAGTCTTAACAACTTTATGCAAGGACAAAGCATGCTTTGTCCTTGCATAATACCCTCACGAGATATCTGTTTAATTTGATAGAAGTAAGAATTAAGAAGATAGGAGGCTGAGGAATGTATATGACTGCTTATTATTATAAGAAACCATGATATTACTGAAATAGAGCAAAAAGAATGAGTCAATTAAGGACTAAAAGCACGTTATCAAAAATTGTCCAAAGTAATATTTATGGCTAATTTTCCACGCTCGAGCGCAGGCAAGACTCTAAAGCGAGAACTAAGAAACACCTTTGGAGCTTAGATTTATTTTTTAATTGATGGGATTATTAAACGAAGAATAAATTTCATTATAATCCCCCATCAGAATTTTGATAAGCTAAGTCAGAATAAAATGGCATGGTATTTTTAATAAATCTAATCATAAAATCTTGAAATCCTGAGTCGGAACCAAGGCTAAAGCTCCACTCACTGAGCAATAGTTAAGATTTTTTAAATGCTTTTGTAAGTTCTTTTATGATGATAAGCGGTGCATGTCGCTAACGCTTATTGCACCCTACAAGTTTTTAATGGGGATGTATCTCGTGAAAATGCTATAAATCAAAATGCCCTAGTAATAGCAGGCAAAACTAAAAGTAATAACTAAAAACGCACAATCACAACAAAAATTGCTAGAATAACTATATGAATCGACAAGAAACCATTGAGCATATTAACAAACAACTGCCCTATATAGATGATGACTTGCTTAAGGCTGTCTATAATCTATTAGCACAAACAGAACCACTAGATGCTTGGGAACAAGAAATTTTTGAAGACTCAAAAACTGGTAAATTAGATTACTTGATTAATCAAGCCAAAGCAGATTACAAAGCTGGACGAGTAACAAAATTAGCTAAAGACTAGTTACTTGTAATGCTATTTGAACACTATGCGAACCCTAAATTTTGGCAATACTATAAAAAGCTATCTCAAGATTTACAAAAACAAGCTGATAAGCAATTTAAATTACTTGAACAAGACCCGCATCACCCATCACTACATTTTAAAAAAGTGGTTTCTTTGTGGTCAGTTCGTGTAAATGACAGCTATCGCTCCTTAGCAATTCGTGTAGAAGATGGTTTTTTATGGTTTTGGATAGGTTCGCATGATGAATACATTAAATTACTTAAATAGCTTAGTTCCATTTCTAACAAAATGTTATACTCGAGTATGGCACATAAAGCCCAAAGAAAATTTACCGACCGCGAAGAACCTAAAAAGATATTTTTAGAAAAATTAGCCAAGCCCCAAGCAAAAGATGAATACCGATTATTGACTTGTTCTGTTACATACAAATTATTAAGTAAATTGGTTGAATTGGCAATAGTCGTCAATCAAGAAGAGTTTCCCAGCAATAAGGCATGAGGATATAATGAAATATGGCTAAAACATCTACTACTAATCAAATAACCAAATCAAATAACCATCTTGAAGATAATGTAGTATCTATTAACGTAGGTGGATATCACATTAATACCGACCAAGAACTACTGATAATAACTTTTGACAAAGTCGAACTTGCAGCAAATCGTTATCAAAAAAGTGTTCATTCTCGTAGAAGCTGGATTACCCCTTTTACAATGCTATTAACTCTCATAACTACTCTTTTAAGCAGTTCTTTTAAAAATTGGATATTAAAAGCCGACCAGTGGTTCATTCTTTTTGTGTTCTTCGCTATAATAGCATTTTTTTGGTTATTAATTACGATTGTTCAGAGACTTATATCACCAGCACCCTATAGAACACTGCTTGAAGGCCTTAAAAATGAAAACAAAACGGAAACCTTAGAATGAACAATAAAAACCAAAAATTGGATAAGCTAGAATCAGAAATCAGTCATGCTATTTCGCAAAACAAGTTTTCCCTAGCTCGATCTATATTAGAAAAATATCGTATTCTCGGTGAAAATCATTCTAATTTTGCTACTCATTTAAATAATCTGGCTAGCTTGCTTGAAAGCATGGGGCGTTATGAAGAGGCGGAGCCGCTTTATCGGCAGGCGATTGAAATTGATAAAAAAACTATCGGTGAAAATCATCCGGATTATGCTGCTCATTTAAATAATCTGGCTGGCTTGCTTAGAAGCATGGGGCGTTATAAAGAAGCGGAGCCGCTTTATCGGCAGGCGATTGAAATTAATAAAAAAACTATCGGTGAAAATCATCCTAATTATGCCAGTGGTTTAAATAATCTGGCCAGCTTGCTTAAAAACATGGGGCGTTATGAAGAAGCGGAGCCTATTTATCGGCAGGCGATTGAAATTGATGAAAAAACTATCGGTGAAAATCATCCTAGTTATGCTACTCATTTAAATAATCTGGCTGGCTTGCTTGAAAGCATGGGGCGTTATGAAGAGGTAGAGCCGCTTTATCGGCAGGCGATTGAAATTAATAAAAAAACTATCGGTGAAAATCATCCTAGTTATGCTACTCATTTAAATAATCTGGCTAGCTTGCTTAG